>NZ_JBIVAX010000003.1:0-335729 GCF_044745805.1 Kitasatospora sp. NPDC086801
TCCACCCCGAAGGGCTTCACCGTTCGACTTGCATGTGTTAAGCACGCCGCCAGCGTTCGTCCTGAGCCAGGATCAAACTCTCCGTGAATGTCTACTCGGCCCCAACATGAAGCAGGGCCGGTCCACACCCGCGTTGAGCGGCACGGCAACCACCGGAATAAGGTGATCCCGCGCACTGCGTCCTCGCTAGTGTTTTACTTCAAAAGGAATCTCCAACCCCGATCAGACGATCGAGGCCGGGGATGTCAACATATCTGGCGTTGACTTTTGGCACGCTGTTGAGTTCTCAAGGAACGGACACTTCCTTCAGGCCGCCTTCCAGCGGGCCCTCCGGGCGCTTCGTTCTTTCGTGTTCCCAGCTTATCAGATGTTTTCCGCTCCGTTTCCGGGGCTTCCTTCATCCAACTCGCCGGTGTCTTCTGCGGCTTGACGCCCCGTCCGACGTTTCAAACTCTAGCCGATCCCTGCTCCGAAAAGCGAATCCGCCGCAATCCAATAAAACGAGCACGCCGAATAAGAACCAAGCCGCGACAAAACGCAACCCAGCCCAGACCAGGAAGTGGTATTTCAAAAGGATTGGCTACCCCGGGACCGTCCGCGCAGATGCGTGTCCGGTGCTCCCTGCCAGGCAGCTCGAAGAACTCTACGCGGGATCGCGACCGGATGCAAACAGGACGCAAGGGCCGGCCGGACCCCGGGGAGAGGGGTCCGGCCGGCACGACCGCGGGGCGGAGGGATCAGCTGTTGGTGGGGAAACCGAGGTTGATGCCGCCGTGCGAGGGGTCCAGCCAGCGCTGGGTCACGGCCTTGCCGCGGGTGAAGAACTGCACGCCGTCCGGACCGTACGCGTGGGCGTCGCCGAACAGGGAGGCCTTCCAGCCGCCGAAGGAGTAGTAGGCGACCGGGACCGGGATCGGCACGTTGATGCCGACCATGCCGACCTCCACCTCGAACTGGAAGCGTCGGGCCGCGCCGCCGTCGTTGGTGAAGAGGGCGGTGCCGTTGCCGTACGGGTTGGCGTTGATCAGCGCCAGGCCCTCGTCGTAGGAGGCGACGCGCACGACGGAGAGGATCGGGCCGAAGATCTCGTCGTTGTAGACGGACATGCCCGGCTTCACGTGGTCGAACAGGGTGGGGCCGAGCCAGAAGCCGTCCGAGGTCGGGGCGCCGTTCTCGTCCTCGGCGGTGATCGGGTGCTTGCGGCCGTCCACCGCGAGCTCGGCGCCGTCGGCGACACCGGACTCGACGTAGGAGGTGACCTTGTCGCGGTGCTGGCCGGTGACCAGCGGGCCCATCTCGGAGTCGCCGTTGCAGCCGGGGCCGACCTTCAGCGAAGCGATCCGCTGCTTGATCTTGTCGACCAGCTCGTCGCCGATCGGGTCGACCGCGACCAGGACGGACACGGCCATGCAGCGCTCGCCGGCCGCGCCGAAGCCCGCGTTGACCGCGGCGTCGGCGGCGAGGTCGAGGTCGGCGTCGGGCAGGACCAGCATGTGGTTCTTGGCGCCGCCCAGGGCCTGCACGCGCTTGCCGTAGCGGGTGCCGGTCTCGTAGACGTAGCGGGCGATCGGGGTGGAGCCGACGAAGCTGACGGACTTGACGTCCGGGTGCTCCAGCAAGCGGTCCACGGCGGCCTTGTCACCGTGCACGACGTTGAAGACGCCGTCCGGCAGGCCGGCCTCCTTCCACAGCCCGGCGAGGAAGTTGGCGGCGGACGGGTCCTTCTCCGAGGGCTTCAGGATGACGGTGTTGCCGGCCGCGATGGCGAGCGGGAAGAACCACATCGGCACCATGGCGGGGAAGTTGAACGGCGAGATGATCGCGACCGGGCCGAGCGGCTGGCGGATCGAGTAGACGTCGACGCCGGTGGACGCCTGCTCGGTGAAGCCGCCCTTGACGAGCTGCGGGATGCCGCAGGCGTACTCGACGACCTCCAGGCCGCGGGCGATCTCGCCGAGCGCGTCGGAGTGGACCTTGCCGTGCTCGGACACGATGATCGCGGCCAGCTCGTCGCGGCGGGCGTTCAGCAGCTCGCGGAAGGCGAACAGCACGGTGGTGCGCTTGGCGACCGAGGCGGTGCGCCACTCAACGAAGGCCGAGGCGGCGGCGGCCACGGCCTGGTCGACCTCGGCGATCTCGGCGAAGTCGACCTGGCCGGCGACCTGGCCGGTGGCCGGGTCGAAGATGTCACCGCGGCGGGGCGCCGCGCCGGCGGTGGCGACGGGCTCGCCGCCGATCCAGTGAATGATGTGCTTGCTCAAGTCCGTCTGCCTCCGAAGTCCCGGGCGGCGTCCTGCCGCCGGTCCTGTCTGGCGCCGCCCGCGAGTGGGCCGGGCGACGGGATTCACGGGGCTACCGCGCTCGTCTCCAGTCTGGTGGCCGCCGCGCCCCGCCTCAACGAACAGGCTGACGGGGATCCCGGATTCAGCCTTACAGGTCGTCCGGTTGCTCGGCCGAATGCGTGAGGGAGGCCGAATATGAGGACGAACGCGCGAGGACGAACGTGTGAAGCCGGACCCACAAGGATGGCCGCGTGAAGCCGGACCTACGAGGGCGAACGCACGGAGCCTGGCCGCCGCCCGCGTTCAGGACTCCTCGTCCTCCAGGTACGGGTCGTGCAGCCCGTCGGCCGCCTCCTGGGTCTCCAACAGGTCCAGCCGCAGGTCCTGGGCCCAGGCGAGCGCCCACCGCTTCAGCCCGTCCACCGCGCCCGCCGCGACACCCCGGGCCCGGAACCGGCCGTCCGCCGCCTCGGCCAGCGTCTCCAGCCGGTCGGCGAGCGCCGCAGGCTGGAAGTCGGCGTCCAATTCGCCTGCCAGTGCGAGGAGTTCACCCTCCCGGTAGCAGCCGGTGAGGGCGTGCACGTCGACCAGGTCCCGCGGCATGCCGCGGTCCACCAGCAGCGCGGTGGTCAGCGCGGCGGCGTCCTCCAGGGCGACGACCGGCAGGACCACCGACAGGACCACCGACAGCGCCACCGCCGGCTCGCCGGTCGGCGGCACGGCGAGGTCGAAGCGCACCGGCCGGTGGGCCAGCGGCTCCTTCCGCAGCTCCACCGAGTGCGACCGCCCGCCGAGCGCGAGCCGGACGGTGAGCTGCTCCAGGCGCGGTGTGCCCGGGCGCTCGGCGACCCCGCCGCCGGCCGCACGGTAGGCCTCGCCCAGCGCGGCGGCCACCTCCGACAGGTCGGCGCCGCCGGTCACCAGGGTGAGTCCGTCCTGCGGGCAGGCCGCGACGCCGTGGGCGCGCAGCGCATGCCCGCCGGCCAGGGCGAGCCCGTACCGGTCGCAGACGGGGGCGGCCAGTGCGGCGAGGCGCAGCTGGGCCGGGCCCGGTCGGAGGGGCGCGTCGACGGCGCCCGGGGCGGTGGTCACGCTTCCAGTCTGACGCGACTGCGCGCCCTGCGCGCCACCGCCGTCCCGAGCCCCGAGCCCGAGCCCGGGGCCGGCGCCCGGGCCCGGAGCCCGGGACGGGGATCACCAGCCGCTGAGCCCGGCCGCCGCCTCGTGCAGGGCGAGCTCCAGCAGCACCGGGTCGTTGAGCCGTCCGGATCCGTCGGGCGGGACCAGCCAGCGCACCCCGCGGCTGCTGCGCTCGGGGTGCGGGACGACGATCCAGGTGCCCTCCCCCGCGCTGCGCACGCCCGTGCCGATCCAGCGGGCGGCGGTACCGACCGGGACCAGGAAACTGACGTGCTCGCCCCCGAAGTCGGTGAGGACGGGGCCGCGGGAGCCGGTGTCCAGGACTTCCAGGGCCGGGCGCCCGAGCCGTCCGGGGACGGAGAGGACGTCCCAGCGGCGGCCGGCCGGTAGCAACATCAGCCCCAGCCCGGTGCGCTCCCATTGCTCCCGGAAGGCCTCCGGGTCCGGTGCCACCTGGGCGAGCCAGTGCAGTCCGGTGCTCTCCATGTCTGTCCCCGCTTCTTGCCGCTGTTCCGGTCGGGTCGTCCTGGTCAGGACGCGGCGGGGAAGACTGAGACCCGCCGTCACCAAGGAGAGGCGGACGGCGGGTCTCTCTTACACGGATAGCGGGGTCAGCTGTCGAAGCCGAGCCCCAGCCGGTCGAGCGTGCGCAGCCAGAGGTTGCGGTGGCCGCCGTTGCGGTCCGCGTGCTCCAGCGAGCGGGTGGTGATCTCGATCCCGGCCCAGCGCACCGGCTCGGGCGGGAACGGCAGCGGCTTGCTGCGCACCATGTCCAGCGAGGTGCGCTCGGTGCGCTCGCCGGACAGCAGGTCGAGCATCACCTCGGCGCCGAAGCGCGTCGCGCCGACGCCGAGCCCGGTGTACCCGGCCGCGTACGCGACCTTGCCCCGGTAGGCGGTGTCGAAGAACGCCGAGAAGCGGCTGCAGGTGTCGATGGCACCGCCCCAGGCGTGGGTGAACCGCAGGCCCTCCAGCTGCGGGAAGCAGCGGAAGAAGTGGTTCGCCAGCGTGCGGAAGGTCTCCGGCCGCTGGTCGTACTCGTGTCGGACGTGGCCGCCGTAGTGGTAGACCGCGTCGTAGCCACCCCACAGGATCCGGTTGTCGGCGGAGAGCCGGAAGTAGTGGAACTTGTTGGCGCTGTCGCCGAGCCCCTGCCGGCCGCGCCAGCCGATCGCGGCGAGCTGCTCGTCGCTGAGCGGCTCGGTCATCAGTGCGTAGTCGTACACCGGCACGATGTACGGGCGGACCCTCTTGACCAGCGACGGGAACACGTTGGTACCGAGTGCGACGCGCCGGGCGAAGACCCGTCCGTACGGGGTGCGGACGGCCATGCCGCTGCCGTACTCCCGCAGGTCGGTGGCCCGGGTGTGCTCGAAGATCCGTACGCCCTGGCCCAGGCAGGCGTCCCGGAGGCCCCAGGCGAGCTTGGCGGGGTGGACCATCGCCACGCCCTCCTTGTCCCAGAGGCCGCCGAGGAAGGTCGGCGAGTTCACCTCGGCGCGCAGTTCGTCGGCGTCCAGGACGGTGAGGTCGAAGCCGTACCGGGCGACGGCCTCGGCGATCTCGTGGAGTTCCTCGACCTGGTGCGGCTGGGTGGCAACGTCGATCTCGCCGGTGCGCTCCCACTCGGCGTCGATGCCGTAGCGCTTGAGGGTGGCCTCGATGCCGTCCAGGTTGGCGGCGCCGAGGCGTTCCAGCTGGGCGAGTTCGGCGGGCCAGCGCTGCAGGCCGTTGCCGAAGCCGTGGGTGAGGCTGGCCGCGCAGAATCCGCCGTTGCGCCCGGACGCGGCCCACCCGACCTCGTTGCCCTCGACCAGCACGACGTCCAGCGAGGGATCGCGTTCCTTGGCAATGAGGGCGGTCCAGAGGCCGGAGTAGCCGCCGCCGACGACCAGCAGGTCGCAGGTGGTGTCGCCGACCAGGGCGGGCAGGGCCGCCGGCCGACCCGGGTCCTCCAGCCAGAAGGGGGTGGGCCTGGCGTCACTGAGTGCGCGGGCGGAGTCCATGCATTATCAGCCACTTTCTGTACTTAGGCGATGGTTTGTTCAGCCACCGCACCCGACCGTACGTCAGGCGGTGGCCTTCCGGCGGTTGCCCAGCCACTGGCCGGCGACGGTCAGCGCGACGGCGGCGATGAACATCGCGGTGCCGATGACGTTCACCTGCACCGGGATGCCGCGCTGCGACGCGCCCCAGACGAACATCGGGAAGGTGACCGTGGTCGGGCCCGAGTTGAACTGGGTGATGATGAAGTCGTCGAAGGAGAGCGCGAAGCTGAGCAGCGCTCCCGCCGCGATGCCGGGGGCGGCGAGCGGCAGGGTGACCCGCAGGAAGGTCTGGGTGGGGGTCGCGTAGAGGTCCTGGGCGGCCTGTTCGAGCCTCGGGTCCATGCTCATCACGCGGGCCTTGACGGCCGTCACCACGAAGCTGAGGCAGAACATGATGTGCGCGATGAGGATGGTGGTGAAGCCGAACGGGATGCGCATGTTGAGGAACAGCGTCCCGAGCGAGGCGGCCATGACCACCTCGGGCATGGCCATCGGCAGGAAGATCATCGCGGTGGTGGCCGAGCGGCCGCGGAAGCGGTAGCGGGCCAGCGCGAAGGCGACCATGGTGCCGAGCACGGTGGCGCCGATGGTGGCGAGCACCGCGATCTGCAGGCTGAGCGAGAGCGACTGGCACATGTCGGCCACGCCGCAGGGGTTGGTCCAGGCGTCGGTGGAGAACTCGTTCCACTCGTAGTTGAACTTGCCGACCGGCTTGTTGAACGAGAAGGCGAGCACGACCAGGTTGGGCAGCACCAGGTAGGCGAGGGCCAGCAGGCCGGCCAGCACCACCAGGTGGGCGCGGATCCACTTGGTAATCCGGGACATCAGACCAGTTCCTCCGTCCCGGCCTTGCGCATGTAGACCGTCACCATGCCCAGGATCAGGGCCATCAGGATGAAGCTCAGTGCGGCAGCCGTGGGGTAGTCGAGCACGTTCAGGAACTGCTTCTGGATGCCGTTGCCGACCATCTGCTCGCTCGGCGAGCCCAGCAGTTGGGCGTTGATGTAGTCGCCGGAGGCCGGGATGAAGGTGAGCAGGGTGCCGGCGACGACCCCGGGCAGCGAGATCGGGAAGGTGACCTTGCGGAAGGTGGTGAACGGCCGGGCGTACAGGTCGCCGGCCGCCTCGTGCAGGCGGGGGTCGATCCGCTCCAGCGAGGTGTACAGCGGCAGGATCATGAACGGCAGGAAGTTGTAGGTGAGACCGCAGACCACGGCGAGCGGCGTGGCGAGCACCCGGTCGCCGGAGGTGAGGCCGAGCGCGTTGGTGACGTCCAGGACGTGCAGGGTGTTGAGCGCGCCGACCACCGGCCCGCCGTCGGACAGGATGGTCTTCCAGGCCAGCGTGCGGATCAGGAAGCTGGTGAAGAACGGCGCGATGACCAGGATCAGGATGACGTTGCGCCAGCGCTTGCTCGCCTTGAAGGCGATCGTGTACGCGAGCGGGTAGCCGACGGCCAGGCAGAGCACGGTGGCGATGCCCGCGTAGGAGAACGAGCGGACGAAGTGCCACTTGTACTCGACCAGGGCGTCCCAGTAGGTCGCGAGGTGCCAGGTGACCTTGAAGCCCGCTTCGAGCGAGCCGCTCTGCAGCGAGGTGGACGCCTGGTAGACCATCGGGACGGCGAAGAAGACGACGAGCCAGGCGATGCCGGGCAGCAGCAGCCAGTACGCGGTGAGCTTGCGCTTCGGCTTCCGTGCCTCCGACGCCAGGGGGCCGCCGTCGGGGGGTATCGCCTGCGGCGGTGCGGCCGGGGTGGTGGTGGTCATGCGGCCTCCTCCGCGGTGCCCGCGTCGATCGCCTGCGCGGCGTCCAGGG
This sequence comes from Kitasatospora sp. NPDC086801, assembly GCF_044745805.1. Classification (NCBI taxonomy): domain Bacteria; kingdom Bacillati; phylum Actinomycetota; class Actinomycetes; order Kitasatosporales; family Streptomycetaceae; genus Kitasatospora; species Kitasatospora sp. NPDC086801. Next base: position 7,289 of record NZ_JBIVAX010000003.1, read on the forward strand.
CGAAGGAGTGCGCCGGGTTCCAGTGCAGCAGGACGGACGCGCCGGGGACGATCCGGGCGTCGCGCTCCATGTTCTGCTCGAAGACGGCGACCTCCTGGCCGCCGTCGGTGCGCACCACGTACTGGGTGGAGACGCCGATGAAGCTGGAGTCGAGGACGGTGCCGGCCAGTCGGTTGCGGCCGTCGGCGACCTCGGCGGAGGCGTGCGCGATGGTGATCTTCTCCGGGCGCACGCCCAGGTGGACCTGCTTGGCCTCGGTGGCGCAGCGCGCCTTGGGCACGGCGAGGCGGGCGCCGGCCGCGGTGAGCAGCAGGTCGCCGCCGTCGGTGCCGGTGACCTCGGCGGGCAGCAGGTTGGACTGGCCGAGGAAGTTGGCCACGAAGGTGGTGGCGGGGTTCTCGTACAGCTCGGCGGGGGCGCCCAGTTGCTCGACCCGGCCGCCGTTCATCACCGCGATGGTGTCGGCCATGGTCATGGCCTCCTCCTGGTCGTGGGTGACGTGCACGAAGGTGATGCCGACCTCGGTCTGGATCCGCTTGAGCTCCAGTTGCATCTGGCGGCGGAGCTTGAGGTCGAGCGCGCCGAGCGGCTCGTCGAGGAGCAGCACCTGGGGGTGGTTGATCAGGGCGCGGGCGACGGCGACGCGCTGCTGCTGGCCGCCGGAGAGCTGGTGCGGCTTGCGCCGGGCGTACTGGCCGAGTTCGACCAGCTCCAGCATCTCCTCGACCTGCTTCTTGACGTCCTTGCGGCCGCGGCGGCGCAGGCCGAAGGCGACGTTCTCGAAGATGTCGAGGTGCGGGAAGAGCGCGTAGCTCTGGAAGACGGTGTTCACCGGCCGCTTGTACGGGGGCAGGTCGGTGACGTCCTGGCCGCCGATCAGGACGGTGCCGCTGGTGGGCTCCTCCAGGCCGGCGATCATGCGCAGGGTGGTGGTCTTGCCGCAGCCGGAGGCGCCGAGCAGGGCGAAGAAGGAGCCCTGCGGGACGGTGAGGTCGAGCGGGTGGACGGCGGTGAAGGCGCCGTAGGTCTTGCCGATGCCGGTGAGGCGGACGTCGCCGCCGGCGGCCGCGTCGCGCTGCTGGTCTGTCATGGGGTGTCTTCCTGGGTTCTCTGCCGTGAGTGGGCCGCGGGTGGGGGTCAGGCGCCGATGAGCTTGGAGAACTTCTGCTCGAAGTCGCTCTCCTCGGTCTCGGTGAGGGTGCGGAACACGTGCGCCTTGGCCGCCATCTCGGGGGTGGGTACGACCAGCGGGTTGGCCGCGCTGTCCGGGGCGAGGGTGGCGAGTTCGTCCTTCATCCCGGTGACGGCGGAGACGAAGCCGATGCCCGCGACCAGCTGCGCCGCGATCTTCGGCTGATAGTAGAAGTCGATCAGCTTTTCCGCGTTCGCCTTGTGCTGCGCCCGGGCCGGGATCAGCATGTTGTCCGTCGAGGAGACGTAGCCCTTCTCCGGGATGACGAACTCGATGTCCGGGTTGTCGGCGCGCAGTTGGATCAGGTCACCGCCCCAGGCGACGCAGGCCGCGATGTCGCCGGAGGACAGCTCCTGGCCGTAGTCGTTGCCGGTGAAGCGGCGGATCTGCTTGCTGTCGACGCCCTTCTGCAGCCGGGCGACGGCGGCGTCGTAGTCGTCGGCGGTGAACTTCGCCGGGTCCTTGCCCAGGTCCAGCAGGGTGATCCCGATGCTGTCGCGCATCTCGGAGAGGAAGGTGACCCGGCCCTTGAGGTCGGGGTCGTCCAGCAGTTGGGAGACGCTGGTGACCTCCTTCCCCTTGGTCGCCTTCTTGTTGTAGGCGATGACGACCTGGATGCCGGCCCACGGGTAGGAGTACAGCCGGCCCGGGTCCCAGTCGGGGGCGCGGAAGCGGGAGTCGATGGTGGTGATCGCCGTGGTGACGTTCGCCGGGTCGAGCTTCTGCGCCCAGCCGAGCCGGATCAGCCGGGCGGCCATCCAGTCGGTGAGGACCATCAGGTCGCGGCCGGTGTCCTGACCGGCCGCGAGCTGCGGCTTGACCTTGCCGAAGAACTCGACGTTGTCGTTGACGTCCTCGTTGTACCTGACCTTGACGCCGGTGGCCGCGGTGAAGGCGTCCAGGGTGCCGTGCTTCTGCTTGTCCTTCTCGTCGGTGTCGACGTACAGCGGCCAGTTGGAGAAGTTGACCACCTTCTCGGTGTCCGAGAGGTCCTTGGCGGCGTTGGCGGTCGAGTCGCCGCCGGCGGTCCTGGCCGCCGGGATCCCGCAGGCGGCCAGGGTGCCCGCACCGGCGGTCAGCGCGGCGGCCCGCAGCAGGGTGCGGCGGCCGATCGCGGCCCGGCCGCTGGTCAGGCTGCGTTCCCAGGCCTTGCGGACCGGTTCGGGCAGACCGTCGGTGAACTCGTTGAACGCCATGGGACGGGCCTCCTGGGGGTAAGAGGTCGAATCGGGGCGCCCTGGGGGGCGGCGCCCCTGGGCAGGGGTTATCTGTCTCCGAAGACGGTGCGGTGCCAGTCCTTGCGGGCGACCGCGGTGGTGTCGAACATGACGTGCTTGACCTGGGTGTACTCGTCCAGCGAGTACTGGGACATGTCCTTGCCGTAGCCGGACGCCTTGTAGCCGCCGTGCGGCATCTCGCTGATGATCGGGATGTGGTCGTTGACCCAGACGCACCCGGCCGCGATCTCCCGGGTGGCGCGCAGCGAGCGGTGCACGTTGCCGGTCCAGGCGGAGGCGGCCAGGCCGTAGGGGGTGTCGTTGGCCAGCCGCAGTCCCTCGTCGTCGGTGTCGAAGGGCAGCACGACCAGCACCGGGCCGAAGATCTCGCCCTGGACCACCTCGCTGTCCTGGGCGGCGCCGGTGATCAGGGTGGGCGAGTGGTACGCGCCGCGGGTGAGGTCGGTGCCGTCGTGGCCCTTCTCCGGCGCGCGGCCGCCGGTGACCACGGTGGCGTACGAGCGGGCGCGTTCGACGAAGCCGGCCACCCGGTCCCGGTGGGTGTACGAGACCAGCGGGCCGAGGTCGGTGTGCGGGTTGAGCGGGTCGCCGATCCGGATCGCGGCGTACAGCTCGGCCACGCCGGCCACGAACGCGTCGTACAGCGGGCGCTGGACGTACGCGCGGGTGGCGGCGGTGCAGTCCTGGCCGCCGTTGATCAGCGAGGCGGCGACCGCGCCGTGCACGGCGGCGTCGAGGTCGGCGTCGTCGAAGACCACGAACGGGGCCTTGCCGCCGAGCTCCAGGTGGGTGCGCTTGACGCTCGCGGTGGCGAGTTCGGCGACCCTCCGGCCGACCGGGGTGGAGCCGGTGAAGGAGACCATCGCGACGTCCGGGTGCGAGACCAGGTGCTCGCCGGTGGTGCGTCCGGCACCGGTGACCACGTTGACCACGCCGTCCGGGATGCCCGCCTCGGTGCAGGCCCGGGCGAACATCAGCGAGGTGAGCGGGGTCAGCTCGGACGGCTTGAGCACGATGGTGTTGCCCGCCGCGATCGCCGGCAGGACCTTCCAGGCGGCCATCTGCAGCGGGTAGTTCCACGGCGAGATCGAGCCGACCACGCCGATCGCCTCGCGGCGCACGTAGGAGGTGTGGTCGCCGGAGTACTCGCCGGCCGCCTTGCCCTCCAGGTTGCGGGCGGCGCCGGCGAAGAACGCGACGTTGTCGATGGTGCCGGGGACGTCGAACTCGGTGGCCAGCTTGACCGGCTTGCCGGTCTGCGCGGTCTCCACCCGGGCGAGGTCGGCGCTCGCGGAGGTCAGGACGGCGGCCAGCCTGGTCAGCGCCTCGGAGCGGGCGCCGGGGGTGGCGGAGGACCAGCCGGGCAGGGCGGCCTTGGCGGCGGCCACGGCCGCGTCGACCTCCGTGGTGGTGGCCAGGGCGACCTGCTCGACCACGCTGCCGTCCGCGGGGTTGACGACCTGGAAGGGCTCGCCGCTCCCCCGGGTCTGACGGCCCGCGATGTACTGCGCGCCCGCGCCGAAGTCGGTCAGGTCCATCTGGTTCCTCCAAGTGCCGGTGGGTCGACTGCCACGGCGATTCTCACCGTTCCGCAGTGGGGGAATCCGACCGGCTGATCACCGGGGTTGCGCGATCCTGGCAGTCCGGCGGACTCCGGACAAGGGATTCCGCTGTTGCATTCCGGTCAACGCGATGGATTCCGGCGTGAGGTCTGTTTTTCGCCACAGCCGACCCGCTGACCATGCCCGCTGCCGCCCCGGCGTGACAAGGGTCACTGCGACAACCTCGGCGGGTAGGGCCTTACAGGGTGGAAGGGTTCACCGAGGGCGACAGGTCGTCGCCGCGATGGATGATTTACCTGACACTCTGGTCCCTCAAGGCCCTGGAGGCCCGCGATGCTCCCCACCGTCGCCCGCGTGCTCGACCTGGAGGTGATGCGGCGCGGCCTGCCCCAGGTCGTCGCCGGCGCCGACCACCTGGAGCGGCCGGTCCGCTGGGTCCACGTGAGCGAACTGCCCGACGTCGCCGGGATGCTCCAGGGCGGCGAGCTGGTGCTCACCACCGGCATCGCGCTGCCCGACGACCGCGAGGGCCTGGCCCGCTACGTCCGCGAGCTGGACGAGGTGGGGGTCGCCGGCCTGGTCGTCGAGTACGGCCGGCGCTACTTCGACTCGCTGCCCCGCGCCCTAGTGCACGCCGCCGAACAGCGCGGCCTGCCGCTGATCACGCTCCGCCGCGAGCTGCGCTTCGTCGCCGTCACCGAGGCCGTGCACGCGCTGGTGGTCAACGCCCAGCTGGAGCAGCTGCGCAACTCCGAGGCCGTCCACCAGGTGTTCAACGAGCTGGTGGTGGAGGGCGCCGAGCCGCCCGAGGTGATCCGCCAGGTGGCCCGGATGGCGGGCGCGCCGGTCGTCCTGGAGAACCTGGCACACCAGGTGCTCGCCCACGACACCGCCGGACGCCCGGAGGTCGAGCTGCTGGAGGACTGGGAGCGCCGCTCCCGCGGGGTCCGCCCGCCCGGCCGCACCGGCCACGACCCGCGCAGCGGCTGGCTGGTGACCACGGTCGGCGCCCGCGGCCAGGACTGGGGCCGGCTGGTACTGGTGCAGGAGCCCGGCCCGCTGCCCGAGGGCGAGGCCCACCCGCACACCATGCTGTTGGAGCGCGGCGCCTCCGCACTGGCGCTCAACCGGCTGGTGGTGCGCGACCGGGAGAGCCTGGAGCGGCAGACCCACCGCACCCTGCTGTCCGGCGTCCTCACCCACGCGCTGACCGTCTCCGAGGTGGCCCTGCGCGCCCAGGCGCTCGGCGTCCCGCTGGAGGGCCGCCGGCTGGTCGGGGTGGTGCTGCGGCAGCGGCGCAGCCCGAGCCCGGCCGCCCTGGAGGCGCAGGCCCGGCTGCGCGACTTCACCGAGCTCGCCGCGGGAGCCGTCCGGGCCTGCCGGCTCTCCGCCCTGGTCGGCGCGCTGGACGACGAGGGCGTCGGCGTGCTGATCACGCTCGGCACCCAGCAGGACGAGCACGCCGCGCTGGACGCCTTCTCGGCCACGCTGCGCCGGATGTCGGCCGAGGCCGGCCGGGACAACGCCGCCGCACCGGCCCCGGTGGTCGCGGTCGGCTCCTCGGTCGGCTCCGTCCGGGACGCCCGGCGCACCCTGCTGGAGGCCACCCAGGTCGCCGACGCGGCCCTGCACGACGCGCCCGGCGGCCGGGCCGCCTCGTACTACCGGCTGCCGGACGTCCGGCTGCGCGGCCTGCTCCACCTGCTGCGCGACGACGCCCGGCTGCAGACCTACGTGGAACGGGAGCTGGGCCCGCTGCTGGCCCACGACGCCGAGCACAACGGCCAGTTGGTGCAGATGCTGCGGATCTACCTGGAGCAGGGCCGGAACAAGTCGGCGGCGGCCGACGCCGCGCACCTGTCCCGGCCGTCCTTCTACGACCGCCTGCACAAGGTCGAGCGGATCCTCGGCGTCGACCTCGACCAGGTGGAGTCCTGCCTCTCCCTGCACGTGGCACTGCTCGCCCTGGACGCCGTCCGCCGCTGACCGCTACACGCCGGTGATGCGCCCCCAGACCTTGTGCAGTTCGGGCCGCTCCGCCGAGGTGACGTCGCGCATGGTGTGCAGCCGGGCGCGCATCTCGTCGGTCGGGAAGAGCAGCGGGTTCTCCGCCAGTTCGGCCTTGTCCTTGTCGCCGCTGGCCGCCAGCACCTCGCGGGCGGCCGGCACCGGGCAGATGTACTGGACGAAGGCGGCGAGTTCGGCGGCCACCTCGGGCTGGTAGTAGTGGTCGATCAGCAGTTCGGCGTTGCGCTTGTGCCGGGCCCGGTTGGGGATCATCAGGCTCTCCGCCCACAGCTCGCCGCCCTCCTCCGGCACCACGAACTCGATGTCCGGGTTCTGGGCGGTCAGTTGGACGGCGTCACCGGAGTAGGCCTGGCAGGCGACGGCGGCGCCGGAGGCGAGGTCGCTGGTGTAGTCGTTGCCGGTGAAGCGGCGGATGTGGCCGGTGTCGACCATCTTCTGCACGATGTCCATCGCCCGGTGCGCGTCGTCCTCGCTGAACCGGGAGACGTCCGCGCCCTGGGCGAGCATCAGCAGCCCGAGCGCCTCGTCCAGCCCGGCGAACAGGGTGACCCGGCCCTTGAGGTCGGGCGCCCAGAGGTCCGCGGTCGACTTCAGCTCCCGGCCGAGCGCCTTGCGGTTGTACGCGATGCCGGTGATCCCGGACTGCCAGGGCACGCTGCGCCGGCGCCCGGGGTCGAAGGCCGGGTCGGCGAGCTGCGGATCCAGGTTGGCGGTGACGTTGGGCAGGTTGGCCCGGTCCATGGCCTGCACCCAGCCGAGCGAGACGTACCGGCCGGCCATCCAGTCGCTGACCACCATGAGGTCCCGGCCGGGGTCGGCGCCCTGGGTGAGCACCGGGCTGATCTTGCCGAAGAACTCGTCGTTGTCGTTGATGTCCTCGGTGTAGGTGACCGCGATGCCGGTCCGCTCGGTGAAGGCGTCCAGGGTCGGCCGGTGCCCCTCGTCGTCGGTGTCGATGTACTGGGTCCAGTTGGAGAAGGCGAGCCGCTTCTCGCGGTCCGAGCGGTCCTGGACCGAGCGGCGGTCCTGGGCGACGTACGCGGACGGGATGCCGCAGCCGGTCAGCGTGCCGGCGCCGAGCAGCGCGGCCCCGCCGAGCACCGAACGTCGGCGTATCGTACGGGAGTTGTGGGGGCTGGTCAGGGTGGTGCTGCTGGGCATGGGGGAAGGCCTCCGGAACATGGGCGGCCCCGGGCGTACGCGACACCCGGGGCCGTCCGATCGGTACGTCAGACGGTGTGCGCGTCGGTGAGCGACAGCACCTCGTCGAGCACCGCGAGGCCGCTCTTGGCCTCCTCCTCCGTGACGGTGCACGGCGGGACGACGTGGAAGCGGTTCATGTTGACGAACGGCCAGAGCCCGCGCTGCTTGCAGGCGGCGGCCAGCTCGGCCATCGGCGCGTTGGCGGCGCCGGCCGCGTTGTACGGGACGAGCGGCTCGCGGGTCCCGCGGTCCTTCACCAGGTCGAGCGCCCAGAACACGCCGAGGCCGCGGACCTCGCCGATCGAGGGGTGCCGCTCGGCCAGTTCGCGCAGGCCGGGGCCGATCACGGTCTCGCCGATGTGCTTGGCGTTCTCGACGATGCCCTCCTCCGCCATGGTGTTGAGGGTGGCGACGGCCGAGGCGCAGGCCAGCGGGTGACCGGAGTAGGTGAGCCCGCCGGGGAACGCCCGCTCGGCGAAGGTGGCGGCGATCTCGGCGCTGATCGCCACGCCGCCCAGCGGGACGTAGCCAGAGTTGACGCCCTTGGCGAAGGTCAGCAGGTCCGGGGTGACACCCCAGTGGTCGGCGGCGAACCACTCGCCGGTGCGGCCGAAGCCGGCCATCACCTCGTCGAGGATGAACACGATGCCGAAGCGGTCGCAGATCTCCCGCACCCCGGCCAGGTAACCCGCCGGCGGGATCAGGATGCCGGCGGTGCCGACCACGGTCTCCAGGATGATCGCCGCGATCGTCCCGGGGCCTTCGAAGGCGATCACCTGCTCCAGGTGCTCCAGCGCGCGCTCGCACTCCTGCGCCTCGTTCTCGGCGTGGAAGTTGGAGCGGTAGGCGTACGGGCCCCAGAAGTGCACCACGCCGGAGACGCCGGTCTCGTTGGCCCAGCGGCGCGGGTCGCCGGTGAGGGCGATCGCGTTGGCGGTGGCGCCGTGGTACGAGCGGTAGGTGGACATGATCTTCTGCCGGCCGGTGTGCAGCCGGGCCATCCGGATGGCGTTCTCGTTCGCCTCGGCGCCGCCGTTGGTGAAGAAGATCTTGTCGAGGTCGCCGGGGGTGCGCTCGGCGATCAGCCGGGCGGCCTCGCTGCGCGCCTCGACGGCGAAACCGGGGGCGATGGTGCAGAGCTTCGCCGCCTGCTCCTGGATCGCGGCGACCACCTTCGGGTGCTGGTGACCGATGTTGGTGTTGACCAGCTGCGAGGAGAAGTCGAGGTAGCGGTTGCCGTCGTAGTCCCAGAAGTACGAGCCCTCTGCGCCGGCCACCGCGAGGGGGTCGATCAGCGCCTGGGCGGACCACGAGTGGAAGACGTGCGCGCGGTCGGCGGCCTTGACGGCCTGGCCGGCGGCTGAGTCAGCGGTGGGGATGCTCATGCCGGTAAGGCTAGGGAGTCACGGCCCCGAAGTGCAGTTTCATCTTGTCAGCCGGTCACGCGAACGGCCGACAGGATGCAAAGACACCGGGCCCGGGTCGAAAAGACCCGGGCCCATTGTCAGTTCACACGATGGACGTGCGATCAGATCACGGTCGTACGGCGCTCGACCGTCACGACCCGCTAGAACGCGGTCATGACGTGCTTCACCCGGGTGTAGTCCTCGAAGCCGTACGCGGAGAGGTCCTTGCCGTAGCCGGACTTCTTGAAGCCGCCGTGCGGCATCTCGGCGACCAGCGGGATGTGGGTGTTGATCCACACGCAGCCGAAGTCCAGCCGGCGCGACATCCGCATGGCGCGGCCGTGGTCCTTGGTCCACACCGAGGAGGCCAGCGCGAAGTCGACGCCGTTGGCGTAGTCGACGGCCTGGTCCTCGTCGGTGAACTTCTGCACGGTGATGACCGGGCCGAAGACCTCGTTCTGGATGATCTCGTCGTCCTGCCGCAGGCCGGAGACGACGGTCGGGGCGTAGAAGTAGCCCTTCTCGCCGACCTGGTGGCCACCGGTCTCGACCTTGGCGTGGGCGGGCAGCCGCTCGATGAAGCCGGCCACCTGCTTCAGCTGGTTGGCGTTGTTCAGCGGGCCGTACAGCACGTCCTCGTCGTCCACGCCGCCGGTCTTGGTCTCGGCCGCGGCCTTGGCCAGCGCCTCGACGAAGGCGTCGTGGATCGACTCGTGCACCAGTACGCGGGTGGCGGCGGTGCAGTCCTGGCCGGCGTTGAAGTAGCCCGCGACCGAGATGCCCTCGACGGCCTCGGCGATGTCGGCGTCCTCGAAGACCACGACCGGGGCCTTGCCGCCCAGCTCCAGGTGGACGCGCTTGACGTCCTTGGAGGCGGACTCGGCGACCTGGATGCCGGCCCGGACCGAACCGGTGATGGAGGCCATCGCCGGGGTCTTGTGCTCGACCATCATCCGGCCGGTCTCGCGGTCGCCGCAGATCACGTTGAAGACGCCGGCCGGCAGCTCCAGGTCCTTGAGGACGCCGCCGATGATCTCGGCGAGCAGGACGGTGGAGGCCGGGGTGGTGTCCGAGGGCTTCAGGACGACGGTGTTGCCCGCGGCGATGGCCGGGGCGAACTTCCAGACGGCCATCATCATCGGGTAGTTCCACGGCGCGACCTGGGCACAGACGCCGACCGGCTCGCGGCGGACGATCGAGGTCATCCCCTCCATGTACTCCCCGGCGGCCTTGCCCTCCAGCAGGCGGGCGGCACCGGCGAAGAAGCGGATCTGGTCCACCATCGGACCGATCTCCTCCGAGAGGGTCAGCCCGCGCGGCTTGCCGGTGTTGCGGACCTCCGCGTCGACGAGCTCGTCGGCCCGGGCCTCGACCGCGTCGGCGATCTTGAGCAGCAGCTTCTGGCGGGTGCTCGGGGTGGCGTCGCGCCAGAGCGGGAAGGCGGCGGCGGCCGAGGCCATGGCGGCGTCCACATCGGAGGCACCGGACAGCGGGGAGGTCGCGTAGACCTCGCCGGTGGTGGGGTCGACGATGTCGAGCGTGCGGCCGTCCGCCGCATCGACGAACTCACCGTTGATGTAGTTGCGCAGCGTGCGAAGGTCGCTCACGGGGTCTCTCCTCGGTCTGGGCCTGCGGCGTTGCAGTTTCCGGCGCCATGGTACGTCGGCGGATCCGGCGCACGAAGGGTGTTCGGGTAGCCGGGCGCCGGACGGCACGGTCCACTGGTTTGGGGGAACGCGCACTGCGCTGCGGGGCGGCGCGCGTACCGTGCCAGGGTAGCCGCACGACTGCCGGTATCGACAGACGCAGTGCGAGTAGGCGATGAAATCCGTACGCCGATTCCAAGATCACGACGAAATCAGCAGATTCCTCGCTTGCGAACAGGGGAACGATCAGGCACAGTGGCGGCGTGGCCAACCGCGACCGGAACGCGAGTGTTCCCCTCGACGCCGCCTCCAAGGCGATCATCGAGCAGCTCCAGGAGGACGGACGCCGCCCGTACGCCGCCATCGGCAAGGCCGTCGGCCTGTCCGAGGCGGCCGTGCGTCAGCGCGTCCAGAAACTGCTCGACCAGGGCGTGATGCAGATCGTCGCCGTCACGGACCCGCTCACCGTCGGCTTCACCCGCCAGGCGATGGTCGGCATCCGGGTCGAGGGCGACATCGAGCCCGTCGCCGACGCGCTGGCCGCCCTCGACGAGGTCGACTACGTGGTCTGCACCGCAGGCTCGTTCGACCTCCTGGCCGAACTGGTCTGCGAGGACGACGAGCACCTGCTCGAAATGATCAACAAGCGCATCCGCGCGCTTCCCGGCGTGCGGAGCACCGAGAGCTTCGTCTACCTGAAGCTCCGGAAACAGACCTACACCTGGGGCACCCGATGACAGCCGACCCGGCGCAGAAGGACCTTTCCAAGACCGCCTACGACCACCTGTGGATGCACTTCACCCGCATGTCGTCGTACGAGAACTCCCCCGTGCCGACGATCGTCAAGGGCGAAGGCACCTACGTCTGGGACGACAAGGGGCGCAAGTACCTCGACGGCCTCGCCGGCCTGTTCGTCGTCCAGGCCGGCCACGGCCGCGAGGAGCTGGCCGAGGCCGCCGCCAAGCAGGCCAAGGAGCTCGCCTTCTTCCCGGTGTGGAGCTACGCCCACCCGAAGGCCATCGAGCTGGCCGAGCGCCTGGCCAACTACGCCCCGGGCGACCTGAACAAGGTCTTCTTCTCCACCGGTGGCGGCGAGGCCGTCGAGACCGCCTGGAAGCTCGCCAAGCAGTACTTCAAGCTGACCGGCAAGCCGACCAAGTACAAGGTCATCTCGCGCGCCGTCGCCTACCACGGCACCCCGCAGGGCGCCCTGTCGATCACCGGCCTGCCGGGCCTGAAGGCCCCGTTCGAGCCGCTGGTGCCCGGCACCCACAAGGCCCCGAACACCAACATCTACCGCGCCCCGGCCTTCCTCGAAGGCCCGGACGGCACGGTCGACCCCGAGGCCTACGGCCGCTGGTGCGCCGACGAGATCGAGGTGGCCATCCTCAACGAGGGCGCCGAGACCGTCGCCGCCGTCTTCGTCGAGCCGGTGCAGAACGCCGGTGGCTGCTTCCCGCCGCCGCCCGGGTACTTCCAGCGCCTGCGCGAGATCTGCGACCGCCACGACGTGCTGCTGGTCTCGGACGAGGTCATCTGCGCCTTCGGCCGCCTGGGCACCATGTTCGGCGCCGACAAGTTCGGCTACCAGCCCGACATGATCACCTGCGCCAAGGGCATGACCTCGGGCTACTCCCCGATCGGTGCCACGATCATCTCGGACCGCCTCGCCGAGCCGTTCTACAAGGGCGACAACACCTTCCTGCACGGCTACACCTTCGGCGGCCACCCGGTCTCCTCCGCGGTGGCGCTGGCCAACCTCGACATCTTCGAGCGCGAGGGCCTGAACCAGCACGTCCTCGACAACGAGGCCGCGTTCCTGGGCACCCTGGACAAGCTGCGCGACCTGCCGATCGTCGGCGACGTCCGCGGCAACGGGTACTTCTACGGCATCGAGCTGGTGAAGGACAAGGTCACCAAGGAGTCGTTCAACGACGAAGAGGTCGAGCGCGTCCTCTACGGCTTCCTCTCCAAGGCCCTGTTCGACAACGGCCTGTACTGCCGCGCCGACGACCGTGGCGACCCGGTCATCCAGCTGGCCCCGCCGCTGATCTCCAACCAGTCGACCTTCGACGAGATCGAGCAGATCCTGCGGACCAGCCTCACCGACGCGTGGGCGAAGATCTGACCTCCTGATCCTCCTTTCCCACCCTCCGCCGCAGGGCGGTCCCACTCCCCGGGACCGCCCTGCGGCGTTTTCCGACCCTGTTGACCGATCAAACATGCCTGATTGCGGGTGATTTGCCCGCGATGGACCAGAGCGCCGCAACCGCACCCGGTCCCAGTCGTTCTAATCTGACGACTGTCATATCCCTGCGGCCACCCAGGATGGAACCTCATGTCAGCGGCACCGCCTGACAACGACGTGCTGTGGGCCCGGGGGATCGTCAAGTCCCATCACGGCACCCCCGCCCTGCGCGGCATCTCGATCGGCGTCCGCGAGGGCGAAGTGCTCGCCGTCACCGGCCCGCGCGGCTCCGGCAAGAGCACCCTCCTCGGATGCCTCTCCGCCCACCACACCGTCGACGAGGGCGAGGTCTGGTTCAACAGCGCGCCCGTCCACACCCTCGGCCGGGCCGGACGCGAGCGGCTGCGCCGCGACCGCTTCGGCTTCGTCGGCTCCGAACCCCACCTGGTGCCCGAACTGACCGCCCGGGAGAACGTCGCCCTGCCGCTGCTGCTCGCCGGCGCCGGCAACAAGGCCGCCTACACCGCCGCCGACGAATGGCTGGAACGCCTCGACGTCGGCGAGGTCACCCGGCAGCGCCCCGACCGGCTGGTCCAGAGCCAGCGCCAGCGGATCGCCGTCGCCCGCGCCCTCGCCCCGCTGCCGCCCGTCGTCTTCGCCGACGACCCCACCGCCCCGCTCCACCGCGAGGCCGCCGACCAGGTCCTGCGGATACTGACCAGCGCGGCCCGCTCGCACCAGCTCACCCTCGTCCTGGCCACTCACGACCCCGAGCTCGTCCGGTTCGCGGACCGCGCCGTCGCCCTCGTCGACGGACGGCTCACCGCCCCCGCCGCCCCCGTCCCGCGCGGCCCCGCCGCCCCTTGGACGGCCGGCGGGTCCGCCGTCTCGGCCACCCGCCGCTGACGACGCCGAGCCGCTGAAAGAGTCGACGTGTTCTATCTCCGTCTGGCCCGGGGCTACCGGGTGCCCGACCTCGGCCGCTGGCTGCTCACCGCACTGGCCGCCGCCGTGGTCGCCGCCTTCCTGCTGCGCTCCCTCGGCCGGGCGATGAGCGACCCGCTCGGCGGCGACGACGCGCTGGTGCGACTGCTCTGGTGCCTGCCGCCGCTCGCCGCCGTCGCCTGGTTCGCGGCCGTCGCCGCCCGCGCCGTCCCCGCCCAGCGGCCCGAACGGATCACCGGCCTGCGCGCCGCCGGAGCCGGCTCCGGCCGGATCCGCGCCCTGATCGCCGGTGAGGTCGCGCTCGCCTGCACCCTCGGCAGCGTGCTCACCCTGCTGGTCTTCCTGGTCCTGCGCAACGACATCGCCGGGCCCGCGCTCGCCCCCGACCTCGGCATGGGCGTACCGCTGCCGGCCGTCGCGCCGGTCACCCTGCTCGCCCTGGTCCCGCTCACCGCCGGGATCGCCGCCGCCTGCGCCGTCCCGCCCACCGAGACCCTGCCCGGCGGCCGCACCCGCGCCCACGGCGGCACTGACTTCGGCGCCCTGCGGATCGCCCTGCCGGTCGGGCTCGTCGTGATCGGCCTCGCCCTCGGACTCATCGCCCTGCGGCCCGGCGCCGCCGCCGACGGCCGGCCGATCCACCTGCCCGCCGGGCTCGGCAGCACCAGCACCGCCGCATTCGGCGGCTGGGCCGCCAGTGCCGTCGGGCTCGCCCTGCTCACCGGCCCGCTGCTGTCCTGGGCCGGACGGCTGCTCGCGCTCGGCCGGCCCACCCCGCTGCGGCTGCTGGCCGGCCGCGGACTCACCGCCCAGGCCCGCCGCCTCGGCCCGCCGCTGGCGGTGCTCACCCTCGCCCTCGCGCTGGTGCTCACCACCATCCGCTACTGGATCGGCACGCCCGACAGCGCCGACGCGCTGCCCGCCGTCGAGGCCTGCCTGGTGCTCGGCTGCGCGGCCGCCGCCGTGGCCGCCCGGCTGGCCGAGGTCCACACCGACCGCCGGGACGTCACCGACGCGCTGCTGCGCCTCGGCACCTCGCCCCGGCTGCTGTTCGGCGCGGTCGCGCTGCGGACCCTGGCGGTGGGCACCACGCTGCTGGTGACCGGCGGGGCGACCGCCGCGCTGGCGGCCGCCGGTCTGCGCTGACCCCCGGCTCAGCCCGCCGCGGCGAGCTGGCCGCAGGCGCCGTCGATCTCCTGGCCGCGGGTGTCGCGGACGGTCGTCGGCACCCCGTGCGACTGGAGCCGGCGGACGAACTCGCGCTCGTCCTCGGGCCGGGAGGCGGTCCACTTGGAGCCCGGCGTCGGGTTCAGCGGGATCAGGTTGACGTGCACCCGGTGGTTCTTGATCAGCCGGCCGAGCAGGTCCGCCCGCCACGCCTGGTCGTTGATGTCCTTGATCAGCGCGTACTCGATGGAGATCCGCCGACCGGACTTCTCCGCGTAGTTCCACGCGGCGTCCAGCACCTCGGCGACCTTCCAGCGGGTGTTCACCGGCACCAGCTCGTCGCGCAGCTCGTCGTCCGGGGCGTGCAGCGACAGCGCCAGGCGGCAGCTGAGGCCCTCGTCGGCCAGCCGGTTCATCGCCGGGACCAGGCCGACGGTGGACACCGTGATGCCGCGCTGGGACAGGCCGAAGCCGTCCGGCGCCGGGTCGGTCAGCCGGCGGATCGAGGCCAGCACCCGGTTGTAGTTGGCCAGCGGCTCGCCCATGCCCATGAAGACCACGTTGGACAGCCGCGCCTCGCCGCCGGGAATCTCGCCGGCCTTGAGCGCGCGCATCCCGGCGGCGATCTGCTCGACGATCTCGGCGGTGGACAGGTTGCGGGTCAGCCCGGCCTGGCCGGTCGCGCAGAACGGACAGTTCATGCCGCAACCCGCCTGCGAGCTGATGCACATGGTGACCCGGTCCGGGTAGCGCATCAGCACCGACTCGACGAGCGTGCCGTCGAAGAGCTTCCAGAGCGTCTTGCGGGTGGTGTCGTCGTCGCAGGAGACGTGTCGCACCACCGACATCAGCTCGGGCAGCAGGCTCCCGGTGAGCTTCTCCCGGCTGGCGGCGGGGATGTCCGTCCACTCCGCCGGGTCGTTCGACATCCGGCCGAAGTAGTGGTTGGAGAGCTGCTTGGCGCGGAACGGCTGCTCGCCCAGCTCGGCGACGGCCTCCTTGCGCTCGGCGGGGCTCAGGTCGGCGAGGTGTCGCGGGGGCTTGGCGCCGCGCGGCGCGACAAAGGTGAGTTCTCCGGGCTTAGGCATGGTTCATCCAGTGTCGCAGACGCCAGACGCAGGCCAGGACGTGCGAGGGCCCCGGACGCGCAGGCGTCCGGGGCCCTTCCGCCGCTCGCGGCCGGAGGCGGGGTCTAACTGCCGACGAAGGCCGCCAGCAGCAGCCAGACCACCGGGGCGGTCGGCAGGAGCGAGTCCAGCCGGTCCATGATGCCGCCGTGGCCGGGCAGCAGCGTGCCCATGTCCTTGATGCCGAGGTCACGCTTGATCATCGACTCGCCCAGGTCGCCCAGGGTCGCGGTGACCGCCGCGCAGCCGCCCAGGATCAGGCCCTGCCACCAGCTGCCGCCGTCGATGATCAGCTCCATCAGCACGGCGCCCGCCAGCATCGACAGGCCGATGCCGCCGGCCAGGCCCTCGCGGGTCTTGCCGGGGCTGATCGTCGGGGCGAGCTTGGTCTTGCCGAACTTGTAGCCCACGGCGTAGGCACCGGTGTCGCTGCAGATCGTGACGATCAGGAACAGCACGATCCGCTGCGGGCCGTCGTCGGCCGCCAGCATCATCGCCACGAAGGTGGCCAGGAACGGCACGTAGAAGGCGGTGAACACCCCGGCCGTTATGTCCCGCAGGTAGTTCTCCGGCGGCTCGGCCATCCGCCAGACCATCACCGCCAGCCCGGTCAGCGCGAGCGAGGCCGCGGCCCACTGCACGCCGGCCCAGTAGCCGGTGGCGATCATGGCGAGGCCGCCCACGACCAGCGGGACCAACGGCGCCTTGATCTGCTTGCGCTCGGCGAGCCGGCTGGTCAGCTCCCAGACGCCGACCGACACCGCGGCCATCACGACGAACAGGAACAGCGCCTTCACCACGAACAGCGAGGCGATGATCACCACACCGAGACCGACGCCCACGCCTATCGCGGCCTGGAGGTTACGGCCACCGCGCTGCTTGCGCGGCTGCGGCTGCGGCTGCGGGGCGGACTGGGCGGCCACGGGTGTCTCCTGCCCTGGATGGGACGACGGCACGAAGTGGGGCTGCCCGGCCGCCGGGTGGCTCGACGGCGGCACGGGAGGCACCGGGGCCCCGGGGTGCGGCGGGGCGCCGCGGCCGGGGGTTGCGTCATCGGTTATCGCGCGCAGCACGACCGTCTCCGTCACACCCGGCACCGCCGCCCCGGACCGGTCGTCCCGGAACAGCGGGCCGCTCAGCCGACCGGCCTCCCGGGGCTGGCCGGCGGCGGGGCCGCCCGACCGGCCGGAGCCCGCCGGCGGGCCCTGGTCCGGCACGCCGGGGAACGGGCCGGGGCCCGCCGGTACGGGAGGCATGACCTGAGTCTCCTCCGCGTCGCCGCCCCAGTACACCGGAGGCTGCTGCGAGTGATCCGAACGGTGGCCGGGGTCACCCGGTGCGCCGCCCGGCGCACCCGGGGAGGCGGTCTGGCCGCCCGGGTGGCCGGGGTAACCCCGGACCTGCGGCGGCGCCGGGTACTCGCCGTACTCCGGCGCCGGGTGCGCCTGCTGCAGAGGAGCCTGCGGCCGGGGCTGCGGCGCCGGGCGGTAGGGCTGGAACTGCTGGTCGGACGGGCCCCAGTAGCCAGGGGCGTCAGGGGCGTCGTTCATCAGACTTCGAGCAGCTCGGCTTCCTTGTGCTTCAGCAGCTCGTCGACGGCGGCCACGTACTTGGCCGTGGTGTCGTCGAGCTCCTTCTCGGCACGGCGGCCGTCGTCCTCGCCGACCTCGCCGTCCTTGACCAGCTTGTCGATGGCGTCCTTGGCCTTGCGGCGCACCGCGCGGATCGAGACCTTCGCGTCCTCGCCCTTGCCCCGGGCCACCTTGATGAACTCCCGGCGGCGCTCCTCGGTCAGCTCGGGCAGCACCACCCGGATGAGGGAGCCGTCATTGGACGGGTTGACGCCCAGGTCGGAGTCGCGGATCGCCTGCTCGATCGCCTTCAGCGCGGTCTTGTCGAACGGCGAGACGACCGCCATCCGGGGCTCCGGCACCGAGAACGAAGCCAGCTGGTTGATCGGCGTCACGGTGCCGTAGTACTCGGCGACGATCTTGGCGAACATCGCCGGGTGGGCACGGCCGGTGCGGATGGCGGCGAAGTCGTCCTTGGCGACGGCGACGGCCTTCTCCATCTTCTCCTCGGCTTCGAGGAGGGTCTCTTCGATCACTGTGATCTCCCTGTCCGGTTCATCTGCGATTGTCCCGACCGGTGTCGGCGTCGAGGCCGGTCACGGCGACGGCGCCGTCCCGTACGGCTGATTGCTGCTCAGGCCCGGACAGAATCCTGGCTGATGAGTGTGCCGATCTTCTCACTCTTCACCGCGCGCGCGATATTGCCCTCCGCCAGCAGCTCGAAGACCAGCATCGGGAGGTTGTTGTCCTTGCACAGCGTGATCGCGGTGAGGTCGGCGACCTTGAGGTCGCGCGCGATGACCTCGGAGTACTCCAGCGCGTCGAACTTCACCGCGTCCGGGTTGGTCCGGGGGTCGGAGTCGTAGACGCCGTCCACGCCGTTCTTGCCCATCAGCAGGACGTCGGCGTGGATCTCCAGGGCCCGCTGGACGGCGGTGGTGTCGGTCGAGAAGTACGGCATGCCCATACCGGCGCCGAAGATCACCACCCGGCCCTTCTCCAGGTGCCGGACGGCCCGCAGCGGCAGGTACGGCTCGGCGACCTGGCCCATGGTGATCGCGGTCTGGACCCGGGTCTCGATGCCCTCCTTGACCAGGAAGTCCTGCAGCGCCAGGCAGTTCATCACGGTGCCGAGCATGCCCATGTAGTCGGACCGCGCCCGGTCCATGCCGCGGACCTGCAGCTCGGCGCCACGGAAGAAGTTGCCGCCGCCGATGACCACCGCGACCT
This sequence comes from Kitasatospora sp. NPDC086801, assembly GCF_044745805.1. NCBI lineage: Bacteria > Bacillati > Actinomycetota > Actinomycetes > Kitasatosporales > Streptomycetaceae > Kitasatospora > Kitasatospora sp. NPDC086801. Next base: position 25,792 of record NZ_JBIVAX010000003.1, read on the forward strand.
CGGTACCGGCACGGACGACGGTGGCGATCTCCCGGGCGATCGCGTGCACGACGTCCGGGTCGACGCCGAGTCCGCCACCACCGGCGAAGGCTTCACCGGACAGCTTGAGCAGCACCCGGCGGCGCGAGCCGGCCTTGGGGTCCTGCGCGGTCTCCTGCGTCTCCTGCATGGACTTCTCCTTTTTGCACCTACTGGCTCACAGGCGCGGGTGTGCGGATGCCCGGCCTGCGCGTACGCGAGAGGAGGCCACTGCCGCGGGAACCGGTTCGGTGTCCTGCACGGCAATGGCCTCCTCGTCGTTCATGGTGCCGACGCGGCCCGCCCGTGGACGGCTGGCACTGGGTGAGCCCGTTCGGCGTTCCGCCCGCCCTGGTCAACGGGCGGGGGCGGTTCCCAGCGTAAGGGTGCCGGGGACCAGGTGGAACGTGGCTCAGGCGCCGACGCGGAAGCGGGCGAAGCGCTTGAGGGCGACGCCGTTCTCCTCGAGGACCTTGGCGACGGTCTTCTTGTTGTCCTTCGCGAAGGCCTGCTCCAGGACGGAGTTCTCCTTGACGAAGCCGGTGACGCGGCCCTCGACGATCTTCGGCAGGGCGGCCTCGGGCTTGCCCTCCTCGCGGGCGGTGGCCTCGGCGACGCGACGCTCGTTCTCGAGGTCCTCGGCCGGGATGTCCTCGCGGGACAGGAACTTCGGCGCGAACGCGGCGATGTGCTGCGCGACGTCCTTCGCGACCTCGGCGTTCTCCTTGTCCAGCTCGACCAGGACGCCGACGGCCGGCGGCAGGTCGGGGCTGGTCTTGTGCAGGTAGACCGCGACGAAGCCGTCACCGTCGAACTGGGCGAAGCGACGGAAGACGATCTTCTCGCCCAGGGTCGCGTTGGCCTCGTCGACGAACTGCTGGACGGTCTTGCCGGCCTCGATCTCGGACGCCAGAGCGGCGTCCAGGTCGGCCGGGGCGGTCTTGGCCACGTGAGCCGCGATCGCGTCGGCGACCTTGACGAAGTTGTCACCCTTGGCGACGAAGTCGGTCTCGCAGTTCAGCTCGACCAGAACGCCGGACGTCTTGTCCTCGGCGATCAGCGCGGCGACGGCGCCGTTGGAGGCGTCACGGCCCTCGCGCTTGGCAACGCCCTTCTGGCCCTTGATGCGCAGGAGCTCGACGGCCTTCTCGACGTTGCCCTCGGCCTCGTCCAGGGCCTTCTTGCAGTCCATCATGCCGGCGCCGGTGAGCTCACGGAGCTTCTTGACGTCCGCGGCGGTGAAGTTCGCCATGGTGTGAATCTCTTCTCGCGTCTCGCGTGTCTGCGTGGGGAGACGCCGGGACCGATGGTTCGGTCCCGGCGCGGGAGAGAGGGGCACCTACCGGTGTCGCACCGGCGGGTGCCCCTCACCCTTGGTACGTCAGGCCTGCTCGGCCGGCGCCTCGGTGGCCGGGGCCTCGGCGGCGGGCGCCTCGGCAGCGGGGGCCTCCTCGGCCGGAGCCTCGGCAGCGGGGGCCTCGGCAGCGGGGGCCTCGGCGGCGGCGGGGGCCTCCTCGGCCTTCTTCTCGCCCTCGATGAGGTCCTTCTCCCAGTCGGCCAGCGGCTGGTCGGCGCCCGGCTCGGCCTTGACGTCGCCCTTGGCGACACCGGCGCGGGACTTCAGACCCTCGGCCACGGCGTCGGCGATCACGCGGGTCAGCAGGGTGACGGAGCGGATCGCGTCATCGTTGCCCGGGATCTTGTAGTCGACCTCGTCGGGGTCACAGTTGGTGTCGAGGATGGCGACGACCGGGATGTTGAGCTTCCGGGCCTCGCCGACCGCGATGTGCTCCTTCTTGGTGTCCACGATCCACACGGCGCTGGGAACGCGCTGCATGTCGCGGATACCGCCGAGGGTCTTCTCCAGCTTGTCGTGCTCGCGCTGGAGGACCAGGAGCTCCTTCTTGGTGAGGCCGGAACCGGCCACGTCCGCGAAGTCCAGCTCGCCGAGCTCCTTCAGGCGCTGCAGGCGCTTGTAGACGGTCGAGAAGTTGGTCAGCATGCCGCCGAGCCAGCGCTGGTTCACGTAGGGCATGCCCACGCGGGTGGCCTGCTCGGCGATGGCCTCCTGGGCCTGCTTCTTCGTGCCGACGAAGAGGACGCTGCCGCCGTGGGCAACGGTCTCCTTGATGAACTCGAAGGCGCGGTCGATGTAGTTCAGCGACTGCAGGAGGTCGATGATGTAGATGCCGTTGCGCTCGGTGATGATGAAGCGCTTCATCTTCGGGTTCCAACGGCGGGTCTGGTGACCGAAGTGGACGCCGCTCTCCAGCAGCTCCCGCATCGTGACGACGGCCATGGCCGTGCTCCTCAGGTGTTACGGCCCGGCGGTCGCGCAACGGACGGCGGGTTCGCGCGGTGGCGCTCCCCGCTCGCGCGGTGCGTCCGGCCGGGTCAGGCTCGGTTTGTCCGTGGCAGCCAGGTGACAGCCACGCCTGACGCCCCGAACGTGCCGAGCCGCTTGAACCCGCACGGTCCGGAGACCAGGCGGGCTCGGCGGACCGAGCGGCACTCGCACCTGGCGGGGGCAGCGGCCGGGCCGCGTCCGTCCACCGGTGGCGGGGCGTGCGAAGTCGACCCGGCGGACCGGGTCGCGTGTGAAGTGTACGGGAAGCGCCGCGGGGCGGGCGACTCCGCGGCTGGCGGGGGCCCTCAGCGGGCGGGTCCACGGTGGCGGGAGCCGGGCGGAGGCGGGACGGGAGCGGGGCGGAGGCGGGGCGGGAGCGGGGCGGCCGGGCCGCGGGGCAGGGGTGCGGAGCGCGGGGCGGCCGAGCCGTGGAAGCGTCGCGGCTACGCCGCTTGTACACCGGATGGCGGCATCCGTACACCCGTTGGAGGGGTGGGGTCAGGCCACGAGGGCGGTTTGTCCACAGGAGTCCGGAAGTGGGTGGTGCCGGGGCGGCGGCGCAGCGAGCCTCGGGGCATGACTGCTCGCGCCGGGTGCCCGGTTCCGTCCGCCGCTGGCCCGGCCTGGTTGGGGGCGGGCTCGTTGGGGGCGGGCCGGTTGGGGGCGGGCCGGTTGGGGGCGGGCCGGTTGGGGCCGGGCTCGTACGGTGTGCTGCGGGGGCTGATCGCCGTACTGGTGGCCCTGGTGCTGCTGGTCTCGGGCAGTGCGGCGCGGGGCGCCGCACCCAGCGGGGGCGTCGGCCCAGGTCCGGACAGGAGTGCTGGAAGTACTGGCGGGGGTGCTGACGAGGGCGGCGAGGCCGGCCGGACCGGTTCGGGTGGCGCGCGGGCCTGGCCGGTGGGCGGGCCCGGCGGGGTGCTCGGGCGGTTCCAGCCACCGGCCACGCCCTGGGCCGCCGGACACCGAGGAGTGGACCTCGCCGCCGCGCCCGGGGCGGAGGTGCGGGCGGCTGCCGCCGGGGTGGTCACGTTCTCCGGGCTGGTGGCGGGGCGTCCGGTGGTGACCGTCACCCACCCCGGCTCGGGATCTCCCCCCTTGCGGACCACCTACCTGCCCGTCGCCGGCACCGCCCCGGTCGGCACCGAGGTATCCGCCGGGCAGGTGATCGGGCGGCTCGCCCCCGACGGACGACACTGCCCCACGCGGGACTGCCTGCACTGGGGGCTGCTGCGCGGCGGGCGCTACCTCGACCCGCTGGCCCTGTTCGGCGCGGGAGCGGCGCGGCTGCTGCCGTTGGGCGGCGCTGGGTGACCTGAGGAACCGGACGAAGCAGCTGAACCGGGCCGGTTGGCGTGGCGGCTCAGGCTCGGGCTCGGTCGAGGCCGTGCAGGGCCATGGCCACAGCGGCGTCCGCGATCAGCTCGGGGCGCTCGGCCGCCGCGCACCCGGCGCGGTCCCCGGCGGCCACGTGCTCGGCCCGGCGCACGGCGGCCTCCACGACACCCTGGAGCAGCGCCGCGGCGAGCCGGGGCTGCGTGTGCCCGAGATCCTCCAGGGCCTGGACGACCAGGCCGACCAGCTTGCCGTGCGCCGCCCGGATGCGCTCGCGCGCGGCCTCGTCGAGTTCGAGCGCGGAGATCGCCACCACCGCCCGGTGGCGCGGGTCGGCGGCCAACGCCAGCTGGCCACGGACGTACGCCTCGATCCGGTCGGCCGCGCTGTCGCAGCTCTCCATCCCGGCCTCGATCTCGGCCGCCCAGAGCGGGAAGTCCACCTCGCAGAGCGCCTCGACCACGGCGGCCCTGGAGCGGAAGTACTCGTAGACCGAGGAGCGCGCCAGGGCGGTGCGCGCAGCGAGCGCGGGGAAGGTCAGCGCCTCCATCCCGCCCTCCGTGAGCAGGGTGCGGGCAGCGTCAAGGAGGGCTGCCCGCTGCAGCTGGCGATGCTCGGCCACCGTGGCCGCTCGGATCTTCGGCACGCTCCCACTGTACGGAGCCCTACCTGCGGCCGGTACGGCGCCGCGTATTTGGGCAGGGAGCACGGGTGTGCGGGCGTGCGGCGAGGCGTGCGAGCGGGCGCGCGAACCGGGGATTCGGCCCGGGGATTCGGCCCGGGGTTACGGCCAGGCGCGTGCGGCCCGGGGATGCGGCCGGGCATGTGCCGCCCGGGGATGCGGTCGGGGTCACGGCCCGGAGGCTGCCCGGGCCGGGCGGTCGGTCCCGGCCCGCGCTACCGGATGTCCGATAGCTTCGCGCGCAGTTGGAGGACGGACTTGGTGTGGATCTGGCTCACCCGGCTCTCCGTCACCCCCAGCACCTGACCGATCTCGGCGAGGGTGAGGCCCTCGTAGTAGTAGAGCGTCACCACGGTCTTCTCCCGCTCGGGGAGGGTGTTGACCGCCTGGGCCAGCAGCCTGCGCAGCTCACGATCCTCGGCCACCTCGACCGGGTTGTCGGCACCGTGGTCCACCAGGGTGTCCATCAGGCTCAGCCGGTCGCCGCCCTCCCCCACCGGGTGCAGCAGTTCGTCCAGGGCCACCACGTTGGCCAGGGACAGCTGGCTGAAGATCGCGTGCAGATCCTCGATCGCGATGCCCATCTCGGCCGCGACCTCGGGCTCGTGCGGCGTCCGGCGCAGCCGGGCCTCCAACGTCGCGTACGTCCGCTCGACGGCCTTCGCCTTCTGCCGCACCGAGCGCGGGATCCAGTCCAGGGCGCGCAGTTCGTCGATGATCGCGCCGCGGATGCGGCTGATCGCGTAGGTCTCGAACTTGATGGCACGGCCGATGTCGAACTTCTCGATCGCGTCGATCAGCCCGAAGACCCCCGAGGAGACGAAGTCGGCCTGCTCGACGTTGGAGGGCAGGCCGACCCCGACCCGCCCCGCCACGTACTTGACGAGCGGCGAGTAGTGCAGGATCAACTGCTCGCGCAACCGCTGGTCGCCGGTCTCCTTGTAGGAACGCCAGAGCTCTTCGAGCGCGGTGCGCCCCTGGGCCCCGGAGCCCTGACCACCCGGTCCCGGCCCCGGCCCCTGCTCCGGGCCGGGCGGGGAGGTGGCGTCCGGTGGCAGGGCACCCGCGGCGATCGGGCGGGGTGAGCCGTCGCCGGTGGCGGCGCCGGCCGCGTCGGCGGGCTGGCCCGGCACCGCCGTCGGTCGGCCGCCCTGGCGCGACAGGCCTCCCATCGTCCCCGTCGCCTTGGGCGGGAACTCAGTCACGGGGCGCCGCTCGGTCCGCGGCCCTCCCGAGGACCGGGCGCCACCGGTCACTCTGTGTCCGGGAATGTGTGTGGGCATGCGTTGGTCTGCGCCGTTCTGCCGAGTCATGTGCTGATAGGGAAGGCATGTGGAGCGTAGCGTGACCGACTCACTGCAATGCGCTACCGCCACTCGGTCGTCCCCCGATCCGGTGGCGTTCGTGTCACCGGATCCGGGCACGCGAGCGGACGAACTGGATCGGCAGGTCAGCCGGGCGATTCCGACACGCCATCCCACGGAGCGGATGTGCGCTTCGTTCCGACCGTCACCTCCTCCGCACCAGGCGCCAGTGCGCACCGTGCCGCTCGACGTAGCCGAGCGAGCCCAACTCGTAGAGCCGCTGCAGCACTTCGTCCGGAGGGAGTCCGGACTGCCGGGCCAGCCGCTCGACCGGCGCGCCCTCCGCCGTCGCCGGGACGGCCTCCAGCACCCTGGCTACCGCCGGCTCCAGCAGGTCCCGGGGCAGGACCGGGCCGCTGCGCTGCGGCGTCAGGTCGTCCCCGATCGCCCCGATCAGTTCGGCGATCTCGGCGGAGTCGGTGACCAGCGTGGCGCCGCCGCTGCGGATCAGGGCGTGCACCCCGGCCGAGAGTTCCGACGTCACCGGCCCGGCGACGCCCATGGTGTGGCGGTTGAGGTCCCGCGCCCGTCTGGCCGTGCTCAGCGCCCCGCTGCGCATCGCCGCCTCGACCACCACGGTGCCCCGGGTGAGCGCCGCGATGACCCGGTTGCGGAGCACGAAGCGGAAGCGGTTCGGGTGCTCCCCGGGCGGGAGTTCACTGACCAGCAGCCCCTGGGCGCCGATCCGCCGGATCAGTTCGGCGTTCCCCTTCGGGTAGGCCACGTCGACCCCGCAGGCGAGCACCCCGATGGTCATCCCGCCGACGGCGAGCGCCCCGCGGTGGGCGGCCGCGTCGATCCCGTAGGCAGCTCCGGACACCACGACCCAACCGCGCTCGGCCAGTTGGGCCGACAGCTCCCCCGCGACATGGGCGCCATAGGCCGTGCAGGCCCGGGAACCGACCATCGACACCGAGCGGAGCGCGAGCAGCCGCAGCGAGCCCGTACCGGTCGTCCAGAGCCCGATCGGGCGCCCGTCGCCCAGATCGTCCAGTTGGCTGGGCCATTCCGTGTCCCCCGGAATGATGAAGCGTCCACCGACGGCTCGCACCCGTTCCAGGTCCTCGGCCGGGTCCAGACCGGGGAGTCTCGCCTGGTAGCCGGCGAGCCGGGGCCCGTCCAGCCCGGGGTGCGCGGGCACCGTCCCGTCGCGGATCGCCCGGACGGCGTCGACGGCGGAGAGCTGACCGAGCCATCGGCCGATCACCGCGTCCCCGGGCTCGCTCAACCGGCTGAGCACGACGCGGGCGAGGCGCTCCGGATCGGGCCCGGCCCCGGCCTCCGCCCCGCCGGAAGGTTGAAGGTGCGCCTTCATCGGGTTCATGCCTCACCGTCCTCGTTCGCCGGATGCCGGTCGCGTTTCCCGAACTGCCTGGCGGAGCCGGACCGGGTGGATTGGCCGGGGGCATCGGGGCGGTCCGGCTGATCAGGGTGACCAGGGTGATCAGGACAGCCGGGGTGATCGGGGTGATCGGGCTTCTCGAACCGACCCAACCGGCCCTGTCCTTCGGGCGGTTCGTCGACCGGGCCGCTGCGCTGGGCCGGGATGCCACCGAGCTGGCCGTAGACCCGCTCGGCCCGCGGCAGCCCCTGCTCGACGCCGGTACGCAGGACCAGTGCGGTGCGTACGTCCCGCTGGTCCGGCCGGTCGCGACCGGCGAGGTCGGCGACCGTCCAAGCGACCCGGAGCACCCGGTCCAGACCGCGAGCGGTCAGCAGTCCCCGCTCCAACTGGCGTGCGACATCGTTCAGTGCGCCGGGGGCGAGCTGCCAGCGGGTCCGCAGTTCATGGCCCGGGACTTCCGCGTTGGTCCGCCACGGGGTGTTCGCCAGCCGGGCCGCCGCCCGTTCCCGCGCGGCCAGCACCCGGGCCGCGACGGTCTCGGTGTTCTCCGCCGTGACGTCCCGCTCCATGAGTTCGATCCTCGTCACCGGGTTGACCTGGACCTGGAGGTCGACCCGGTCCAGCAACGGCCCTGAGAGCCTCCCCTGGTAGCGGCTGACCATCGCAGGAGTGCACTCGCACCCCTCGCCCCGCCGTGAGTGCCGACCGCACGGACAGGGGTTGGCGGCCAGGCAGAGCAGGAACCTGGCCGGGAGCCGGAGTGAGCCGGCCGAGCGGGCGATCAGCACCTCGCCCGACTCCAGCGGCTGGCGCAGTGAGTCGAGTACCCGGACCGGGAACTCCGGCGCCTCGTCCAGGAACAGCACGCCCCGGTGGGCCAGCGAGACCGCCCCCGGTCTCGGCAGACCGCTGCCGCCGCCGACGATCGCCGGCATCGTCGTGGAGTGGTGCGGGGCGCAGTACGGCGCCGTGTCGATGAGCGGGCGCCCGGCCGGGAGCAGCCCGGCCACCGAGTGCACGGCGGTGACCTCCAGAGCCTCCTTCTGGGTCAGCGGCGGGAGCAGCGAGGGCAACCGCTCCGCCAACATCGTCTTGCCCGCACCCGGCGGGCCCTTGAGGTACAGGTGGTGTCCGCCGGCAGCGGCGATCTCCAGGGCACGCCGGGCCTCGTACTGCCCGGCCACGTCGGCCAGGTCGAGGCGCGCCGCCTTGTCGTCGGCCAGTCCCCGGACGCCGGCGCTGGGCAGCATCAGGCCGGCCATCAGCGGATCCGGTCGGCCTCCGATCGGGTCGGGCGGTTCCTCCGGCGCGGGCGCGCCGGTCAGGACGGCGACCAGCTGCCGCAGGCTGCGGACGCCGGTCACGGTCACCCCGGGGACGAGCGAGGCCTCGGGCGCGGTCTGCTCCGCGACCACGACCCGCCGGTATCCCGCGTCGGCCGCGGCGAGCACCGACGGCAGCACCCCCCGGACCGGCCGCACCCGACCGTCCAGCCCCAGTTCGCCGATGATGAGCAGCTCGGCGATGGACGACGGGTCGAGCCGCTCGGCCGCGGCCAGCACGGCGCAGGCCACCGCGAGGTCGAAGCCACTGCCGCTCTTGGGCACCGAGGCCGGGCTGAGCCCGACGGTCAGCTTGCGCTGCGGCCAGGCCTCACCGCTGTTGACCACGGCCGCGCGCACCCGGTCGCGGGCCTCGGACAGTGCCTTGTCGGGCAGGCCGACCAGGGCGAACGCGGCCACCCCGGGCTCCAGATCGGCCTGGACCTCGACGATCACTCCGTCGACGCCGACCAGCGCGACGGAACAGGTACGGGCGAAGGCCATCTCAGACCACCCCCCGCAGGTGGTCGACCAGGGCCGCACCCCGGGCCCGGTTGACCACGGCCACCAGGTCGATCCGCACGCCCCCGGGCGGAGCGGGCGGCCAGTGCGGGTCCGTCGGCCCGGGGTCGTACCCGGGACCGGCCAGCCGCGCGAAGTGGCCGGGCCAGCGTTCGGCCATCCAGCGCTCCGCCAGGCGTTGCAGCCGGGCGGCCTTGGCCTGGCCGATGGCCTCGCTGGGTTGTTGGAAGCCCCGCTCGGAGCGGGTCTTCACCTCGCAGACCGCCACGGTGTCGCCGTCGAGGGCGACGATGTCCAGCTCACCCTCGACACAGCGCCAGTTGCGGTCCAGGATGCGGAGCCCGGCCTCCGTGAGACGGCGGGCGGCGACCCGCTCGCCGTAGCGGCCGAGCCCGTTGTTGTTGGTACTGCGGCCGCCGGCACTGCGGCCCGGGCCCGGCCCGGCGCCGTCCCGCGTGCCGTCGCGCACGGCTCCGGCCGCTCCGGCCGGGTCCAGTACGGCCGCACCCGGTACGGCCTGGTCCTTCGTGATCGTGTTCTGCACGGTGACCACCTCCGCCGTGGAGGTTGCACCGTCGCGCACGGCGGGGCCGGGAATTTCCTCTTCCCTGTGGATAACTCAGGCCTGTGGATAACTTTTGTCACCCGCAGGAGTGAGACGCCCCGATCGCGCGAAATTCCGCTGGACAACGCGGGTCCGAGCGGTCCAACGTCAGTTCCCGAAGCCGGACTCGTCCGAGGGCAGCTCCAGATCGCTCTTCGCGAGTTCCTCGATGTTCACGTCCTTGAAGGTCAGCACCCGGACCTTCCGGACGAACCGGGCCGGCCGGTACATGTCCCAGACCCACGCATCCGCCATCGACACCTCGAAGAAGACCTCGCCCTGCACCGAGTGCACCTGCAACTCGTAGTCATTGGTGAGGTAGAACCGTCGCTCGGTCTCGATCACGTACTTGAACAGGCCGACGACGTCCCGGTACTCCCGGTAGAGCTTGAGCTCCATCTCGGTCTCGTACTTCTCGAGATCTTCGGCACTCATCCAGGCGTCCCCTCAACTTGTCACGTCCACCCATTGTGGACCACCGCACCCACGCTCAGAGCCGTACCGGAGCGACCGGCGGGCCCTCGGCCAGCAGTCGCTCCAGGAAGTCCGCCAGTCCGACCGGGTAGACCGACTCGGCGGTCCCCCGCAGCTCCTCGACCGTCCACCAGCGCGCCGCGAGCAGTTGGGCGTGTTCCTCCTCGCCCATCCCCGAGTGGTCGAGCCCCGTCTCCGTGGTCCGAGCCAGGTGGAACCACTGGTCCTGCTCGTAACGCTGTCCCTGAAAGGAGAACGACACCGTGCCGTACGCCACCAAGGGCCCCAGGTCCACACCCCGCAGGCCGGTCTCCTCCGCGAGTTCCCGCGCGGCGGCCTCCCGCACGTCCTCCCCGGGTTCCAAGCCGCCCCCGGGCGTGAACCACCAGGTCTCCCCCGGCGTCGCCGGGTCGGAGCCCAGGAAGAGAAGTATGCGGTCCTGCCCGTCCAGCAGCAGGATCCGCGCCGCCCTGCGCCGTTGTGCCGTCATGGCAGCGCTCCACGCTCCTTCCGTTCGCGTCGGTGGCGCTACCGATCCTGCCACCCGGCGCGGCCGTCCGGGGCGATGTTCGGCAGAGCGGCCCGGGCCGCGACGGCCGCGGTCAGGAGCTGCGCCCCCGACGGAGTCGGCCGGCCAGGCCCGCCACCCCGCCCACCGCCGAAGTCACGAGGATCAACGCCGCGCCCGCAACGGTCGCGTAGGCGGCCGGCCGGAGCGGCCCGGACGAACCGGCCTTCGGGCCGGGCAGCCCGTCGAAGGCCGTGGTCCGGCCGAGGTCGCCCATCCGGCCGAACGGCATCAGGGTGGCCTCGACCCTGGCCTCCACCGCGCCGGCCGGGACGGTCCCGCCGTCGACCTCCAGGTGGGTGCGGGAGTCGAGCGAGCCCAGCCGGTTGTCGCCGAGCAGGAACAGCCGCCCCGGCGGCACCGTGACGCTGAACGAGGAGCCCTGCGGGCCCTGCGCCGCGAGGTACGGCTCCTCCACCGCCTGTCCGTCGACCGTCAGCCGGTGGTCGTTGCCGGTGGCCGCGACGGTGTCCCCACCGACCGCGACCACGCGCTTGACCATGAGCTCGCCACCCCAGTCCTGGTCCCGGAAGACCACCACGTCCCCCCGGCCGACGGCCCCGCCGCCGACCTTCCGGGCGAGCACGGTGTCCCCGATCCGAAGCGTGGGGGACATCGAGGCGGTCGGGATGTTGTACGGCCGGTAGTCGATCGCGATCAAGGCGAAGCCGCCGATCATCAGCACCAGCCCGAGCGCGATCGCCACGCCCTGCAGCACCGCTGCGAGCCGACGGCCCGGAAGGGCGGGCGAAGCCGGGTGGTCGGCCGTCTGATCAACGACACCGCTCATCGAAACCGTCCACCTCTGGCCGACCGGAGAACACCACTGGCACGCCGGGGGCACCGGCGGAAAGGCCGACGGGCCGTGGCACGTCCGAGCAGATTACTCGTCGGTACCACGGCCCGCGCAAGGGTTGGGGAGAACCCGGTGGAGCTCAGGAGTCCTTCCGGCCGTCCCTCCGGTCCCGCACCCGACGCACCAGCGGGAGCAGCGCGACCGCGCCCACCGCGCCGGCCACGGGAGGTGCCAGAGGCGCGGCCGCCGCCAGGCCCTTCTGGTCGAAGGTGTCCGGCACCGAGAGCGTCGACCAGTGGCCGACCGGCCAGGCCACGACGAAGGCGCGCCCGATCACATTGCCCACCGGAACGGTGCCACCACCCGGCTGGTCCATGTGGAAGCGGGAGTCCAGCGAATCGGCGCGGTGGTCGCCCATCACCCAGATCCGGCCGTTGGGCACCTTCACCGGGTCGAACGGATGGTCACCGCAGGGGGTGTTGCCCTGGTAGACGTACGGCTCGTTGAGCGCGACGCCGTTGACCTTGACCGGCCCGGTGCCCTCGCACTCGACGGTGTCCCCGCCGACCGCGATGACCCGCTTGATCAGGTCCTTCTCGTTCGCCGAGGGCATCAGGCCGACGAAGCTGAGCACGTCCTGGACGCCCCGGACGAAGGAGTTGTTGCTCTGCTGGGTCGGCTCGTCGTTCAGCCAGCCGCCCGGGTCGTGGAACACCACGACCTCACCGCGCTCGGGCTCCGCCCCGAACCAGGGGGTCAGCTTGTCCACCAGGACGCGGTCACCGACCTGCAACGTGTTCTGCATCGACTCCGACGGAATGGAGAAGGCCTGGACGAAGAAGGTCTTGATCACGAGCGCCAGGACCAGCGCGATGCCGACCAGGATCGGCAGTTCCTTCCAGAAGGAACGCTGCTTGCGCTGCTTGCCGGGGGCCTGCGACTCCGATTGGTCCGCCGACTCGGCGTCGGACCGGTGGGACTTCGAGGAGCCCTCGGTGGGGCCCTCCGCCCCGTCGCCCTGCTCGTCGGCGGTCTGGGCCGCCGCGTCCTCGACCGAGGCCGAGGGCGCACCTGACTCGGCGGACCGGGCCGCTCGACGGCCAGAGCCCTCGGGCTCCCCGGCACCTGAGCGGGCGCCGATCACCACATCCCCCACAACGTCTCCTCCCTGCTGTGCGGACGCCCGCGCGCCCGCGCTCACAGTGCCGCACAGCGGGCACCACGCTCACCACGACCATGGACGCTTCGGGACTGCCCGTCGTGGGCTCCCCTGACACCAGCACAGCCTTGGCGCACGACCGGGACCTCCCGGCCGCACCTGCACTTCTCTATCACTCCAAGGCATCCGGCTCGCGGTCCCACGCGCGCGGCCCGGCCGCGAGACGCCCGGCCCGGCTCACTCTGGCGGCCGCCCTGGCCGGCGAACGACGACCGGAAGGATGCCCAACACACCCATAACGAGCGGAGGTTCCATCGGAACCGGCCCAATGCCCACGGATTCCGGCACAGTTCCGCGCGCCTGCGGAGCCCGCGCCAACGAGGAGAGTGAACTCGGCACGTCGAGTTGATGGAAGCGGTCCAGCGGCCAGGCGGTCACGAAGGCCCGACCGACCACACCGCTCAACGGGATGGTCCCCTGCCCCGGATTCCCCATGTGGTAGCGGGAGTCGGCGGACACGTCCCGGTGGTCGCCCATGACCCAGAGCCGGCCCTGCGGCACCTGCACCTTGAAGGGCTGCCGGGACGGCGGGTTGGCGGGCGCGAGGTACGGCTCGTCCACCGGCGTGCCGTTGACGCTCAACCGGCCCTGCGCGTCGCAGCACTCCACGGTGTCCCCGCCGACGCCGATGACCCGCTTGATCAAGTCCTGCTCGCTGTCCGACGGCAGCAGCCCGACGAAGGTGAGGACCTGCTTGGCCGCCCCCAGCACCGGACCGTCGTCGGACGGCTTGCGGTCGTTGTCCAGCCAGCCGCCCGGGTCCTTGAACACCACCACGTCGCCGCGCTGCGGCTCACTGCCGAACCAGGGGGTCAGCTTGTCCACCAGCACCCGGTCCCCGACCTGGATGGTCTGCTCCATCGAACCCGAAGGGATCACGAACACCTGGAGCAGGAAGGTCTTCATCACCAGCGCGACCAGCAGCGCCACCAGGATGATCAGCGGGAACTCGCGCAGCAGCGACCGCTTGCGTCGCCGGGCCGCACGGCGGGCGCTGCGACGGCGATCGGCCCGGCCCCGGACCGGCAGAACCACGGCTGGACCCGCACCCCCGGGGGCGGCGTCCCCTGGCCCAGCACCGTCGGATCCGGCACTCGCGGATCCGACGTCCACAGGTGCGACACCTGCGGCTCCGACGCCTGCCGGTCCGCCGGCGTCCGGCTCCGGAACCGGGCGGTCCGCCAGCCGGCCCCTGCCTCTGCTACCCCTGCTCCCCATGACCGCCCGTCCCCGCAGTCGCGGCGAAGGCCGCCGGCCGGTCCAGGTCGGTCCAGCGCGAGAACGGGTAGACCACCCAGTCCGCCCGGCCGATCACCCTGCTCTCGGGCACGAAGCCGCCGCCGGGCTCACCGAGGTGGTCGCGCGAGTCGCGGGAGGCGATGCGGTGGTCCCCCATCACCCAGAGCTTGCCGGTCGGCACCACCACGTCGAAGGCCACGCTCGACGGCTGGTCCCCCGGGGCCAGGTAGGAGGATTCGTCGACCGGCACCCCGTTGACGGTGATCCGCCCGCCCGGGCCGGTGCTGGTCACCCGGTCCCCGCCGATGCCGATCACCCGTTTGACGTAGACCGTGTTCCCGGCCGGGGCCAGCCCGAGGCCCCGGCCGAGCGAGCTCAGCCCGTCCCAGAAGCCGGCCGGCCCGCCCGACTCCGGCAGGAAGGAGCCCGTCCCGTCGAAGACCACGACGTCGCCCCGCTGGGGGTGACCGCCGAAGGCATAGGCGAGCTGGTTCGCGATCAGCCGGTCGCCCGGGCGCAGGGTGCCCTCCATCGACCCGGACGGCACCGAGAACGGGCGCGCGACGAAGGCGTTCACCAGCAGCAGGGCCAGCAGGCAGATCCCCACGAGCAGCAGCAGGTCCCGCGAGCGCGAGTGGCCCGGATCCTCGTCCTCCAGTGCGGTCTCGTCCTCGGACGTGACCTCGCCCGCCGGCTCGTCCTCGCCCTCCGATGCGCCCTCGGCCTCCGCCCGCGGCTCCCCACCGGGGTCAGGCTTCTGCCCACCCGGAGCAGGCCCCGAAACGGCCCCGGAAACGACCGCGGACCGCGACAGCGAGTCCGCACCGGTGGGTGCGGGACTGCCGTCGCGGTCCGCGGGTGGTTCGTGCGTGCTCATCGGGCGCTGAGCTTACCGTGCGGTGGCCCGGCTCCTCAGAGCGATCCGATCCCCCGGCGAGGCCGGGAGCCGGTGGATCAGCGGTCGCGCTTCTCCTTGATCTTCGCGGCCTTGCCGCGGAGGTCACGCAGGTAGTACAGCTTGGCGCGGCGAACCGCACCGCGGGTCACGACCTCGATCTTCTCGACGACCGGGGTGTGCACCGGGAAGGTGCGCTCCACGCCGACGTTGAAGCTGACCTTGCGAACGGTGAAGGTCTCACCGATGCCGGCGCCGTGGCGGCGGATGACGACGCCCTGGAAGACCTGGACACGGGAGCGGTTGCCCTCGATGACCCGGACGTGGACCTTCAGGGTGTCACCGGCGCGGAAGGCCGGGATGTCGCTACGCAGCGAGGCCGCGTCGACAGCAGCGAGCTTGTTGCTCATGTTGCTCTCCATCGCAGGCGCCACGGGCCGCCCACGGAAGTTCGTCACAATGGGGTTTGCTGCGGGCCGCATCGGCTGACGACGATCCCCCCGTGGCGGGGACGCCGGTCCACGTGACCCCTACGAAGGGGGCCCAGCAACAGACAGCAGCGGCCTATTCTTCCACACCACCGGCCACGGACCGAAATCGGCCGAGCTCCTCGTCCCAGGCCAGGCCGAGAACGCTGAGCGCCTCCCGGTCCTTCTTGTCGAAGGCGCCGTAGCGCCAGCGCTCGACCAGGTCGGAGCGGTTCGACAGGGTCCGGGCGAAGGCCTGCTCCCGCCGCCAGCGGGCGATCCGGCCGTGGTTGCCGCTGAGCAGCACGTCCGGCACCGTCCGACCGCGCCACTCGGCGGGCTTGGTGTAGACCGGGCCCTCCAGCAGGTCGGCCATGGCGCCGGGCGCGAAGGAGTCGTCCCGGTGGGACTCGGCGTTGCCGAGCACCCCGGGCAGCAGCCGGGCGATCGCCTCGACCATCACCAGCACGGCGACCTCGCCGCCGGCCAGCACGTAGTCGCCGATGGAGGCCTCGACCACCGGCATCCGGGTGGCCGCCTCCTCGATGACCCGCCGGTCGATGCCCTCGTACCGGGCGGGGGTGAACGCCAGCCAGGGGCGGCTCGCCAGTTCCTGGGCGAGTTCCTGCGTGAACGGCCGCCCGCTGGGGGTGGGGACGACGAGCGTCGGCAACTGGCCCTCGGGCCCGCGGGCGACCACCGCGTCCAGCGCCTCGCCCCACGGCTCGGGCTTCATCACCATGCCGGGGCCGCCGCCGTACGGGCTGTCGTCCACCGTCCGGTGCACGTCGTGGGTCCACTCGCGCAGGTCGTGGACGTGCACGTCCAGCTGGCCGCGGGAGCGGGCCTTGCCGACCAGCGAGATGTTCAGCGGTTCCAGGTACTCGGGGAAGATCGAGACGACGTCGATCCGCATCCCGTTCTGGACCGGCGCGACGCCCTCCTCCACGGTCACTCCGACTCTCCCGCACCCTTGGCACGGTCCGCGCCCTCAGCGCCCTCAGCGCCGTCGACACCCTCAGCGCCCTCGGTGTCCTCAGCGCCCTCGATGTCCTCAGCGCCCTCGATGTCCTCAGCGCCCTCGCCCTCGGCGGAGGCGCCACGGGCGACCTCGGCCTGCTCCAGGTCGATCAGCCCGACCGGCGGGGTGATCACGGCGCGCTGGTTCTCCAGGTCGATGGTCGGCACGATCTGGCTGACGAAGGGCACCAGCACCTCCGTCCCGTCGGCCTTCTTCACCGTGAGCAGGTCCTGGTACGGCAGGTGGACGACCTCGGTCAGCTCGCCGACGAAGGTGCCGTCGAGCAGCACCACGTCCAGGCCGATCAGCTGGTGGTCGTAGAACTCCTCCGGGTCCTCGGGACGCTCCTCGGGGTCGACCTCGGAGATGAGTAGGGTGCCCCGCAGCGCCTCCGCCGCGTTGCGGTCCTTGACGCCGGCGAAGCGCAGCAGCAGCCGGCCGCTGTGCACCTTGCCGGACTCGATGGTCAGCGGTCCCACCGACGCGGGGTCGGTGAACAGGACGGCACCGGGGCCGAGCCGGAGCTCCGGCTCGTCGGTGCGGACCTCGACGCTGACGTCCCCCCTGATGCCGTGGGCGCGGCCGATCTTGCCGACGACGAGCTGCACGGTGATCGTTCTCCTGGAGTTCCTAAGCGGGACGGAATGCGAAAAGCGCGAGAAACGCGAAAAGGCCGACCGGGACGACATGCGTCCCGGCCGGCCTCACAAGCCCTGACGGCTGAACGAGCAGCGCTGTCAGCGAATGTTGTCCACGTCGACTAGGTCGACCCGGACGTTGCGACCGCCGAGGGCGCCGACCACGGTGCGCAGTGCGCGCGCCGTACGGCCACCCCGGCCGATCACCTTGCCGAGGTCATCGGGGTGCACTCGCACCTCGATGGTGTTGCCCCGACGCAGGTTGCGCGAGCGCACCTGCACCTCGTCGGGGTGCTCGACGATGCCCTTCACCAAGTGGTCGAGGGCGTCCTCGATCACGCTCAGGCCTCGACGGCGGCGTCGGCCTCAGCCTCGACCTTGTCCGACTTCTTGGCCTTCGGGGTGATGGCAACACCGGTGGTGGCGTCCTCGAAGCCGGCGACGGCCTTCGCGAACAGGTGCGAGAAGTCCTCGACCTTGGGCTCGGCGACCAGCAGCGGCGCCGGGGCCGGCAGGCCCTTGAACTTCTGCCAGTCGCCGGTCAGCTTGAGGATGGCGAGCACGGGCTCGGTCGGCTGGGCGCCGACGGACAGCCAGTACTGAGCGCGGTCGGTGTCGACCTCGATCTTCGAGGGGTTGTAGGTCGGCTGGTAGATGCCGATCTCCTCGATCGCGCGACCGTCACGCTTGGTGCGCGAGTCGGCGACGACGATGCGGTAGTGCGGGGAGCGAATCTTGCCGAGACGCTTCAGCTTGATCTTGACTGCCACGGGAGTGGATTCTCCTGGTGTTGACGTGGGTGAGCGGCCGTACCGACGCGTGGGGTTGCGCCGTGGGCCGTTCAAGGGACACGCCAGCCGTAGGAGAGAGGGGTCCTGCTCGGCTGCCGAGTACTCAGCTGTCCATTGTGCCATACCGGCGCGAACCGCCTTCGCTCGGCCATTCGCAGGACGCATCCCGACCGCGTCCTGGCCATGTCCCGACCGTGTCCCGACCGCACCCCGGCCCTCCGGAGGCCGCCCCCCGACCGCCTCCGCAGGCCCGTTCGCAGGCCCGTTCGCAGGCCTGTCCACAAGGCGCGACCGGGAGCCCTCGCTCCCGGTCCGCCCACAGACTCACCGATGTACCGCTCGCTCCGGCCGGATCCGCTGCCCGCACAGCCGTCCGCCGGCCTTCCCCGTCTTCTGGTGTTCCGGTCTAACGATCTTCCGGTCCCACAGTCCTCCGCCGCACCGGTCGCCCGGCGCAACGGTCATCCGACGCACCGGTCGCCCGCTTCAACGGTCGCCCAGCGCACCGGCCGTCCGATCCGACAACCGTCCGGCCCTCCGGTGTCCCGGCGGACCGATCGGTCACGAGATCTTGAACGGCTGCTGGCACGCGCCGCAGACGATGGACGCCTGGGCGAGCACCGACGGCACGACCCGGACGTTCCGTCCGCAGCCGCACACCGCCTTGACCCGGACGCCGCCCCCGGAGGAGCCGTGCCGGGCGGCCGGACCGCGGAAGGCCCGCGTCGTACCGTCGCCGGCCACTGCCTCCTGGTGCGCGCCGAGGGCACGGTCCAGTCGCTCGATGGTCTCCGCGTAGCGCTCCTGGGTCTCCTTGAGCATGGTCACCTGGGAGAAGCCGCTGCTTGCGTGCGGTTCCACCGGGTGCGCCAGGCCGAGCTCGGAGGCGAGCAGCAGGAAGCGCCGGTTGTGGTAGCGGCCGGCTCGCGAGGTGTCCCGGATGTCCCGGGCCGCGGCCAGACCGTGGGCAGCCTCGTGGAGGAGCCGCTCGAAACCGAGCCGGGTGCCACAGGCCGAGGAGGATTCGCCGATCAGGGCCTCGGGCGAGGCCAGGTCGGGGAGGTCCTGGTGATGGGCCTGGATGTCACTCCAGGCGGCGGCCAGTTCGGCCGCGAGGACGAGGGGCTGTGTCGTGCTCACGCTAGGCCAACGATGGAGTGCGAGCCGACGTTCCGCATGTTCTCGTTCTCCGGGAATTCCCAGGGAACTCCCAGGAATGCATGGTCGCGCGCGAATTGCGCGTTCCGGATCTGACGCAAGACCAACCCCCTGCCGGTTTCGGCCCGCCGCAGCTCGGCGGGCCTCGTGAATTCCGTCCGGGGGCGGGCTGTCGCCCCTGGACGTACGGCCCGTGGACCCGTCGAGTTGACAGGGCCACGGGCCGTACACCGTACCGCTATTGCGTTAATACCGGCAGTTGACCGGCCAGTAGGGATGTCCGCGGCCGGGGTGCACCTCGGACGGTTACCGGATTCTTACTCATCCGCATTCCGGGCAAATGTCGCCGGTAACAGTCATTACTTGCCGGTAACAGTCATCAGTACGCGCGGGCGACGATCGCGATATTGCCGTCCTGGTCATCCGCCAGCGGCACCGAGCCGTCGGCCGCGACGATGCAGCGCACCGAAACGCCCTGCTCGGCCAGCTTGGCCTCGCCCTCCGGGCCGAGGTCGGCCCACGAGATCCGGCCCCAGCCGGTCGCGGCGGCCTCGACGGCCTCGTCGAGGGTCTTGACGTCGACGGTACGGGCCTCGCGGCGCTCGCGGGACTGGCGCAGCAGCAGCGCCTGGTCCTCCTCCAGGATGCCCGGGACCAGCGCGGCCAGCGCGTCGATGGAGACGGGCTCCTTGCCGCCGGGGATCCGGCGGGCCAGCATCGCGGTGCCGTTCTCGAGGTCGCGCGGGCCGACCTCGATGCGCAGCGGCACGCCCTTGAGCTCCCAGTCCACCGCGCGGCGGCCGAACGGGGTGTCGGTGCGGTCGTCGACGACCAC
Organism: Kitasatospora sp. NPDC086801; assembly: GCF_044745805.1. Taxonomy (NCBI): domain Bacteria; kingdom Bacillati; phylum Actinomycetota; class Actinomycetes; order Kitasatosporales; family Streptomycetaceae; genus Kitasatospora; species Kitasatospora sp. NPDC086801. The sequence goes on from NZ_JBIVAX010000003.1 coordinate 45,429, forward strand.
CCGGACGCCGGCGGCCTCCAGCGTGGCGCCGATCTCGCGCACCTTGGCGATGACCGCGTCGTCGCCCTTGATGGCGAGCACGACGGCCTGGACGGCGGCCAGTCGCGGGGGCACCCGCAGGCCGTTGTCGTCGCCGTGGGACATGATCAGGCCGCCGACCATGCGGGTCGAGACGCCCCAGGAGGTCTGCCAGACGTACTCGCGCTCGGCGCCCTGGAGCTGGTAGGTCGTGTTGAACGCCTTGGCGAAGTTCTGGCCCAGCTCGTGGCTGGTGCCCATCTGCAACGCCTTGCCGTCGCCCATCATGCCCTCCAGGGTGAGGGTGTTGATGGCGCCGGCGAAACGCTCCTTGGCGGTCTTGCGGCCGAGCACGACGTCGATGCCGAGCACGTTCGTCATGAAGTCGCCGTAGACCTGGGTGTGGATCATCGACGCGTACGCGCGGGCGTCTTCGTAGGTGGCGTGGGCGGTGTGGCCCTCCTGCCAGAGGAACTCGGTGGTGCGCAGGAAGACGCGCGGGCGCAGCTCCCAACGGACCACGTTGGCCCACTGGTTGATCAGCAGGGGCAGGTCGCGATGGCTCTGCACCCACTTCGAGAAGTACTCGTTGATGATCGTCTCGGAGGTGGGCCGGACGACGACCGGCTCGTCGAGCTGCTTGCCGCCGCCGTGGGTGACCACCGCGAGCTCGGGGGCGAAGCCCTCGACGTGCTCGGCCTCCTTGGTCAGGTAGGACTGCGGGATGAACATCGGGAAGTAGGCGTTCTGCGCGCCGGCCTTCTTGATCCGCGCGTCCATCTCCTGCTGCATCCGCTCCCACAGGCCGTAGCCGTACGGTCGGATGACCATGGTGCCGCGCACCGGACCGTTGTCGGCCAGCTCGGCCTTGTTGATGAGGTCCTGGTACCAGCGCGGGAAGTCTTCCGCCTGAGGGGTGAGAACGGGTGCCTTAGCCATGGCCCGAATGGTACGGGGCACGGCCCCCTGACTTCGAATCGACAACACCCCCGCGCCCGCCGGACGGACGACCACCGCACCTGCCAGCGGCAGGCGGGGGTACCCGCCGACCGCAGGGGGCGCACGACCGTGACACGCGCGCACCACCCTGCACCCCTCTGGACGCCGGGCCCGACCCGCTGTTCGCTGGAGTGGGGCGGGACTTTGGGGGAGCCGTAGCAGCACACCGAAGGACCGGATGGGAGGCCGCGATGGCTTCAGCTCGGACGACCGGCACGACCGTACGACCGACAGGCGCACGACCGCACCACCCGCAGCCCGGGACGGCGCGGCCCGCGCGGGCGCGCGACTGGGCGGAGATCCAGGAGCGCATGCTGGTACCGCTCTACGAGGCGGTCCACGACCGGCTGGAGGTCGGCCCGGCGACCAGCGTGCTGGGCCTGGGCTGCCGGTCCGGACTGGCACTGCTGCTCGCCGCCGGGCGCGGCGCCCAGGTCACCGGCCAGGAGCCGCGGGACGAGCTGCGCGAGCTGGCCCGCGCCCGCCGGCTGCGGGTGTGCGCGGGCGCCCGGCCGACCGCCGCCGTCCCCCGCTCGGCCCATTCGCTGGTGACGGTCTTCGAGCAGTTGCCCGGTTGCGCCGAGCCGGGCCCGGTGGTCGTCGAGGCCGCCCGGCTGACCCTCCCGGGCGGGCACGTGGTGCTGGCCGCCTGGGGCCCGCCGGAGCGCTGCGAGAGCGCCCCGGTGCTGGACGTGGCGCGTCGACGGGCGGGCCGGACCACCGCGCGCGACCCGTTCGAGCTGAGCACGCCCGGCACGTTGGAGGACCTGCTCGCCCCGGCCGGCCTGCGCCCGGCCGGCAGCGGGCGGGTGAGCTGCCCGTTCGCCTACGCGGACCTGGACAGCGCGGTGCGCGGCCTGCTCTCCACCGGCCTGTTCGAGGCGGCCGAGGAGTTCTCCGGCGCGTCGCTGGTGGCCAAGGAGCTGGAGGAGGCGCTGCAGCCGTACCTGCGCGCGGACGGCTCGGTCCGGATGGAGAACGTCTTCCGCTACCTGGTCGCCGAACGACCGCGGTAGCGGCGGCCGACCGGCCCCGGCAGCGACAGCGACAGCGACAGCGACAGCGACCGGAACGGCCCCGGGCGGCGACAAGACCGAGAGCGACGGAACCGGCAGCACCGGAACGGGCAGCGACGAAACCGGCACCGACGAAACCGAGGGCGCCCGCCATCACGGCGAGCGCCCCCGGCCGACCGGTTCACGCCTGGTCGAGCGACTTCCCGTCGGAGGCGGAGCCCTTCCGCGGCACCCCGGCCGCCCGGTACGCCTGCTCCTCGTCCAGCGTCTCCGCCTCCAGCAGCGCCGCCGCCAGCGCGTCCAGCCGGGCCCGCTCCTCGGTCAGCAGCCGCACCGCGTCCTCGTAGCACTCGGCGACGATCCGCCGGGCCTCCTCGTCCACCGCGTCGAGGGTGGTCGGCGCGGCGGAGAGCCCGTAGGCGCCCTGCGGGTCGGCGGGCACCGCGGTCAACCGGCCGACCCGCTCGCTCATCCCCCACCGGCCGGCCATCCCGCGGGCGATGTTGGTGACCTGCTCCAGGTCGCTCTCCGCACCGGTGGTGATCACCCCGTAGACCACCTGCTCGGCCGCCATCCCGCCGAGCGCGCCGATGATCCGGCCGCGCAGGTAGGGCTCGGTGTAGGAGTAGCGGTCGTTCTCCGGGGTGGAGAGGGTGACGCCGAGCGCCCGGCCGCGCGGCACGATGGTGATCTTGCGGACGGGGTCGGCGCCGGGCTGCAGCATGCCCAGCAGCGCGTGCCCGCTCTCGTGGTAGGCCGTCCGCTCGCGCTCCTCCTGCGGCATCACCAGCGGCCGGACGGCGCCGAGCTGGACCTTCTCCAGGGCGTCCGAGAGGTCCCGCTCGTTCACCGCGTCCTGCTTGCGCTTGACGGCCAGCAGGGCGGCCTCGTTGACCAGGTTGGCGAGTTCGGCGCCGGTCATCCCGGGGGTGACCTTGGCCAGCCGGGTGAGGTCGGCGTCGCCGGCCAGCGGGACGGTCCGGGTGTGGATGCGCAGGATGGCGGCGCGGCCGTCCCGGTCCGGCGGGCTGACGGTGATCCGCCGGTCGAACCGGCCGGGGCGCAGCAGCGCCGGGTCGAGCACGTCCGCGCGGTTGGTCGCGGCGATCACGATGACGCCCTCGGAGCCGGTGAAACCGTCCATCTCGGTGAGGATCTGGTTGAGCGTCTGCTCGCGCTCGTCGTGCCCGCCCATGCCGCCGCCCGCGCCGCGCTGGCGGCCGATGGTGTCGATCTCGTCGATGAAGATGATCGCCGGGGCGACCTTGCGGGCCTCGGCGAACAGTTCGCGGACCCGGCTGGCGCCGACGCCGACGATCATCTCGATGAACTCGGAGGCGGAGGCGGAGAAGAACGGCACGTCCGCCTCGCCGGCGACGGCCCGGGCGAGCAGGGTCTTGCCCGTCCCGGGCGGACCGCTCAGCAACACGCCGCGCGGCATCTTGGCGCCGAGCCTGCGGTACTGCTGCGGGTTCTTCAGGAAGTCGACCACCTCGGCGAGTTCGGCCTCGACCTCGTCGATGCCGGCCACATCGGCGAAGGTGGTGCGCTTGCCCTGGTCGGCGGTGACCGGCTTGGGCGGGGCCTTGCGGCCGAGCGCGCCGGCGCCCAGGCCGCCGGCCATCCGGCGGGCGATCAGCACCCAGATCAGGATCAGCAGCACCATGGGGGCCAGCGAGATCAGCAGGTTGGCGAGGAAGCTGCGCTGCTGGACCACCGGGGACGTGGCGGTGACCTCGACGCCCTGCTGCTGCAGCGTGGTCCACAGGTTGTCGTTGGCGAAGGACGGCCGCTGGGTGGCGAAGTCGGTGTAGTCGCCCTTGCCGCCGTCCGGTTTGGACTGGGCGCTCTTGAGGGTGCCCTCGATCGCGTCGCCCTTGGAGTAGATCTTGGTGATGTTGCCCTTGTTCAGCTGGTCGTTGAACTCGGTGTAGGAGATCGTGGTGGCACCGGCGTTGCCGAAGAAGGACAGCAGCAGGTCGGAGATCAGGAACACCACGAGCGCGGTGAGGGCGAGGCCCATCCAGCCGCCGGGCATCCGGCGGCGGGGCGGCGGCGGGGGCGGGGCGCCCTCGGACCGCCAGGGCTGGTCGGGGGTCTGGCGCGGCGGCACGGGTTCGGTCACCCATCGGACGATACGGACGCGGGCTCGGGCGAGCCACCCGCAACGCCGCGCCGAGGACGCCCCTGACCGGCCGCGATGGCTCCCTACGCCCCGGAGGAGCCCGGCCACTCCTCGGCGGTCAGCGCGAACCGCTCGTGGTCCCGCCAGTCGCCCTGGAGGAACAGCATCCGGGGGGTGAAGCCCTCGTGCCGGAAGCCCAGCCGCTCGGCCATCGCGACCGACCGCTCGTTGTCCGGCTGCACGTTGATCTCCAGCCGGTGCAGGCCCAGCCCGCCGGCCGACTGCGGGGCGAAGCAGCGGTCCAGGACCAGCCGCAGCCCCTCCGTCATCCGTCCGGTGCCGGCGAACGGCAGGTACGCGTCGTAGCCCAGCGCGCCGTTGCAGAACCGGCCCATCACGATGTTGGCGACGTTCACCTTGCCGACCAGCCCGCCGGTGTCCCGGTCGACGATCAGGAAGGTGCGCAGGCCCGGCCCCTGGCGGTCCAGCAGTTCGGCCAGCCCGTCCGGCTCGACCGGGTTCCACCGCCCGATGTGGTCGGCGGACCGTCGGACCGCCTCGGCGTACATGTCCTTGTCCTCGGCCCGCGGGGCCCTGATCGTCACTCGCACGCCACCATCATCGGGCATGCGAGCGGCCCGCCGCCCGGAAGATCCCGGACGGCGGGCCGCTCGAACGACGGACCGGCCTACAGCAGGTCCTTGAACTCCTTGGGCAGCTCGAAGTCGGCCGGGCCCTTGCCCGCGCCGAGGCCGAACGCGCCGCCGCCGGCAGGCTCCTGGTCGCCGCCCGGGCCGAGCGCGCGGCGCTGGGCGGCCGCGGCCTCCTCCTGCGCGCGCTTGAGCGGGTTGCCGCTCTTGCGCTTGCCCTTGGCCTGCGGGGCCTTCTTCCCGGACTTCTTGGCGCCGCCGCCCATGCCCGGGATCCCCGGCATGCCGGGCACGCCCTTGCCGGAGGCCATCGCGGACATCATCTTGCGGGCGTCGAAGAACCGCTCGACCAGGTTCTTCACCTCGCCGACCTGGACGCCCGAGCCCTTGGCGATGCGGGCGCGGCGGGAGCCGTTGATCAGCTCCGGCTCGGCGCGCTCGCCCGGCGTCATCGACTTGATGATCGCGCCGACCCGGTTGACGTCCTTGTCGTCGATGTTGTTGATCTGGTCGCGGATCTGGCCCATCCCGGGCAGCATCCCCAGCAGCTTGGAGATCGAGCCCATCTTCTGGACCTGCTCCAGCTGCGACAGGAAGTCGTCCAGGGTGAACGCCTTCGGACCGCCGCGCAGCTTGGCGGCGATCTTCTCGGCCTCCTCCTGCGAGAAGGTCTGCTCGGCCTTCTCGATCAGCGAGAGGACGTCACCCATGCCGAGGATGCGCGAGGCCATCCGGTCGGGGTGGAAGGCGTCGAAGTCGTCGACCTTCTCGCCGTTGGAGGCGAACATGATCTGCCGGCCGGTGACGTGCGCGACCGACAGGGCGGCACCGCCGCGGGCGTCGCCGTCGAGCTTGGAGAGCACGACACCGGTGAAGTCGACGCCGTCGAGGAAGGCCTGCGCGGTGGTGACCGCGTCCTGGCCGATCATCGCGTCGACGACGAACAGGACCTCGTCCGGGTCGACCGCGGCGCGGATGTCCGCGGCCTGCTGCATCAGCTCGGCGTCGATGCCCAGGCGTCCGGCGGTGTCGACGACGACGACGTCGTACTGCTTCTGCTTGGCGTACTCGATCGAGTCCTTGGCCACCTGCACCGGGTCGCCGACGCCGTTGCCCGGCTGCGGGCCGTAGAAGGCCACGCCGGCGCGGTCGGCGACCACCTGGAGCTGGTTGACGGCGTTGGGCCGCTGGAGGTCGCAGGCGACCAGCAGCGGGGTGTGCTTCTGGCTCTTCAGCCAGTGGCCGAGCTTGCCCGCGAGGGTGGTCTTACCGGCACCCTGGAGGCCGGCGAGCATGATCACCGTCGGGCCGTTCTTGGCGAACCGGACCCGGCGGGTCTCGCCACCGAGGATCGCGATGAGCTCCTCGTTGACGATCTTGATGATCTGCTGCGCGGGGTTGAGCGCGCCCGAGACCTCGACGCCGAGCGCCCGCTCCTTGACCTGCTTGATGAAGGCCCGCACGACCGGCAGCGCGACGTCCGCCTCCAGCAGCGCGATGCGGATCTCGCGGGCGGTGGCATCAATGTCCGCCTCGCTCAGGCGGCCCTTGCCCCGGAGGTTCTTGAACGTCGCTGCGAGGCGATCGGAAAGAGTGTCGAACACGTCGTCGCGGGTCCTCTGCGGCATCGGTATCGGTACGGTCGTCGCCCCCCAGGGTATCCGGCCGCCCCGGGTACGGTCTCCACCCGGGTTGCCACGACCTCGGAGCAGACCCCGGAGCAGACCCCGGAGCAGACCCCGGAGCAGACCCCGGGCAGCCCCCTACGGCCCCCTGCGGCCCCCGGCCGGCCTCAGCCCAACGCCGCCCGGACCGCCGCCGCCACTTCCCCGGCCCGCCCGGCGGCGAGCGGCCGGCCCGCCTCGTCGGTCAGGTAGAAGGAGTCGACGGCCTCCGCGCCCAGCGTCGAGACGTGCGCGGTCCGCACCCGGACGCCCGCCCCGTCCAGCGCCCGGCCGATCCGGTGCAGCAGTCCCGGGGCGTCGTGCGCGCGGACCTCCAGGACGGTCGCGGTCGCCGAGGCCACCGCGGGCGCCACCGCGACCACCGGCGGCGGCGTGGGGATGCCCCGGCGGCGCGGCGCGGCGGCGTCCCGCTCGGCCAGCCGGCGCGCGACGTCCAGCGAGCCGTCCAGCGCCCGACGCAGGTCGGCCCGCAACCGGGCGGCCTCCGGCAGCTCGCCGAACTCGGCGGCCACCCGCCAGGACAGCAGCAGCACCGGGCCCGCGCCGATCGGGTCCAGCTCGCGCAGGCCGGCCGAGCGGACGGCCAGCCGGTGCAGCGCGAGCACCCCGGCGACGGTGCCGAGCAGCCCGGGCCGGTCCGGGACGGCCAGGGTCAGCTCGACGCCCATCGGCTCGGCGCCCGGGTCCGCCCCTTCGGACTGCGCCAGCAGCGACAGGGCGGGCCCGCCGGTCCGGGCGGCCTCCACCGCGAGCCGTTCCTGCCCGGCGGTCGCCGCGGCCTCCACGGGCACCGCCCCGGCGCCAGCCAGCCGGGCGGCGACCCGGGCCGCCAGGCCGTCCACCAGCGAGGCCCGCCAGCCGCTCCACGCGGCCGGGCCGGTGGCCAGCGCGTCCGCCTCGGTGAGCACGTGCAGCAGTTCCAGCTGCGCCGCGGTGCCGACCACCTTGGTGATCGCCTCGACGGTGGCCGGGTCGTCCGGGTCCCGCCGGGTCGCGGTGTCGACCAGGGTCAGGTGGTGGCGGACCAGCACCGCCAGGGTCTCGGTGTCCTCGGGGTCGAAGCCCATCCGGGCGGCGACGTCGCGGACGATCACCTCGCCGGCCTCGCTGTGGTCGCCGGGCCAGCCCTTGCCGATGTCGTGCAGCAGCGCGGCGACCAGCAGGAGGTCCGGTCTGGCCACCCGGCGGGTCATCGCCGCGGCCCGCACCGCCGTCTCCACCAGGTGCCGGTCCACCGTCCAGCGGTGCACGGCGTTGCGCTGCGGACGGCAGCGCACCCGCTCCCAGTCCGGCAGCAGCCGGGTGATCAGGCCCTCCGCCTCCAGCGCCTCCCACACCGGGACGGCCGCCTCGCCCGCGCCCAGCAGGGTGACCAGTTGCTCGCGCGCCTCGTCCGGCCAGGGCACCGGCAGCGGGCGGCACTCGGCGGCCAGCCGGCGCACCGTCGCATACGAGACGGTGAGCCCGTTCTGCGCGGCGGCGGCCGCGGCACGCAGCGGCAGCACCGGGTCGGCGGCCGGGCGGGCGCCCTGCGCGAGCACCGCCTCGCCGTCCTGCTCGACCACGCCCTCGGCGAGCGGCCGGCGCGCGACCGCGCCCCGGGCCACCGCGCCCGCGCCGCGCCCGGCGCCGGTGAACGGGAAGGCCAGCCGGACGGCCCGGCGGCCCCGGCCGGACCGGGCGGCGAGCACCCGGTCCACCGCCCGCCAGGTGACGTCACTCGCGTAGGCGATGGTGCGGGCGGCCTCGTAGACCTGGCGCAGCATGGTGTCGGCGTCCAGCACGCCGAGCCGTTCGGCGACCTGCTCCTGGTCCTGGAGGCTGAGCCGCTCGGTGGCCCGGCCGGTGGCCAGGTGCAGCGCGTCGCGGACGTCGGCGAGCCGCAGCGCGGCGGCGTCCAGGCCGTCCCGGGGGGCGTCGGCGAGCCAGGTGGCGGCGACGGCGTTGAGCGCGACGGCGTCGCGCAGGCCGCCGCGGGCCTCCTTGAGGTCGGGCTCCAGCAGGAACGACAGCTCGCCGTGCCGCTCGGCCCGCTCCCGCCCGAGGTCGCGCAGCTCCGGCAGGCGCGCGGGGGCGCTCGCGCGCCAGTCGGTGAGCACGGTGGAGCGCAGGGCGGTCGTGAGCGCCTGGTCCCCGGCGAGGTGGCGGGCGTCCAGCAGGCCGAGCTGGGCCTTGAGGTCGGCGGCGGCGACGGACCGGGCCTCGGCGACGGTGCGCACCGAGTGGTCGAGCGCGGCGCCCGCGTCCCAGACCGGGTACCAGATCCGCTCGGGCAGGTCGGGGGCGAGCCGGCCGTCGTGCAGCAGCAGGACGTCGAGGTCGCTGCGCGGGGACAGTTCGCCGCGCCCGTAGCCCCCGACCGCGACCAGCGCGACGCCGGGCGGGCCGCCGGCGGCCGCGAGCAGGCCGGCCAGCCAGTCGTCGGTGAGCCGGGCGAGCGCGGCGCGGCGGGGCCGCCCGGCCGGTCCGGGGCCGGCGAGCAGCGCGGCCCGGGCGGCGCCGTAGTCGGAAGGACTGGTCTCGGTGGTCATGGCGTGGTCCCGTCCGTCGTGCGGTTGAGCGGGCGGCGCCGGACGGCCTGCGGGCGGCCTGTGCGGGGCCGGTGGGCGGCCTGGCGCCGATACGCCGTCGGCGGACCCGCGACCCCGTGGGGAGCACGGGCCCGCCCGCGGCGCGACCTGTGGTGGGAGGGCCCTCAGAGGGCGTCGGGGCCGCGCTCGCCGGTGCGGACCCGTACGACGGCGTCGACCGGGATGCTCCACACCTTGCCGTCGCCGATCTTGCCGGTCCGGGCGGCCTTCACCAGGACCTCGATCAGCTCGTAGGCGTCCTCGTCCTCGACCAGCACCTCGATTCTGATCTTGGGCACCAGGTCCACGGTGTACTCGGCGCCCCGGTAGACCTCGGTGTGGCCGCGCTGGCGGCCGTAGCCGCTGGCCTCGGTGACGGTCAGGCCGTGCACCCCGAAGTCCTGCAGGGCGGCTTTCACCTCGTCCAGGCGGTACGGCTTGATCACGGCGGTGATGAGCTTCATCGGGCGTCGACCTCGGTCTTCTCGGCGGTGGTCTTGTCGGCGGGCTTCTCAGCGGCCTTGGCAGCGGGCTCGACGGCCTTCTCGGCGCCCGTGGCGGCGGGCTCGACGGCCTTCTCGGCGGCGGCCTTCCCGGCGACGGCCTTCCCGGCGACGGGCTGCTCCGCCGACCTCGCGGCCGCGGCGGCGCCGACCAGGCCCGGCAGGGCCCGCGCCAGGCCCGCGCCCACCGCGCTGAAATCGTAGGCGGATTCGGCGTGTTCGGCCTGGTCGATGCCAGCCACCTCGACCTCCTCGGCGACCCGGAAACCGACCGTCCTGTCGATCGCCTTCGCCAGCAGCCAGGAGAGGACGAAGGAGTACGCCGCGACCACGGCCACGCCCATCGCCTGCTTGCCGAGCTGCGCCGGCCCGCCGCCGTAGAACAGGCCCTTGGCGGTCTGGCCGACCCCGCCGGTGGCGAACAGGCCGATCAGCAGCGAGCCGATCGCGCCGCCCACCGCGTGCACGCCGACCACGTCGAGCGAGTCGTCGAAGCCGAGGCGGTACTTGAGACTGACCGCGGCGGCGCAGACCGCGCCGGCGATCAGGCCGATCGCCACCGCGCCCAGCGGGCTGACCGAGCCGCAGGCCGGGGTGATCGCGACCAGGCCGGCCACCGCGCCGGAGGCGGCGCCCAGCGTGGTGAACGCGCCGTGCCTGAGCTTCTCGTAGACCAGCCAGCCGACCAGCGCCGCGCCGGTGGCGACCTGGGTGTTGACCATCGCCATCGCGGCGACGCCGTTGGCGGCCAGCGCCGAGCCCGCGTTGAAGCCGAACCAGCCGAACCACAGCAGCCCGGAGCCGAGCATCACCAGCGGCAGGCTGTGCGGGCGCATCGGGTCCTTCTTGAAGCCGACCCGCTTGCCCAGCACCAGGCAGAGCGCGAGGCCGGCCACGCCCGCGTTGATGTGCACGGCCGTGCCGCCGGCGAAGTCGATCACGCCGTTGCGGTCGCCCAGCCAGCCGCCGTGACCGCCGTCGAAGAAGAACACCCAGTGCGCGACCGGGAAGTAGACGACGGTCACCCAGAGCGCGATGAACAGGCCCCAGGCACCGAACTTGGCCCGGTCCGCGACGGCGCCGCTGATCAGCGCCGGGGTGATGATCGCGAACATCAGCTGGAAGGTGGCGAACGCGGTGACCGGGATGGTCCCGGTGAGGTCGTTCAGGCCGATGCCGCGCATCCCAAGGAAGTCCAGGTTGCCGATCAGACCGGCGAAGGAGTCGGGCCCGAAGCTGAGCGAGTACCCGTAGAGGACCCAGAGCACGCTGACGATGCCGAGCGAGAGGAAGCTCATCGCCAGCATGTTCAGTGTGCTCTTGGCCCTGACCATGCCCCCGTAGAAGAAGGCCAGGCCCGGGGTCATCACCATGACCAGGGCCGCACTGATGAGCACGAAGGCGGTGTCGCCCGCGCTGAAGCCGTCCGGCATCGGCGTCTCCTCTGCGTGGAAGCCGATCAAAACCCGGGTTACCCGTCCCGTGCCACCCGGGGCGTCGGCGATGAAGATGAAGAGGAGAGTGCCGAAGGCTGGTTTCGGCCAGTGCGGCTCGTTGTTTCGCGGCCGTGACGCGTGCGACGCCCGGGTTACACCTGCGTGAACGACGGCCGTGCCGCTGGGGCGTGTTCCATCATTCGCGCCGGGCGGGAACGATGGAACACGCCCTAGGCCGGACGGGTTACCGTGCCGCCGCACGGGACGGCCGGTGGCATGACGGCCGCCGACCGTGGCGACGGCGGCCGTCACGGTCGGCGGGGTGCTCGGGGCCGGGTCCCCGGCCCACGGGCTCGGGGTGCTCAGACCACCGAGACGTACTCGGGGATGTCCTGGACGACGCGCTCCTTGAGCCGGCTCACCGCGTCCACGCCCTTGAACCGGGCGGCCGCGGCCTCGGTGGTCTTGCGGACCCGGGAGTTCAGCCGCTCCGAGCGCACCTTGGTGGCGATGTCCACCGCCTGCTCGGCCATCACCGCGGCCTGCTCGGCCTCCCGCTGCAACAGGTGGACGCTGGCCATGCCGATCAGGTTGAAGGCGTACGAGCGCACGTGGTCGCCGTCCTGGCGGAACAGGTCGACGGCGCGCTCCATCACCGGCGCGGACATCGAGGCGTACAGCTGGGCGTTGTCGGAGTGGTACGCGAGGTCGCGGAAGGAGTGCGCGTTCTCGGCGTTCAGCTCGGCCGGCGAGAAGAACTTCAGCCAGTCCGGCTCCTCGTCCCCCTCGCGGATGTCGGTGAAGGTGTCCTCGGACAGCCGGACGGCCCGGGCGCAGCGGTTCACCTCGCCGATGGTGGCGTAGGCGCGCGCCTCCATCGCGTACAGCAGGGACTGCTGGCGCGCGCTGGCGGTGTCGCGGCTGCCGTACTGCGCCAGGTGGATGAGTTCCAGGGCGTCCTCGCCCCGGTTGAGGTGGATCATCTGGCGGCTCATGTCGGTGAGGATGAGTGCGCCGAACGGGCGATCCCCGGCCTCCTTGGCGGCGTGCAGGGCCAGCACGTAGTACTTCTGCGCGCTCGGGTGCATCCCGACGTCGTACGACATCCACCCGGCCAGGTGGGCGAGTTCGGCGGTGAGCCGGAACAGCCGCCGGGTGGTGTTCTCGTTGTACGTCTCCTGGAGCAGGTCGGTGACCTCGTGGAGCTGGCCGACGACGGCCTTGCGGCGCAGCCCGCCGCCGTTCTGCGCGTCCCACTGCCGGAACATGACCGTGGTCTGCTCCAGCAGTTCGAGCTCGGGCTCGGACAACCGGCCGGTGAACGGGTCACCGCCGTTGGCCGCGGCGAGGATCGGGGTGGGGGTGCCGGTCGGGCCGGGGGTGAGCCAGCGCTGCATCGGCTCGATCAGCGCGGCGCCGGCGGTCAGCGCGAGCGAGGTGCCGAGGAAGCCCCGGCGGTTGAGCATCAGGTCGCTGCGGGAGTAGTCGCTGATCAGCTGGACGGTCTGCGGCGCGCTCCACGGCAGGTCGACGCCGCCGCCCACGGTGGAGACCGGGATCGCGGCGCGCAGGCCGAGGTCCTCGATCGAGACCACCGAGCCGAAGCGCTCGGAGAAGAGCTCCGACATGATCTTGGGAATCGGCTCGCGGGGCTGCTCGCCGTCGAGCCATCGGCGCACCCGCGAGGTGTCGGTGGACACGTGGTGGGCGCCGATCTGCCGGGCCCGACGGTTGACCTGACGGGCCAACTCGCCCTTGGACCAGCCGCTGCGGGCGAACCAGGTGGTCAGCTTCTCGTTGGGTTGCTTCTCTGCCATGGGAACGTCCCATCCCGCCCGGCCCCTTCGGGGCCCCCGATCGTGACGCCCGACGGTTGCGGGCCCTTGCCAGACGTGCCGTGCCTGAGGTGTCGCCGTACCACGCTCTCGCACTGGCGTGCCATCGTTGCGGACTGACCGTCAGATCCCCAACTCCCGCGCCCCGGCGGACCGGAGTCGATTCCACGATGACGTCCGTGTGCTGAACGTAATGCCCCGCGCGGCGCCCATGGGAGCGGCCCTGGCGAAACGCCACCTTTCGCCACCCCCACGAGTGAACCGAAGCCACGGTCCACGCGCTTCACTAGGTAGTCCGACGGCCCGGGCATATGCGGGCCGCCAAGACCTCTGGCGAAACCCGGCAGACCCGGCAACCCACCGCAGTCACAGGCGAGTTCGCCGCCCACCCTGATCGGCGGCCGCCTCGCCCACCCCACGATCCGGCATCGGTGCCGCCAGCCACAAGGCGGCGCCCGAGGCGCACCAGCGCGACAGGCGCACACCGGGCGCTGCACGCCGCCACCGCACACCGCACCACGCAACGGACAATCAACACACAGTCACCATCCCGTAACCATCGGCTACGGGAACCTGTTGGGGGAGGCATGGACAACCTGTTCGGCGAACTTCGACTGGGGCACCTGCGGTTGGCACCGTTGGGCGCGCGCCGCCGCACCAAGGTCACCGCGTCCCAAGCCGCCGCGGAGTACACCGGCCGCTGGGGCTGGACGGTCGCCACCGGCGCCCCGGCCGGCTCCGCCACCGCCCCGACCCGCTGTCCCTGCGGCTCCGCCCGCTGCGCCGCGCCCGGCCTGCACCCCGTACCGGGCGACGAGGACCGGTCCCGGGACACGGGCGCCGAGGGCTCGGTGCTGTTCCCCACCGGCCGCGCCTTCGACGTCCTGGACGTCCCCGAGCAGGCCGGCCTGCAGGCGCTGGTCCGGCTGGAGCGGATGGGCACCCAGGTCGGCCCGGTGCTCGCCGCACCCACCGGCCGGCTGCAGTTCCTGGTCGCCGCCGGCGCCGCCCGCCGACTGCCCGACCTGCTCTACCGGATGGGCTGGGACGACGCCGCGCTCGACCTCACCTGCCACGGCGAGGGCAGCTACGTCGCCGCCCCGCCCACCGTGCTCGGCGCGCTCGGCCCGGTCCGCTGGCTTCGCCGCCCCACCCGCGACAACGCCGGCTGCCCGCCCGAGGCCCGGCTGCTGCTCGGCACCCTCGCCTACGCCTGCCACCGCGGCCGCGAGCGCACCGCCGAACCCGCCTGGCTCGCCTCGTAGGCTTCGGCGCGCGCCCCTCCCGCTCAGCGCGCCCCTCCCGCTCGACGCGAGCCCCTCCGGCTCCGGGCGGCAACGCGAAAGGGCCCGCCCCTCGCGGAGCGGACCCTTCGTGCGTACGGGGCTTTCAGTCCCCGATCAGCGCGTCCACGAACGCGCCCGGCTCGAACGGCGCCAGGTCGTCCGCGCCCTCGCCCAGGCCGACCAGCTTGACCGGCACGCCCAGCTCGCGCTGGACCGCGACCACGATGCCGCCCTTGGCGGTGCCGTCCAGCTTGGTCAGCACGATGCCGGTGATGTCGACCACCTCGGCGAACACCCGGGCCTGGATCAGGCCGTTCTGGCCGGTGGTGGCGTCCAGCACCAGCAGCACCTCGTCCACCGGACCGTGCTTCTCGACGACCCGCTTGACCTTGCCCAGCTCGTCCATCAGGCCGGTCTTGGTGTGCAGCCGGCCGGCGGTGTCCACCAGTACGGTGTCGGCGCCCTCGGCGATGCCCTCCTTGACCGCGTCGAAGGCGATCGAGGCCGGGTCCCCGCCCTCCGGGCCGCGCACGGTGCGCGCACCGACCCGCTCGCCCCAGGTCTGCAACTGGTCGGCGGCCGCCGCGCGGAAGGTGTCGGCGGCGCCGAGCACCACCTTGCGGCCGTCGGCGACCAGGACACGGGCGAGCTTGCCGGTGGTGGTGGTCTTGCCGACGCCGTTGACGCCGACCACCAGGACCACGGCCGGGCCCTCCGCGTGCTTGGTGGAGCGGACGGTGCGGTCGGCGTCCTTGCCGATCAGCTCGACCAGTTCCTCGCGCAGCAGCGCGCGCAGGTCGTCGGGCGTCCGGGTGCCGAGCACCTTCACCCGGGTGCGCAGCCGCTCGACCAGCTCCTGGGTGGGGGTCACGCCGACGTCGGCGGTCAGCAGGGTCTCCTCGATCTCCTCCCAGGTGTCCTCGTCCAGGTGCTCGCGGGAGAGCAGCGAGAGCAGGCCCTTGCCGAGCGAGTTCTGCGAGCGGGAGAGCCGGGAGCGCAGCCGGACCAGCCGGCCCGCGGTGGGCTCGGGGACCTCGACGGCGGGCGCCGTCCCGGCCTCGGCGGCCTCGACCTCGACCTCGGTCGGGGCCGCGGTCGGGGCCGCGGTCGGGGCCGCGGTCGGGGCTTCGGCCGGGGCTTCGGCCAGGGCCTCGGTCTCGGGGAGCTGCACCTCCTCGACGGTGCGGCGACGCTCCTCGGTCGGCGGCGCGGCCTCCTCACCGATCTGGGGTTCCTGCGGGGTGGTCGGCGGCGCCGTGATGACCGGCGCCTGCGACTTCGGGGGCAACTGCTGGCGTCGCCTGCCGGAGACGACGAGGCCGGCGATCGCGCCGACGGCGACCACGGCGATGACTACGGCAAGGATCACGTATTCCACATAAATCTCCTTCTCGGGATCCCACGACAGAGTGATCCTTCGGTCACCGACGCTCGGAGCGTCGCCGCCTCCCTCACGCTGACCGCTGTGCCGTGCGGCACCGGTCAGGGCTTGGCCGTCATGAGGTCGTCAAACGGCTGAACGAGAAGCCCCCTCGCGAGCGAGGGGGAGGAGTCACAACCGCTCCAGTATCCGTGATCGGAGCGTCCGGGAGCATCTGCCCCGGCCAGGCCGACGGATCAGTCCGCCGGCCCGGAGGCAACCGCCTCCTCGCGCTGTCGAGGAGGCAGCGGGCGTGTCCTTCGCTCCCGGTGCTCTCCCCCGGCCCGGCGGCCGGGAGGTGCCCCCGCGCGCAGCCGCTGGCTGATCACCTGCGAGATGCCGTCGCCCTTCATGGTCACGCCGTAGAGGGCGTCCGCGGACTCCATGGTCAGCTTCTGGTGGGTGATCACGATCAGCTGGGAGCTCTCCCGCAGCTCCTCCATGATCCCGACCAGTCGGCGCAGGTTGGTCTCGTCGAGCGCCGCCTCCACCTCGTCCATCACGTAGAACGGGCTGGGCCTGGCCTTGAAGATCGCCACCAGCAGCGCCACCGCGGTCAGCGAGCGCTCGCCGCCGGACAGCAGCGACAGCCGCTTGACCTTCTTGCCCGGCGGGCGGGCCTCCACCTCGACGCCGGTGGTGAGCATGTGGTCGGGGTCGGTCAGCACCAGCCGCCCCTCGCCGCCGGGGAACAGCCGGGCGAAGACTCCCTCGAACTGGGCGGCGGTGTCGTGGTACGCCGAGGTGAACAGCTGCTCGACCCGCTCGTCCACCTCCCGGACGATGTCCAGCAGGTCGCGCCGGCTGCGCTTGAGGTCGTCCAGTTGCTCCCCGAGGAACTGGTGGCGCTCCTCCAGCGCCGTGAACTCCTCCAGCGCCAGCGGGTTGACCTTGCCCAGCTGCTGGTACGCCTTCTCCGCCGCCCTGAGCCGCTTCTCCTGCTCGGCCCGGTCGTACGGGCGCGGCTCGCCCGGCTCCTGTCCTTCGTCCGGGGTCGACGGCGGGACGGGCCGGTCCGGTCCGTAGGTGGCGAGCAGTTCGCCGCCGTCGATGCCGAACTCCTCCAGCGCCCGGGCCTCCAGTTGTTCGATCCGCAGCCGCTTCTCGGCCCGCAGCACCTCGTCCCGGTGGCCGGCGTCGACCAGCTTGTCCAGTTCCTCCTTGAGGCCGCGACCGTGCTCGCGGTGCGCCCGCAGTTCGGTCTCGCGCTCGGCGCGCGCCTGCTCGACCGCCGCCCGCCCGGCGTCCGCGCGGGCCAGCGACACCTCCAGGCAGGCCAGCAGCTGCCGGGCGCCCGCCGCGACGGCGTTCGCCACCCCGGCGTCGTGCTCGGCGCGCCGGCGGCGCTCGGCGGCCCGGGCGCGCGCCTCGCGCTCGGCGTGGGCGGCCCGGTCCAGCTGGTCCGCCCGGCCGGCGAGCGCGCGGACCCGCTCCTCGTGGGTGCGCACCGCGAGCCTGGCCTCCAGCTCGGCCTGCCGGGAGCCGGCGGCGGCCTCGGCCAACCGCTGCTGCTCGGCGGTGTCCGGCTCGTCCTCCCCGGCGTCGGCCGAGTCCTCGGCCGCGGCCAGGCGTTCGGCGAACTCCTCGACGGTGGCGAGCAGTTCCGCCAGTCCCTGGTCGGCCCGCGCGGCGGCGGCGGACAGTCGCCCGGCCTCGCCGGCGGCGGCCCTGGCCTGCCCACCGAGGCGGC
Source organism: Kitasatospora sp. NPDC086801 (assembly GCF_044745805.1). Lineage (NCBI taxonomy): Bacteria > Bacillati > Actinomycetota > Actinomycetes > Kitasatosporales > Streptomycetaceae > Kitasatospora > Kitasatospora sp. NPDC086801. The sequence goes on from NZ_JBIVAX010000003.1 coordinate 62,662, forward strand.
CGAGCGCACCCGCCACCTGGGCCCGCTCCTTCTCCTGCTGCCGCCGCTGGTCGGCGAGTTGTTCCACGTCGGCTGCCGACTCCCTTCGCTGTTCGGCGAGTTCGGCCAGGCGTTCGGCCGACTCGGTGCAGCGGGCGGCGAGTTCGGCGATCGCCCGGGCGGTCTCGTCGACCGCCGCCTGGGTCTCCAGCAGGCTCGGCGCACCGTCGGAGCCGCCGTGCGCGAAGTCGGCGCCGAGCCGGTCCCCGGCGGCGGTGACAGCGGTCAGCCCGGGGTGGTCGGCGACCAACCGCAGCGCCTCGTCGAGGGTGTCGACGACCGCCACCCGGGCCAGCAGGCCCCGCGCGGCGCCGACCAACCCGGCTGGCCCGTCGACGAGTTCGGCCGCCCAACGGGCTCCGTTCGGCAACTCCCCGACGGCGGTGGACGGTTCGCCGGCGCCTTCGATCAGCAGCGCGGCCCGGCCGGCGTCCTCGGCGCGCAGCAGCCGCAGCGCTTCGGCGGCGGTGCCGGGCGAGTCGACGGCCACCGCGTCGGCGGCCGCGCCGAGCGCCGCCGCCACCGGCACCTCGTACCCGGGTGCGATCCGCAGCAGCGCGGCCGCGGGGCCGCGCAGTCCGCCCAGCCGCTCCCCCGCGTCGAGCAGGGCGCCGGTGCCGTCCTTGCGGCGCAGTCCGAGGGAGAGCGCCTCGTGCCGCGCGCTGAGCCCGGCCCGCTCGCGCTCGGCGGCCCCGGCCGCCTCCCGGGCGGCGGCGAGGTCCTGTTCGAGGGCGGCGAGCCGTTCCCGGGCCTGCCGGTGGGCGGCCTCGGCCTGCTCGTCGTCCTCGGCGGGGCCACCGACCTGCCGCTGGAGCTCCTCGTACTCACCCTGGGCGGCCTCGGCCCGCAGCAGTGCCTCGTCCCTGGCCTCGGCGAGCCGGCCGATCTCGGCTTCGGCGGAGGCCGCCTTGGAGCGGGCGGCCGCGGCCTGCCCCTGCAACCGGGCCAGGCCCTCCCGGCGGTCCGCGATGGCCCGGGCGGCGTCCCGCAGCCGGCGTTCCTCCGCGGCCAACCGGCGCTCCAGTTCGCTCCTTCGCTCGACGGCCTCGGCCAGCGCGTACTGCGCCTCCTCCAGCGCCTCGGCGAGCGCGGCCTCGTCCTCGCGGACCCGCGCGGCCTCCCGTTCCAGTTCCTCGGGATCGCGGCCGCGCCGCTCCTCGGCCTGCCCGCCGGCGGTGGCGTGCCGGGCCCGGGCCTCGGCCAGCCCGATGGTGCCGCGGGTGCGCTCGGCGAGCGCGGAGAGCCGGTACCAGGTCTGCCGGGCGGCCTCCAGGCCCGGGCCGAGTTGCTGGACCTGCGCCTCCAGTACGGCCTCGCGCTGGACGACACCGGCCAGTTCCTGCTCGACGGTGGTGCGACGCAGCCGCAGCGCCAGTTCGTCGGCGATCTCGGCCTCGACGGCTTGGCGGAGGGTCAGCAGGTCGTCGGCGAGCAGCCGCAGCCGGGCGTCGCGCAGGTCGGCCTGGATGCCGGCGGCGCGGCGGGCGATCCTGGCCTGCCGGCCGAGCGGTCCGAGCTGGCGGCGCAGTTCGGCCACCAGGTCCTGGACGCGGTTGAGGTTGACCTGCATCGCGTCCAGCTTCCGCAGCGCCTTCTCCTTGCGCTTGCGGTGCTTGAGGACGCCGGCCGCCTCCTCGATGAAGGCGCGGCGGCCCATCGGGTCGGCGTGCAGGACGGAGTCCAGCTGGCCCTGGCCGACGATGACATGCATCTCGCGGCCGATGCCGGAGTCGGAGAGGAGTTCCTGGATGTCCAGCAGACGGCAGGTCTCACCGTTGAGCGCGTACTCGCTGCCGCCGTTGCGGAACATGGTCCGGGTGATGGTCACCTCGGAGTAGTCGATCGGCAGGGCGCCGTCGGCGTTGTCGATGGTGAGGCTGACTTCGGCGCGGCCGAGCGGGGCGCGCCCGCTGGTCCCGGCGAAGATGACGTCCTCCATCTTGCCGCCGCGCAGCGACTTGGCGCCCTGCTCCCCCATCACCCAGGACAACGCGTCGACGACGTTCGACTTGCCGGAGCCGTTCGGGCCGACCACGCAGGTGATGCCGGGCTCGAAGCGCAGGGTGGTGCTGGAGGCGAAGGACTTGAACCCGCGCAGCGTCAGACTCTTCAGGTGCACGCGGCCGGTCTCCTCGTCGCTCGCCGGGGCCTCAGGCCCTAGGACGTGTCTGACAATTCGCGTCACGTGCCCGGCGGGAACGGTGAAACACGCCCTGACCGCGACTGTATCCCCGGTGGGCCATGCGTCCCGGGTCCGGACACGACGAAGGGACGCCACAACCGGGCGTCCCTTGCAAGCTGCGTCCCTTTCGGAGCGGCTCAGTGCACAGCGGCGTCGATCTGCGAGGACCGGGCGGGACTCAGGTGAGAGCCGGCTCCCGCTGATCCAGATCAATGCTGTTGAGCAGCGAGTGCCCGTCAGCGACAGCGGCGAGCGCGTCGTTCTCGGCCTGCATCCGAAGGAGCTCGGATTCAAGGTCCTGAACGCGCTGCTGAAGCCGTCGCATCTCGGAGAGCATTCGCGGGTCGGGGCCGCCGACGTACCCGAGAAGCGCCTTTGCCATGATGAATGGTCCTCCACGCTGAGTGACCGAACCGGAACGGTACAGGTCTAGGGGGAAGGGGGACGCACGCGCGGCGCGTCACCGGTAGTGCTGGCTGGGCACTTACGGCACAACCATCGTGAGCTGGGCTCACGAGGGCAGACGCCTGCCGGGAAAACGCGGTCGTGTGCGCGGGTTTCCAGCGTCTCACCAAAGACGGAAAGGGTCAACACGATCACCGCACGCTACCGCGACCCTGTCACCTGCCTGGCGGTGTCGTCACGCCTGGGGGTCTCGGGTTGGGGTCCACCACCTGCTCGTGGATCATCGTTCGATGCGGAGTCAACCACGAGTCTGCCCGAATGGCAACCGCATGACACCGACAGTTGCGGATCATTTCCGGCCCGCGCGGGTGTCGCCGGGCTCAGCGGATCTCGAAGCCCTCGTAGCCCGGGCCGACGGCCGTCCAGATCTCGGTGACGCCGCTGACCTCGCCCGGGGTGTCCGGGCCGCGCAGCAGCTCCAGCAACAGTTCGCAGTCGGCGGCCAGTCCCTCGGCGACCACCTGCACCCGGCCGTCGCCGAGGTTGCTCGCGTAGCCGGTCAGGCCGGTCTCCAGCGCTCGCGCCCTGGTCCACCAGCGGAACCCGACCTGCTGGACCTTCCCCCGGACCCAGGCGGTCACCCGGACCGGTTCCTCACTGTGGGCGTCGCGACCGTGCATGCCCCGACCCTAACGAACGCACCGGCCGGTCACAGCTCCACGGGGCCGTCGACCGTCCAGCCCGGGGTGTGGACCTGTGCGTGCAGTTCGCCGCGGCGGGCCTCCCGGCCGCAGCAGCGGCAGACCCAGGCCGGATCGAAGGGGTGCGGCTCGTGCCCCTCGGGCGCGTGCTCGAAGGTCACCGGCGACTCGGGCAGCAGCCAGCGGTCGCCCCAGGTGCGCAGCGCGTGGGCGAGCGGCGCGAGGTCCCGTCCGGCCTCGGTGAGGTGGTACTCGTAGCGCGGCGGCCGCTCGCTGTACGGGCGCCGCTCGACCACGCCCGCCTCCTCCAGGGCCCGCAGCCGTGCGGTCAGCCGGTCCCGGGGCGCGCCGGTGTTGCGGGCGATCCGGTCGAAGCGGTGGTTGCCGTAGAACAGCTCGCGGACGGCCAGCAACGCCCACTTCTCGCCGACCACCTGCAGCGCGGCCGCCATCGAGCACGGCCGGCCGGGGACGGCGCCCGGGGCGCGGACGGCCTCGGTGGTGGAGGCCTCGGTGGCGGGGGTCACGGCGCGGGGGGTCACGGCGCCAGCCTGCCACACCGGGTTGCCTTCTCAAACCGTTGCGGCCCCGCCGGAGGAGGTCCGGCGGGGCCGCAGGGGTGTGGCGGTGGGGCTCAGCGGGTCACCAGTCGCCGCCGCCGAAGTCGCCCCCGCCGCCGAAGTCCCCGCCACCGAAGCCGCCGCCGTCGCTGAAGCCGCCGCTGAAGTCGGAGGAGTTGAAGTCGGCGCCGGTGAAGTCGCCGCCCTCGTGCTGGTCCTGGTAGCCGTGGTCCATCATCGGCGCCGCGGCGTAGGCCGGGCCGCTGATCATCGAACCGAGCATGGTGCCGACCAGCAGGCCCGGCAGCAGGCCGCCGCCGAACCCGCCGAAGTAGCCGCCCGCCCAGGGGGCGTAGGCCGGGCCGGCGTTCCAGTACGGCTGCGGGCCGTGCTCGGTCTCGACGGTGCGGATGGCCGGGTCGAGGCCGGAGGCCAGCCGGTCCGCGTCGGACTGGCAGACCGGGACGGTCCGGGCGGCGCCGTCGACCGGGGCCCAGTCGACGTCCTTCACCGACGGGCCGTGGCGCGGGTCGAAGAAGCACGGGGGACGGCGCTCGGGCACCGGGCGCTTCTCCCGCCGGGCGGCCAGGGTGGCCAGCGCGAACCGGCCGTCCTCCAGCGCCTCGGTGACCGGCTTGACGTCGTCCGGCCGCTTGGCCTCGTCCATCAGCCGCTTGGCCTTCTCGTACGAGTCCAGGGCGTGGGTGTAGTCGGCGCGCTGGGTGTCGTCCGCGCCGGCCGCGCCCGGGGTGAAGTCGAGCCGGTCCAGTTCCTCGCCGAAGGCGGTGATGTCCTCGTCGACCACGCGGCGCAGCTGCTCCAGCTCGGTCCGGGCCTGTTCCTCCTTGCGCTTCTTGGCGCGGCGGAAGAGGAGGAAGACCCCGGCGCCGGCCAGCGCGAGCAGCACGACCGGGATGACCACCCAGGCGATGGAGGTGCTGTGGTTCACCCCGGTGCCCTTGGCCTGCGGGGTGGCGCTGTCGACGAACTCGTTCAGGGTGGCGTCGATGTCGCCGTTGTGGGAGCGGAAGGCGGCGCCGGCGATGCGCTCGGCGCTGCCCTGCGACATCGCGCCGCGGTCGGCCTTGGCCGCGAACTGGTCACCGCGCCAGATCGCGTAGGCACCGTCGATGCCGACCTTGGTGCGCAGGTCCTTGAAGACGGTCTGGGCTCCGTAGGCGGCGCTGGCCGGGACGACCGCGACGAAGATCGGCTTGTCGGCCTTCTTGATCTTCTCGGTCAGGGCGTCGGCCTGGCTCTGGCTGAATCGGCTGGTCATCGCCGGGTCGACGTAGACCCGGCCCTGCTTCAGGGTGGAGGCCGCGTCGTCCAGCCCGCCCGCGGCCGAGGCCGCCGGCGCCAGCAGGAGCAGCAGCCCTAGCAGCGCCGCCACCAGGGCAAGCGGCCCGGCGCCCCGGGAACGTCGTGCAAGGGTTCTCATGCCCCCGACGCTACCCCGACCGGCGTCAAGGCACGGCATACCCTTCGCATACTGGTAATGACAAGATTCCCCGCCGACCGCCGGGGCCGCACCCCTCCTCGGGGATGATGTTTCCCCCACTCGCCCCTGATGCGGGCGGTGCGCGGGAACTGCGGCCGGCGCCCGGACGTACGTCCCGGCGGGCCCAGGGTGTTCCGGGCGGTGCGCCGACCGTACCGCGCGGGCGGGCATAGTGGTCCCGGACCACTGGTCCCATTACCTGTTCTTGACCCATCTCCCGATCGGAGCACCCGGTGATCATCGGCCTCGTCACCGCCGTGGCGGCATCCGCCTGCTACGGCACCGGCTCAGTCCTGCAGGCCGTCGGATCCCGCCGTTCCGCCCGCGAGGAGGCCGCCAAGGGCGCCGCCGGTGCCACCACCGAGCACGGCGGGCCGAGCCTGTCCTCGACCGCGAAGGCCGCCGTCACCTGGGAGTTCATCCTCGGCACGGTGCTCGACCTGATCGGCTTCGGGCTGGGCGCGCTGGCCGCGCGGCTGCTGCCGCTGTTCCTCTCCCAGACCATCATCAGCGCCAACCTGGTGATCACCGCGGTGCTGAGCATCAAGCTGCTCGGCATCCGGCTCAAGCAGTTGGAGTGGGCCTCGATCGGCGTGCTCTGCTCGGCGCTGGTGCTGCTGGCCGTCTCGGCCGGCCCGGAGGGCGGCCACCACGCGTCGATGGCCTTCCACTGGGGCCTGCTGCTGGTCACCACCGTGCTGCTGGTCGGCGGCGGCCTGCTGGTGCGGCGGATGGGCTCCAAGGGCGCGATCGTCGCCGGTCTGCTCTCCGGCCTGGGCTTCGGCGCGCTGGGCGTCGGCGTGCGCATCCTGAACGGCGTCGACCCGTTCGACCTCGCCAAGCTGCTCTCCGACCCGGCGCTGTACGCGATCCTGGTCGGCGGCCTCGGCGGCATGTACGTGCACACCGTGGCGTTGCAGATCGGCTCGGTGAACGGCGCGACGGCCGCGCTGGTGGTCGGCGAGACGGTGCTGCCCGGCGCGATCGGCGTGCTCTGGCTCGGCGACTCCTCCAAGTCCGGCCTGGGCTGGCTCGGCGTGGTCGGCTTCCTGCTCGCGGTGGTGTCCGCGGTCGGGGTCGCCTACTACGGCCAGGACACCCACGGCTCCCCCGGCGAGGCGGCCGCCGACCAGCCGGAACTCGCCAAGCACTGAGCTCCCCGGCCCTCGCCGTCAGCCCCCGCTGCGGGCCCGCGGCACCCGCTGGCAGCGGGGGCAGAAGTAGCTGGAGCGGTTCATCCAGGCGGCCCGCCGGATCGGGGTGCCGCAGCGGCGGCAGGGCTCGTGCTCGCGGCCGTACGCGTCGAGGTCGCGGGAGAAGTAGCCGCTCTCGCCGTTCACGTTGACGTACAGGCTGTCGAAGCTGGTGCCGCCGACGGCGAGCGCCGCCGTCATCACCTCGCGGGCGTTGGCCAGCAGTTCGGCGGCCTGCGGGCGGGTGAGCGTCGCGGTCGGGCGGTCGTAGTGCAGCCGGGAGCGCCAGAGCGCCTCGTCGGCGTAGATGTTGCCGACCCCGCTGATCAGCGTCTGGTCGAGCAGCGCCCGCTTCACGGTGGTGCGCTTGGCCCGCAGCGCGGCCGTGAAGGCGGCGTCGTCGAAGCGCGGGTCGAGCGGGTCGCGGGCGATGTGCGCGATGGAGAGCGGCGTGCCCTCGGGGTCGCCGTCCTCGGCCTCCTCGACCGCGAGGCCGCCGAAGGTCCGCTGGTCGACGAAGCGCAGTTCGCGCCCGCCGTCGGTGAACCGCAGCCGTACCCGCAGGTGCGTCTCGTCGGGTACGGACGGGTCCTGGACGAGGAGTTGGCCGCTCATGCCGAGGTGGCCGATCAGCGAGAATCCCGCCCCCGTCCCCGCCAGCGGCACCCACAGGTACTTGCCGCGCCGCTGCGCGGTGCCGAGGGTGGTGCCGGTCAGCCGGGCGGTGAAGTCGGCGGCGCCGGCGGGCTGGCGGCGCACCGCGCGCGGGTGCAGCACCTGGACGTCGGCGACGGTCCGCCCGGCGACCCAGTTCGCCATACCACGGCGGACGACCTCGACCTCGGGAAGTTCGGGCACGGGAACAGGCCTCCTGCGGAAGGGATCAGCAGGAGGAAGGCTACTGCTCCCTCACGCCCCGGCGGGCAGCCGGTCGGCGTACTTCTCCTTGATCGCCCGCCAGGCGCTCTCGGCGGCCTTCTGCTCGGCCTCCTTCTTCGAGCGGCCGACGCCGCTGCCGAAGTCCTCGCCGGCCACCCGGGCCGCCGCGGTGAAGGTCTTCTCGTGGTCCGGACCGGACTCCATGACCACGTACTCGGGCACCCCGATGCCCACCGAGGCGGTGAGCTCCTGGAGGCTGGTCTTCCAGTCCAGGCCGGCGCCCAGCTGAGAGGACTCCTCGATCAGCGGGTCGAACAGCCGGTGGACGAACTCGGTGGCCGCGTCCAGACCCTGGTCCAGGTAGACGGCCCCGATCACGGCCTCGACGGTGTCGGCGAGGATCGACGACTTGTCGCGGCCGCCGGTGCCCTCCTCGCCCTTGCCGAGCCGGATGAACGTGCCGAGTTCCAGGCCCCGGCCGACGTCCGCGAGCGCGCGGGAGTTCACCACCGCGGCGCGCAGCTTGGCGAGCGTGCCCTCCGGGACGTCCGGGTGGACGCGGTAGAGGGTGTCGGTCACCACGAGGCCCAGCACCGAGTCCCCGAGGAACTCCAGGCGCTCGTTGGTGGGCAGGCCCCCGTTCTCGTACGCGTACGAGCGGTGGGTCAGGGCACGCACCAGAAGGGCGCGCTCGAGCGTGTACCCGAGGCGCCCTTCCAGGACGTCGTATTCGGTCGAAGCCGGCCCACCGGCCTTGCCACCGCCCAAAGAGGAACCCTTAGGGGCGGAGGACGCCTTGCGGGTGGAGTTACCGTCCGACATCGATCCGTGCACCCCGCCGATCAGACCGAGAGGACCTGGCGACGGTTGTACGTGCCGCAGCTCGGGCACGCGATGTGACCCAGCTTCGGCTCGTGGCAGCGGTCGCACGCCACGAGGGCCGGAACGACGGCCTTCCAGTTGGACCGGCGGTGGCGCGTGTTGCTGCGCGACATCTTCCGCTTCGGAACAGCCACGGCTACTTCTCCTGGTTCTCGGCGAGACCCTCACGGGTGTCGCTGTTCTTGATCCCGTCACCCTCGTCGCCGGGGGCGGCGGAGAGTCCCTGCAGAGCCGCCCACCGGGGGTCGGCGGCGTCGTGGTGGTGCGTCGGGTCGTCGCTCAGGCGCGCTCCGCACTCGGAGCACAGGCCCAGGCAGTCTTCCTGGCACACCGGCTGCAGCGGCAGTGCGAGCACCACCGCATCACGCAGCACCGGCTGGAGGTCGAAGAAGTCGCCCTCCAAGCGGTAAGTCTCTTCTTCCGAGTCCTCGTCGAGGTCCTCGGTCCCGGCGGTCCGGGCGCGGTGACGCTCGTCGGACTCCGGGTAGTAGTACAGCTCCTGGAAGTCGACGTCGAGGTCGTCCTCGACGGGCTCCAGGCACCGGACGCACTCGCCCTCGACCTGGGCCTCGGCGGTGCCGGTCACCAGCACGCCCTCGACCACGGACTCCAGGCGGAGCTCCAGCCGGAGCTCGCTCTTCTCCGGGACGCCGATCACGTCGATGATCCCCAGGCCCGCGGGGGCCTCCAGGGTACGGGACACCTTGCGCAGCGAGCCCGGGCGACGTCCCAGCTCGTGCGTGTCGAACACGAGGGGGTCGCGGTGGTCGAGGCGGTTCAAGGTGTCCTGACTTCCATGGGGAATCTTCGATCGCGGTGCCACCGCACCAACGGTGCGCGGGCAAGCCGACAGTCCGACACGAAAAGGCCGGAGTGGTCAGCCTACCGGAGTCTCCGGCCAGGCCCAACTTCGCTCCCGTCAGGAGCTCCCGCCGGGCCCGCGCCGACCTGGCTCAGCGGCCGCCCAGCTCCCGGAGCCGGGTCATGTCGATCATGCTGGTGTCGAAGAAGCTGGTCTCGTCCAGGCCCGGCTGCTGCTGCTGCGGCACGGCCGGCGGGGCGGCGGGCTGCTGCGGGTAGGTGTAGGCGTCGTACTGCTGCGCGCCGTAGCCCGGCTGCTGCTGTTGCGGATAGCCGTAGTCCCCGTGCTGCTGCTGGCCCGCGTAGTCCGGCTGCTGCTGCGGGTAGCCGTCCACGGCGCCCTGCTGCTGGTGCCCCCACTGGGCGCCGTACGGGTCGCCCTGGCCGGCCGGGTCGTAGCCGCCGGCGTACACCTCGGCGTACTGCCCGCCCTGCTGCTGCCCGCCCTGCTGCTGGGCGGCCGCGTACTGGTCGGCGCCGGGGGCCTGCCAGCCCGCCGCCGCCGGGGCCTGCTCCGGCCAGGTCTGCTGCTGCGGGACGTCCTCGCGGTACCAGGCGATGTCGTCGCCGTTGGCGTCGGCCTCGGTGGAGAAGCCGGCGGCCACCGCCTCGGCCCGCTCCTTGGCCTGCTGCGCCTCGTCGGCGGCGGCCAGGTAGGCGCCCAGCTCGTCGATCGACCGCTTGCCGAGCAGCTTGTCGCGACCCTTGCCGACGGCCTCCAGGGTGGCGCCGAGGACGTTCTCCAGCGTGGCGAGCTTCACATCGACGTACTCGTCGACCTCGGGGCTGGGGGTGATCCGCTGCGGCTGGAACTCCTCGCCGTCCGTCTCGCCGTCGAACTCGGTCTCGAAGACGCTGGAGTCGCCGCGCAGCTTGGTCCGACCGCGGCCGACGGCGCCGAGCGTCTTGGTCAGCACGACCTCGAAGTTGGCGAGCTTGCTGTCCACGTAGTCGTCGGCCTCGGCACGCTTGGCCTCGACCTCGCCACGGGCCTCGGCGAGGATCCGGTCGGCCTCGGCCTGGGCCCGGCGGACCACCTCGGTGTCCGAGATCAGCGAGCCGCGCTCGGCGTGTGCGCCCTGGATGATCCGGTCGGCCTCGGCCTGGGCCCCGGCCACCACCTGCTCGTGGTCGGCCATCATCGACTGGGCCTGGGCGAGTTCGGCGGGCAGCACCGCCTTGAGGTCCTTGAGCAGGCCGATCAGTTCGGCCCGGTTCACCACGCAGGAGGCCGACATCGGCATCGAGCGGGCGTTCTCGACCGCTGTGACGATCTCGTCGACCTTGTTCTGCACGTCCACGGGGCTTCGTCTTTCCGTGTGCCGCCGACGGTCCGGCGGAGGCAGGCCCGACGCGGTGAACCTCACCGCAGGGGCAGGAATACAGACTGTACGGCCACCGCGCGGCGAGGTCACAACGCCCGAGTCGAACCGGCCGACCGGGCGCCGGACAAGTCATGACGAACCGGCAGAAACGGACGGCGGCCGCGCGGCCGCCGGCGCCCCTGCTCCCCGGCTACTGCTCGGCCTTGCGCTCCGCGATCCGCTCGACCAGCCGCCGGTGCACCGTCTCCGGCAGCAGGTGGGAGACGTCCCCGCCGTACGAGGCGACCTCCTTGACCAGCGTCGAGGAGAGGAAGCTGTACGTCGGGGAGGTCGGCACGAACAGCGTCTCCACCCCGGTCAGGCCGTGGTTCATCTGGGCCATCTGCAGCTCGTAGTCGAAGTCGCTGACCGCGCGCAGGCCCTTGATGATCGCGGGGATCCCGCGCTCCCGGCAGAAGTCCACCAGCAGGCCGTGGTGCGACTCGACCACCACGTTCCCGAAGTCCGCGGTGACCTCCTCGATCAGCCCGATCCGCTCCTCGACGCTGAACATGCCCTGCTTGTTCCGGTTGATCAGGACCGCGACGTGCACGACGTCGTACAGCTTCGAGGCCCGCCCGATGATGTCGAGATGACCGTTGGTGATCGGGTCGAACGACCCGGGACAGACGGCGCGGCGCATGGCGTGTGTGCTCCCTCGTGGGGTGACGGCTGCTGCGGGCCTCGGCCCGCTACTCGTGCTGGCTGGCCTCGGCGGCGGCGCGACCGTACCAGAGCGTGCCCTCGCCGTAGCGGCGCGAGCGCAGCACCTCGAAGCCCTCGGGCCAGCCGAACTCGCCGCCACGGGTGCTGCGCTCCACGGTGACGAGTGCGTCCTCCGCGAGCCAGCCCCCAGCCAGGAGTGTGATCAGCATCTCGCGCAACTCGTCGTCCGTCACGGCGTACGGCGGGTCGAGGAAGACCAGGTCGTACGGGGTCTGCGGGGTCGGGCCCGCGATCACCTGCTCGGCCTTGGCGGCCTTCACCTCCACGCCCGGCAGGGCGATCGTGCGGACGTTCTCCCGGATCACCCGGGCCGCCTGGCCGTCCGCCTCGACCAGCAGGACGTGCTCGGCGCCGCGCGACAGCGCCTCCAGGCCGACCGCGCCCGATCCGCCGAACAGGTCGAGCATCCGGGCCCCGTGCAGGGTGCCGCGCAGCGCCTCCAGGGTGGAGAACATCGCCTCACGGGCCTTGTCGGAGGTCGGGCGGGTGCCCCGGCCTGGCGGTACGGCCAGCCGGCGGCCGCCGGCCAGCCCGGCGATCACGCGGGTCATGGTGGGGGGAGGTCCTTTCGTCGCTGCCCGACCACGCTATACGGGTCGGGGCCCCACCGACGGATCGGTGGGGCCCCGGGGGTCACGGCTCAGCTCGCCTCGGAGCCCGCCGGTCGGGCCGGGACGGCCGCGCCGAGCAGCGCCGGCGAGGCGTAGCGGGACCAGGACAGGCAGCCGTCGGGCGGGCAGAACTCGGGGCGGCGCGGGTCGTGCCCGAGCTCGCGCAGCTTGGTGCGGACGGAGTCGGGGGTGCGGCCGAAGCGGGCGGCGATCCGGGCGACGGTCTCGCCCTCGTGGAAGCGCCGGACCAGCTCCTCCTCGTGCTGCGGGACCCAGGGGGCGCCGTGGCCGGGGTACAGCTCGCGCAGCACGTCGCGGTCGGGGATGGGCTCGGAGACGTCGGCGACGATCGCCAGCGCCCGCAGCGCGCGGTTGAGCGCGATCCGCAGCGAGGCGACGTCCTCGACCGGCAGGCGGAGCTTGCCCGAGGCGAGCGGCTGGGCGGCCGCCCCCTCGCGCCAGCCGGTCAGGGTGAGGGTGACCTCGCGGTCGTCGTCGCTGGCGAGTTCGATCCGGAAGACCTTGTCGCCCAGCGGGAGCTCGTTGAGATGACGGAATGCCATGGCAGGACCCCCAAATGTCGTGCCAGGTACGCACCTTGGGGTGCGCCCTGAACACCTTCATTCTCTCGCGGGGGTCTGACAATTCCGGGGCCGGCGGCGGCCGCTCAGCCCTTCTCCATGTAGGCCGCGCGGTCCTCGTCGAGCAGGCTCTCCAGCGCGGTGCGCAGCTCCGGGTGGGCGGTCAGCTCGCGGTCCTCGGCGACCAGCCGGGTGGCCTCCGTCCGGGCGGTGAGGATGACCTCCTCGTCCTCCAGCACCGAGAGCACCTTGAGCGAGGACTTCACCCCGGACTGCGCCTGGCCCAGCACGTCGCCCTCGCGGCGCTGTTCGAGGTCGATCCGGGACAGCTCGAAGCCGTCCAGGGTGCCGGCCACCGCGTCCAGCCGGGCCCGGGCGGCGCTGCCCGCGGGCATGTCGCTGACCAGCAGGCACAGGCCCGCCGCGCTGCCGCGGCCGACCCGGCCGCGCAACTGGTGGAGCTGGGAGACGCCGAAGCGGTCGGCGTCCATGATGACCATCGCGGTGGAGTTGGGGACGTTGACGCCGACCTCGATGACGGTGGTGGCGACCAGCACGTCCACCTCGCCCGCGGTGAACCGGCGCATCACCTCGTCCTTGGCCTCCGGGGCCAGCCGACCGTGCAGGATCTCCACCCGCAGGCCCTGCAGCGGGCCCTCGACCAGCTTCTCGGCGGTCTCCACCACCGAGAGCGGGGGCCGCCGTTCGTCGCTCCCGGCACCGGCGTCGGCGACGTCCTCCAGGTCCTCCTCGGCCGCCCTCCGCTTCTTCTTCGGCTCGGCGGCGGGCTCCTCGTCCCCGATCCGGGGGCAGACCACGTACGCCTGGTGGCCCTTGGCGACCTCCTCGCGGACGCGCTCCCAGGCCCGGGTGAGGAAGTTGGGCTTCTCCAGTGCGGGGACGACGTGGGTGGAGATCGGCGAGCGGCCGGCCGGCAGCTGGTCGAGGACGGAGGTCTCCAAGTCCCCGAAGACGGTCATCGCGACGGTGCGCGGGATCGGGGTGGCGGTCATCACCAGCAGGTGCGGCGGCTGTTCGCCCTTGGCGCGCAGCGCGTCCCGCTGTTCGACGCCGAAGCGGTGCTGCTCGTCGACCACGACCAGGCCGAGGTCCTGGAACTGGACCTTGTCCTCGATCAGCGCGTGGGTGCCGATGGCGACGCCGGCGTCGCCGCAGGCCATGTCGAGCAGCGCCTGGCGGCGGGCCGGGACACCCATGGAGCCGGTCAGCAGCACCACCCGGGTACCGAGGTCGGAGCCGCCGAGCATGCCGCCCTCCGCCAGGTCGCCCATCATCTCGACGATCGAGCGGTGGTGCTGCTGGGCCAGCACCTCGGTGGGCGCGAGCAGCACGGCCTGGCCGCCCGCGTCGACCACGGCGAGCATGGCGCGCAGCGCGACCAGGGTCTTGCCGGAGCCGACCTCGCCCTGGAGCAGCCGGTGCATCGGGTGCTCGCCGGCCAGGTCGGCGGCGATCTCGGCGGACACCTTCCGCTGGCCCTCGGTGAGGGTGAACGGCAGCCGGGCGTCGAAGGCGTCCAGCAGGCCGCCCGCGCGGGCCCTGCGCGGGACGGCGGGCAGCGCGGACTCGGCGGCCCGACGCTGGGCCAGGGCGACCTGGAGCACGAAGGCCTCGTCCCAGCGCAGCCGGCTCTGGGCGCGCTCGCGGTCGGCCTGGCTGCTCGGGCGGTGGATCAGCTCCAGCGCCTCGGGCAGCGGGATCAGCTCGTGCCGCTCGCGCAGTTCGGCGGGCAGCGGTTCGCCGACATCGCCCAGGTGCTTGGTGAGGGCCGTCTCGATGCAGATCGACAGCTTCCAGCTGGGCATCTGCGCGCTGGCGCCGTAGACCGGGATGAGCCGGCCGGCGAACTGCCGGGCGGCGTCCGATCCGGCTTCCTCGTCGAGCAGCTGGTAGTCCGGCGAGACCAGCTGGCGGCTGCGGTTGAAGACGCCGACCTTGCCCGCGAACAGGCCCTGGGCGCCGGACTTGAGCTCCTTCTGCCGCCAGCCCTGGTTGAAGAAGACCAGCGAGAGCCGGCTGCGGCCGTCGGTGACGACGACCTCCAGCCGGTCGCCCTTGCGGCCGCGGAACGGGATCAGGGTGACCTTCTCGATCCGGGCCAGCACGGTGACGTGCTCGTCGATCTCCAGCTCGTCCAGACTGGTGAGCTGGCCGCGTTCGACGTAGCGGCGCGGATAGTGGTGCAGCAGGTCCCCGACCGTGCGCAGCTTGAGGCTGTCGGCGAGCACCTTCGCGGTGCGGTCGCCGACGAGTTTGGTCAGTGATTCATCGAGAGCGCCCATCAGGCCCCTGTTTACACCACGGGGCCGACATTCCGGGCCCCGCGGCGTGCCCTACTCCACCCCGATGAGCAGCGGCGCGGACTCCTGGCCGCCGTGGAAGACCACCGCGTCGACCTCGGGCCGCCGGTGCCGGGCGTGTGCCACCAGGTGGTCGGCGAGCGCCTCGTCGGCGCCCTCGCCGAGGACCAGGGTGACGAGTTCGCCGCCCGCGCCGAGCATCCGGTCCAGCACGCTGGCCCCGACCTCGGCCAGCCCGGTGCCGATCACCGCGACGTCGCCGTCGATCAGGCCGAGCACGTCCCCGGCCTGGCAGACCCCGGCCATCGTCCAGGACTCCCCCTCGGCGACGGCGAGTTCGGCGTACCGGGTGGCGCCGGCCGCGGAGGTCATGGCGACCACGTCCTCGTCGAAGCGGCGGCCGCCCTCGTGCACCGCCAGCGCCGCCAGGCCCTGCACCGGCGAGCGGGTGGGCAGCACGGCGATCCGCACGCCCTCCTCGCGCAGCTGGTCGGCGGCGGCCCCGGCGGCGGCGCGCAGTTCGGGGTCGTTGAGCAGCAGGACGACCTCGCGGGCGGCCGAGCGGCGGACGGCGGCGGCGAGTTCGGCGCTGGCCGGCGGGCGGTCCGGGTCGGCGTGCAGGGCGACGGCGCCGGCCTGCTCGCACAGCTCGGCCAGGCCCTCGCCGGACACCACGGAGAGCACCGCGCGGGCCCGCTCCGGGCGTTCGCCGCGCTCGGCGGCGCTGCCGGCCCGGGCGGCGGCCTCGGCGAAGTGCGTGATCCGGATCTGGTGCGGCCGCCCGGCCTCGACCCCGGCCTCGACGGCGGCGCCCGCGTCGTCCACGTGGACGTGCACGTTCCACAGGCCGTCGCCGCCGCCGACCACCAGGGAGTCGCCGAGCGTGCCGAGCCGCTCGCGCAGCGCGGGCAGGGCGTCGTCGGGCGCGTCGAGCAGGTAGATCACCTCGAACGCGGGGTGGCCGGGGCCGGGCGGCCTCAGGTGCACCGCGCAGCTCCCGACCGCCCGGACGTCCCCGCGCAGCGCGACCGGGCCCATCGGCTGCTGCCCGGCGACGGCGTCGGCGAGCGCGCCGAGCACGGCGACCAGGCCGCGCCCGCCGGCGTCCACCACCCCGTTCTCGGCCAGCACGGCGAGCTGTTGGGGGGTGTGCCGCAGCGCGTCCCGGGCGGCCCGGTAGGCGGTGTCGGCGACCTGTGCGAGCCCGTCCCCGGCCCGGACGGCCTCCCGGGCGGCGACCCGGGCGACGGTCAGCAGGGTGCCCTCGACGGGCTCCGCCACGGCCTGGTACGCGGAGTCGGCGGCCCGCTGCAGGGCGGCCCGCAACTGGTCGGCGCCGCCGCCCTCGGCGAGCGTCTCGGCGGTGCCGCGCAGCCACTGGGCGAGGATCACCCCGGAGTTGCCGCGGGCGCCGACCAGGGCGCCGCGGGCCATCGCCCGCGCGGTGTCGGCCAGGCCGGGGGCCTGGTCGGCGGCGGGGTCGGCGAAGCGGCTCTCCACCTCGGCGGCGGCGGATTCGACGGTCAGGTAGAGGTTGGTGCCGGTGTCGCCGTCCGGGACGGGATAGACGTTGAGCGCGTCGATCTCCTCGCGGGCCTGGCCGAGCGCGCGCAGGGCGAGCTGGCACCAGGTGCGCACGGCCGGGGCGTCGAGCGTGTGCAGCACCAGGTCTCCTCCGGGTGGGACGCCGCGATGGCCTGAGGGGCGGCAGCACGTTCGAAGCCGCGGCGAGGGGTGATACCGGCAGGTTATCGGGGGTCGGGGAGGGTCGCCCGGACCGGCGACCGGAGCGATCACCCGGCCGGACATGGTAGTTTCGTTGAACCGGAACAAGCGTTGTATGCTCTTCCGGTTGCCTGGAACAATCCGGGCTCGCCCTTCGGTCCGGTCCGGTTCACGCGAGTGCTCCACTGGTCCAGCGGGGTTGTCGAACGTAAATGATCTGAAGTCTTGGAGTGACTCCTGTGGCTGCCAACTGCGACGTCTGCGGCAAGGGGCCGGGCTTCGGCAACAGCATCTCCCACTCTCACCGCCGTACCCCCCGTCGTTGGAACCCCAACATTCAGACGGTGCGCGCTGTGATTGGGCGGACGCCGAAGCGGCTCAACGTCTGCACCTCGTGCATCAAGGCCGGTAAGGTCTCGCGCTGACGCGCAGACCGGCATGCCGGTCCTCCAGTGAAGCCGGTTCATCCTCGGATGAACCGGCTTCACTGTTTTCCCGCCACCGCTTCACCGCCGCCGCCCGTGTTCCCCGCCACACCCGTGGTGGGGGGGGGGCCCGGGGGCCCGCCCACCGCCCTGGTCAGCGCCAGCGCCAGGCGTGGTCGACCGGGCCGATCCCGGCGCCGAGCGCGAAGCCCCCGGCGATCGCGCCGGTGATGTACTCCTTGGCCGAGCCGACCGCCTCCGGCAGCGGCTCCCCCTTGGCCAGCCCGGCCGCGATCGCACTGGCCAGGGTGCAGCCGGTGCCGTGGGTGTGCCGGTTGTCGTAGCGCGGCGCCCGGTACCAGTGCACCTCGCCGGGCCCGCCGTAGAGCAGGTCGGCGGCCTCGCCCTCCAGGTGGCCGCCCTTGACCAACGCCCAGCGCGGCCCGAGGTCGAGCAGCGCCTTGGCGGCGTCCAGCATCTGCCCCTCGCCCTCGACGGTCCGGCCGGTGAGCTGGGTCACCTCGTGCAGGTTGGGGGTGGCCAGGGTGGCGACCGGCAACAGCCTCTCGCGGACGGTGGCGACGGCCTCGGCGGCCAGCAGGGCGTCCCCGTGCTTGGAGACGCCGACCGGGTCGACGACCACCGGGGCGTCCACCCCGGCCAGCAGTTGGGAGACGGTCTCGACCAGTTCGATCGAGGCGAGCATGCCGGTCTTCACGGCCTGCACCCCGATGTCGTCGACCACACTGCGGAACTGCGCCCGGACCGCCTCGGCGGGCAGCTCCCAGTAGCCCTGGACGCCGAGCGAGTTCTGCGCGGTGACGGCGGTGATCACGCTCATGCCGTGGACGCCGAGGGCGAGCATCGTCTTGAGGTCGGCCTGGATGCCGGCGCCGCCGCCGGAGTCGGAGCCGGCGACGGTGAGCACGCGGGGGGGTGCGGACGAGGGGCCGCGCGCAGCGCGCCGGCCAAGGGCGGGGGTGGGAGACGGGTGGGCCATGAGGTCAACCTACCTGCGCGGGTTCAGAGCACGGCACCCTAGCTGCGCGCGTTCAGAGCACGGCCTCGGACTCCACCCAGCGGTCCTCCGGCACCGTCTTCAGCCGGGTCACCGCGTCGGCGATCGGCACCAGCTCGATCCCGGTCCGGCGCAGCGCGGTGAAGTGGCCGAACGCGCCCTGGTGGACGGCCTCGACGGCGTGCCAGCCGAAGCGGGTGGCGAGCACCCGGTCCCGGGCGGTCGGGGTGCCGCCGCGCTGGGTGTGCCCGAGGATGACCGGGCGGGCCTCCTTGCCGAGCAGGTCCTCCAGTTCGTGGGCGAGCCGGTTGCCGATCCCGCCGAAGGTCCGGTGGCCGTACTGGTCGACCTCGCCGTGGTCGAAGCTCATGGTGCCGGGCAGCGGGGCGGCACCCTCGGCGACGGCGATGATGGCGAACTTCTTGCCGCGCTCGAAGCGGTCCTCGACCATCCGGGCCACCGCCTCGATGTCGAAGGGCTTCTCCGGGATGAGGATGCCGTGCGCACCGCCGGCCATGCCCGCGGTGAGGGCGATCCAGCCGGTGTGACGCCCCATCAACTCGACCACCATGACGCGCTGGTGGGACTCGGCGGTGGTCTTGAGCCGGTCGATCGCCTCGGTCGCGACGTGCACCGCGGTGTCGAAGCCGAAGGTGGCGTCGGTGGCGTCGATGTCGTTGTCGATGGTCTTGGGCACCCCGACGACCGGCAGTCCGGCGTCGCTGAACAGCCTGGCGGCGGTCAGCGTGCCCTCGCCGCCGATCGCGATGAGCGCGTCGATGCCGATGTCCCGGGCCAGCGTCCTCGCGTTCTCCACCGCCCAGGAGATCCGCTCGCGCTGCACCCGGGCGGAGCCCAGGACGGTGCCGCCGAGGGTGAGCAGGCCGGTGACGTCGTCGTGCGAGACCGGCCGGGTGCGGCCCTCGATCAGGCCGAGGAAGCCGTCCAGGATGCCGACGATCTCGTCGCCGTGCACGTCCGTGCCCCGGTGCACGATGGAGCGGATCACCGCGTTGAGGCCGGGGCAGTCGCCGCCGCTGGTCAGTACACCGATACGCATGACTGGGTGCGCTCCCGCTCGCAGTGGTTCAGACCACCCACACCAGACGGCGGGCGGGCTCGGAAGTCGCCAGCCTACGCAAAACGGACCCGCGAAGCCCGTCCGCCGCGAGTCCGGGGGTCACGCGCCGCCCGCCGCGCGCCGGTGTCCGGGGCGCATCCGCCGTGTGCCGTACGACAATCGGCGCGGCCGCCCGTCACTCGGCGAAGTGGTCCCAGCCGCCGACCCGGTCCCAGGGCGCGCCGTCCACCGTCACCCGGCCGCTGCGGCTGCCCCGGGGGCGGCCGGTCACCTCGCCCACCACCCGCCAGCGGGCCGGGAGTTGGACCCCGCGCGGGAAGGTGGCCACGATCGCGTGGTCCTCGCCGCCGGACAGCACCCAGACCAGCGGGTCCACCCCGACCGCCTGTCCGATGTCGGCCATCTGGGCCGGGACGTCGAAGTCGGCGGCCTTCAGGTCGATGTCCACCGCGCTGGCGCGGGCCACGTGGCCGAGGTCGGCGACCAGTCCGTCGCTCACGTCGATCATCGAGGTCGCGCCCAACTCGGCGCCGGCCGGGCCCGCGTGGTACGGCGGCTCGGGTCGGCGGTGCGCCTCGACGAAGGCGCGCGGGGAGCGGAAGCCGCGCTGGAGCACGGTCAGTCCGGCGGCCGACCAGCCGAGCCAGCCGGTCACCGCGACCACGTCGCCGACCTGCGCACCGGCGCGCGTCACCGCCGCGCGCCCCTGGAGGTCCCCGAGCGCCGTGATGGCCAGCATGACGGTGTCTCCGCGCACCACGTCGCCGCCGACGACCGTCGCCCCGGCCACCTGGCACTCGTCGCGCAGCCCGTCCATCAGCTCGGTGGCCCAGGTGGTGGGCAGGTCGGCGGGGGCGACCAGGCCGAGCAGTATCGCGGTCGGCACCGCGCCCATGGCGGCCACGTCGGCGAGGTTCTGGGCGGCGGCCTTGCGGCCCACGTCGTAGGCGGTGGACCAGTCCCGGCGGAAGTGCCGGTTCTCGATCAGGACGTCCGTGGTGGCCACCACCCGGCCGTCCGGGGCCTTCACCACCGCGGCGTCGTCACCGGGGCCGAGGTCCACCGCGTCGGTGAGCGGCACCCGGGCGGTCAGCTCCCTGATGAGACCGAACTCGCCGAGCTCGCCCACGGTCCCCTGCATCTGCCGTCCTCTCGCGTTTCCATCTGAACTCGTGCCCCGTCGCGCCCCCGCGCGCAGCGTACGCCCTTCCGGGGTGTCGGGGTCTCCCCTCCCCGGCCCACCGCGCGGTAGCGTGGTGATCAGACTGCCGGTGAGCCCGTTCCCACCCCGACGACCGTCCGGGCGATCACGGCGGCGATCCCCGTAACCGGCCGCCGGAGGTCCCCGTGGTACAGGCATACATCCTGATCCAGACCGAGGTCGGCAAGGCCACCGCCGTGGCCCAGTCGATCTCCGAGATTCCCGGCGTCCTCCAGGCCGAGGACGTCACCGGCCCGTACGACGTCATCGTCCGGGCCGAGGCCGACACCGTGGACGACCTGGGCCGCCTCGTGGTGGCCAGGATCCAACAGGTCGAGGGCATCACCCGCACCCTCACCTGTCCGGTGGTGCACCTGTAAGGCCCGGCTACCATCGGCGGGTGGCCAGAGAACTCCGAATCCCCCGGGCGCTGGCAGCCCTGCCCGCCCCCGTCCGCTGGCTGGCCCTGCCGCTCGCCCTGACCTGCACGGTCGTGGTGCTGCTCGGCAGTTGGGGCTCCGCCGACGCATCGGTGGCGGCCCCCCAGCCGGGCGGCAAGGCGGCCGGGTACTGCCGCGCGCTGGCCGCGGCCCTGCCGCAGGAACTGCTCGGGCACGCCCGCAAGGACCCGTCGCCCGCCTCGCCGTACGTGGCCGCCTGGGCCAGCTCGCCCCGCACGGTGCTGCGTTGCGGCGTCGACCGCCCGGAGGAGTTGGACGGCGAGCACGCCAAGGACTGGTCGCCGACCGTGGACGACGTCACCTGGTGGTCGCAGAAGCTCACCGACGGCGGCTACCGCTTCGTGACGACCATGCGCGCCGCCTACGTCGAGGTGACCGTCCCGGCCGGGGCCGCGGCCAATCCCTTCGACCCGGCCGCCGCCCTCACCGGCGCGGTGAAGGCCACCATCCCGGGCTGAGCCCGCGAGGGCGCCGAGAGGGCGGGCCGGGAGCTTCCCGGCCCGCCCTCCGTCGTTCGGGTGCGGCTACCGCAGGCCGGTCGAGCGGCGCAGCGCCGCCTGGAGCAGCCGGTCGATCAGCTCCGGGTAGGACAGCCCGGTGGCCTCCCACATCTTCGGGTAGGCCGAGATCGGGGTGAAGCCGGGCATGGTGTTGATCTCGTTGACCATCCAGGTGCCGTCCTCCAGCAGGAAGAAGTCCACCCGGGCCAGGCCCTCGCAGCCGAGCGCCTCGAACGCGGCCACCGCCTGGCGGCGGATCTCGGCGGTCTGCCCGTCGTCGAGCTTCGCCGGGATCTGCACCTCGGACGAGTCGATGTACTTGGCCTCGAAGTCGTAGAAGTCGAAGCCGTCGCCGACCAGCACCTCGGCCGGGAGGCTGGCCTTCGGGCCGTCCTCGGTCTCCAGCACGCCGCACTCGATCTCGCGGCCGCTGACGCCGGCCTCGATGATCAGCTTGGGGTCGTGCCGACGGGCCTCCTCGATCGCGGCGTCGAGGTCGGCGAGGTCCTTGACCTTGGTGATGCCCATGCTGGAACCGGCCCGGCAGGGCTTCACGAACAGCGGCAGGCCGAGCTCGGCGGCCCGCTCGCGCACCGCGGCGCGGCCGTCCTCGCTCTCCCAGTCGCGCGGCCGCACGATGGTGTACCGGCCGACGCCCAGGCCGTGCGAGGCCAGGATCCGCTTGGTGAACTCCTTGTCCATGCCGACCGCGCTGGAGAGCACGCCGTTGCCGACGTACGGCACGCCGGACAGCTCCAACAGGCCCTGCAGGGTGCCGTCCTCGCCCCAGGGGCCGTGCAGCAGCGGGAAGACCACGTCGACCTCGCCGAGGGCCTTGGGGGCGCTTCCCGGCTCGCTCAGGACGACCTCCCGGTCGCCCGGGGCGACCGGCAGCGCGACCTGTCCGTCCACGGACTCGGCGACGCCCGAGACGTCCGGCATCCGGCCGTCGGTGATGGCCATCCGGGCGGGCTCGTCGCTGACCAGCGCCCAGCGGCCCTCGGGGGTGATCCCGATCGGGAGCACCTCGTACTTCTCGCGGTCGATCGCCTTGAGCACGCTGCCGGCGGTGACCACCGAGACGCCGTGCTCGGAGCTGCGTCCGCCGAAGACCAGCGCGACGCGCGGCTTCGCAGCGGACGGGTTCGGGGAGGACTGTTCGATGCTCATATCGAGTTTGAGACTACCGTGCGACGGGTTTCCGGGGCGTCAGCCGCCCCGGCAACCCGCCCCGGCGACCCGCCCCGGCACACCGCCTCAGCGCCGCTCGGCCTTCGCCGAACGGGACATCAGGGCCTGGAGCGCCTCCTGGGTGGGCCGGCCGTTGTGCACGACGTCCACCACCGCCTCGACGATCGGCATGTCGACGCCGTTGCGCCGGGCCAGGTCGAGCACCGACTCGCAGGACTTGACGCCCTCCGCGGTCTGCCGGGTCGCCGCGATGGTCTCCGCGAGCGACATGCCCCGGCCCAGGTTCATGCCGAAGGTGTTGTTGCGCGACAGCGGCGAGGAGCAGGTGGCGACCAGGTCGCCCATCCCGGCGAGCCCGGCGAAGGTGTGCGGGTCGGCGCCGAGCACCTCGCCGAGCCGGGTGGTCTCGGCCAGCCCGCGGGTGATCAGCGTCGCCTTGGTGTTGTCGCCGAGCCCCATGCCGGCCGCCATGCCGACCGCCAGGCCGATCACGTTCTTGACCGCGCCGCCGAGCTCGCAGCCCACCACGTCGGTGTTGGTGTACGGGCGGAAGTACGGCGTGTGGCAGGCCGCCTGGAGCCGCTTGGCGACCGCCTCGTCCGCGCAGGCGACGACGCTGGCGGCGGGCTGCCGATTGGCGATCTCCCGGGCCAGGTTGGGCCCGCTGACCACCGCGACGCGCTCCGGACCGACCTTGGTGACCTCGTCGATCACCTCGCTCATCCGCTTGGCGGTGCCGAGTTCGATGCCCTTCATCAGGCTCACCAGCACGGTCTGCGGCTCGATCAGCGGCGTCCAGGCGGCCAGGTTGTCGCGCAGCGTCTGCGAGGGCACCACCAGGACGGCGAAGTCGGCGCCGGCCAACGCCTCGGCGGCGTCGGTGGTGGCCCGGACGGAGCCCGGCAGCGGCACGCCCGGCAGGTAGTCCGGGTTCTCGTGCGTGGTGTTGATGGCGTCGACGAGTTCCTGGCGGCGGGCCCACAGGACGACGTCACTGCCCGCGTCGGCCAGCACCATCGCGAAGGCGGTGCCCCAGGAGCCCGTCCCCATCACTGCACAGCGGGTCACCGGCCGCCCTCCTCGTCGTCGTTGCCGCCCTTGGCGCGCCGGCGTTCGGCGGCGGCTGCGGCGGCGCGGTTCCGGGCAGCCTTGCGCATGTCGTAGCGCTCGGCCGGCGGCTCCTCGCCGCGGACGTCGGCCAGCACGGCGGTGATCGCCGTCATGATGTCCTCGGTGGCGTCGTTGAGCACCTGGGCGGTGAGCTCCTGGCCCCGGTACTTGCTCAGGTCCACCGCGGGCCCCGCCGCCACGGTGACCCGGTGGCGCGGGAAGAGGTTGAACCTGCCCTTCCCGAAGCCCGGACGGCCATACGGCGGGATGATCTCGTGCGCTCCCCAGTGTGCGACCGGGATGACCGGCGCGCCGGTCATCAGCGCGACCCGGGCGACGCCGCTCTTGCCGGTCATCGGCCACAGGTCCGGGTCCCGGGTGAGCGTGCCCTCCGGGTAGAACTGCACGCACTGGCCGCCGTTGACGGCGTCGATAGCGGCCCGGAACGCCTGCGCGGCATCGGTGGACTCGCGGAAGACCGGAATCTGGCCGGTCTTGCGCAGCATGAATCCGATGAAGGGAATCGAGAACAGCGAGGACTTGCCGAGAATGCGCGGCGGACGGCCGCTGTTGTACTGCCAGTGCGCGTAGATCACCGGGTCGATGATCGAATTGTGATTCACCGCGGCGATGAAGCCGCCTTCCTTCGGAAGGTGCTCCCAGCCCCGCCAGTCGGGCTTCACCAGCGCGGTCGTCACCGGCTTCACCAGCACGGCCGCGAAGCGGTACCAGATGCCGTAGTCGGCGTTGCCGAACTTGGCGTACGAGCGGCGGGCCACCCCAGGTCCTCCTCATCCCATGCGGCACGTGGGGTGCCGCGGTCATAACCTCCCGGTGCCGCGCACCGGTACGGGACCGGTGCCCGGGTCACGGGCGCGGAACAGTCTCGCCCGGCTGCTCACCGGCTGTCGAGCGACCGCGCCAACCCGCCCGGCAGGCGTGATCAAACGCACGTCCGCACAGATCGGACGGCCTGGCGAGGGCTCCGGGACCGGCGTCACAATGACGCCGATGACCCAGGACACCGTACGCCCCAGCGGGCCCGTCGCGCCCCCCGCACCCATCGCCGACTGGTCGCTGGTGCTGCCGCTCAAGCCGCTCGCCCTCGCGAAGAGCCGACTGGCCCCGTACGCCGGGCCGCACCGGGCGGACCTCGCGCTGTCCTTCGCGCTCGACACCGCCACCGCCGCACTGGCCACCCCGGGCGTCGCCCGGGTCCTGGTGGTCACCCGGGACGCGGCGGCCGGCGCCCGACTGGCGGCGCTGGGCGCGGTGGTGGTCGCCGACGAACCCGGCGGCGGTCTCAACGAGGCGCTGGCGCACGGCGCGGCGGCTGCCGTGGCGCTCGCCCCGCGCTCGCCGCTGGCCGCCCTCTCGGCGGACCTGCCGGCCCTGCGCCCGGGCGAACTGGCCCGGGTGCTGGGCGCGGTGCCACCGGACGGCCGGGCCTTCCTGCCGGACTCCCCCGGCCTCGGCACCACGCTGCTCGCCTGCACCCCCGGCCGCCCGCTCTCCCCCGCCTTCGGGGACGGCTCACGGGCCCGGCACGCGGCCGGCGGGGCACTCGAACTGCGCCTCGCGGACGTGGAGTCGGTGCGCCGGGACGTCGACACCGGCTCGGACCTCGGCGAGGCCGCAGCGCTCGGCCTCGGCCCGTACACCGGCGCCCTGTTCGCCCGCCTGGAGCGGTCCTGACCCGCACCCCGCGGGACACCGCCCGGCCGATCGGGGCCGCTCGCTATGCTGCTGCCATGCAGGCCACCGCGTTCACCTTCGACCCCGCCACCCGGGCCGGCTCCGTGCTGCTCGACGACGGGACCCCGGTGCCGTTCGACGCGGCCGCCTTCGACGCCGGCGGCCTGCGGCTGCTGCGGCCGGGCCAGCGGGTGCGGATCCGCACCGAGGGCGCCGGCGAGGCCCGCCGGGTGGTCTTCGTGACGCTGCAGACCTTCCCCGACCCGGCCGCGGGCTGACCCTCCCCCACTGTTCCTCCCCCACCGTCCGGCACGGCCGCGGCCGCGTTCCGTGCCTGGTCACCGCCGGCCGGAGAATCCTGACTAAGCGCCCGGAAATCGAAAGAGCCGCGGCGACCCGGTCTCCGCGATTCACGGAGGGGGGTGCCGCGGCTCTCTGCTGAAGGCCGTCCGAGGACCGCTGCGCGGGACTACTTGGCAGAGGTCTTGCGCGCGGTGGTCTTGCGGGTGGCGGTCTTCTTCGCCGGAGCCGTCTTCTTGGCCGTGGCGGTCGCCTTCTTGGCGGTCGCGGTGGTCTTCTTGGCGGCGGCGGTGGTGGTCGCCTTCTTGGCGGCGGCGGCCGTCTTCTTGGTCGCGGTCGCGGTGGTCTTCTTCGCGGCGGCGGTGGTGGTCGCCTTCTTGGTGGCGGTCGCCTTCTTCGCGGCGGTGGTGGCCGCCTTCTTGGCGGCGGCCGTGGTCGCCGTCTTCTTGGCGGCGGCCTTCTTGGCCGGAGCAGCGGCGGCGGCGGCCGTGGCGGCACGCTTGGTGGCGGCGCGCTTGGCGGCCGGGGTGGCGGCGACGCCGCTCTTGCCCGGGGTGAGGGAGCCCTTGGGGGCCTTCTTCACCGAGGGGCCTTCCTTCGGCAGCTTCTTGCTGCCGCTGACCAGGTCCTTGAAGCCCTGGCCGGGACGGAAGCGGGGCACCGAGGTCTTCTTGACCTTGACCTTCTCGCCGGTCTGCGGGTTGCGGGCGAAGCGCGCGGAGCGCTCCACCTTCTCGAAGGTGCCGAAACCAGTGACCGAAACCCGGTCACCGGCCACAACGGCACGGACCATGGTGTCGAGCACTGCGTCGACGGCCTCTGCGGCAGCCTTGCGACCGCCCAGCTGCTCGGCCACCGCTTCGACAAGCTGAGCCTTGTTCACGTCTTCCCCTTCGGAAACGGGCGCCGGATGATTCCATCCGTTCTTTTCGCACGTTAGGTATGTATCTGCGGACTTTCAATTACCAAACGCGCGAATCACCCTAGTGTCGCAATGGATTTGCGCGTCGGCGACCTCAGGCGACGGGCGGGCGCCCCTCGTCGAGGTCATGTACAAAGCGACTCAACCGCCTTGCCGCCTCCGGAAGATCGCGCTTGGCGGTCTCGGTGACGATGAGGAGTTGACGGGAGAGAGCGGTCTTTGCATCGGCAGACACGTTCAGCGCATGCACGCGGGCGTGAGCTTGCTTCAACCGCTCGGCCACAAGCGCGTAGAGCGCTGCGACTTCCTGGTCGTCCGGCCCCTCAGCTGGTGCGGAGGCGACGTCCGGCCGATCGTCAATTCGGCGTTCGGATCCCCGGCCCACGGACTCCGGAGCCGCGGGTTCGCCGCCCGCGTACGGAGGTTCATGGTGCCGGTGCATGTACTGATTGTGCCATCTACCCGCAGTTGTACTTGCGCGGGCCCCTCTCGGGCAAAGCCAAATGGGCAATCCGGGGTGGGCCGCGGCGCTAACTCGTGCTCCGGAACGGCGGATGGCCCGCCCCCCCGAAGGGGAGGCGGGCCATCCGGTGGATCGCCAGAATGCTTGTTCTGAGGGGATCTCAGGCAACCGGCAGAGTACGGGGCTTGAAGGCCGGACGGGTCGCCTCGAAGGCCGCGATGTCGGCCTCCTCTCGCAGGGTGATGCTGATGTCGTCCAGCCCGTTGAGCAGCCGCCACCGGACGTTGTCGTCCAGTTCGAAAGAGACGGTGACGCCCTCGGCCCGGACTTCACGGGCTTCCAGATCAACGGTGATCTCGGCCGAAGGGTTACTCTCGGTGAGCGCCCAGAGTCGTTCCACGGTCTCCTGCGGCAGGACGACCGTCAGCAGTCCGTTCTTCAGGGAATTCCCACGGAAGATGTCCGCGAAGCGCGACGAGATGACCGCGTGGAAGCCGTAGTTCTGCAGTGCCCAGACGGCGTGCTCGCGGGAGGAACCGGTGCCGAACTCGGGGCCGGCCACCAGGACCGTGGCGCCCTGCCGCTCGGGCCGGTTGAGGATGAACGACTCGTCCTTGCGCCAGGCCTCGAAAAGGCCGCCCTCGAAACCGGAACGGGTGACCTTCTTGAGCCAGTGGGCCGGGATGATCTGGTCGGTGTCCACGTTCGAGCGCCGCAGCGGAACGGCCCGGCCGGTGTGGGTGGTGAACTTCTCCATGGTTCTCAGGCCTCCACAGCCACGTTGGTGTCCGCCAGGTCGGAGGGCAGATCGGAAGGTGCGGCCAGACGGCCCAGGACGGCGGTCGCGGCGGCGACCTGCGGGGAGACCAGGTGGGTGCGGCCGCCCTTGCCCTGCCGGCCCTCGAAGTTGCGGTTCGAGGTGGAGGCGCAGCGCTCGCCGGGGGCGAGCTGGTCGGGGTTCATGCCCAGGCACATCGAGCAGCCCGCGTGGCGCCACTCGGCGCCGGCCGCGGTGAACACCTTGTCCAGGCCCTCCTCCACGGCCTGCAGGGCGACCCGGACGGAGCCGGGGACGACCAGCATCCGTACGCCGTCGGCGATCCGGCGGCCCTCCACGACGGCGGCGGCGGCGCGCAGGTCCTCGATCCGGCCGTTGGTGCAGGAGCCGACGAAGACGGCGTCGACGGTGACCTCGCGCAGCGGGGTGCCGGCTTCCAGGCCCATGTAGGCGAGGGCGTTCTCGGCGGCCGCGCGTTCCTGCGGGTCGGCGAAGGAGGCCGGGTCCGGCACGTCGGAGCCCAGCGGGGCGCCCTGGCCGGGGTTGGTGCCCCAGGTGACGAACGGGGTCAGCGCGGTCGCGTCGATGAAGATCTCGTGGTCGAAGACCGCGTCCTCGTCGGTGCCCAGGGTCGACCAGTACGCGACGGCGGCGTCCCAGTCCTCGCCCTGCGGGGCGTGCGGACGGTCCTTGAGGTAGGCGAAGGTGGTCTCGTCCGGGGCGATCATGCCCGCCCGGGCGCCGGCCTCGATGGACATGTTGCAGACGGTCATCCGGGCTTCCATGGACAGGCCCCGGATCGCCGAACCGCGGTACTCCAGGACGTAGCCCTGGCCGCCGCCGGTGCCGATCTTGGCGATCACGGCCAGGATCAGGTCCTTGGCGGTGACGCCCTCGGGCAGCTCGCCCTCGACCGTGACGGCCATGGTCCGGAACGGCGCCAGCGGCAGCGTCTGGGTGGCCAGCACGTGCTCGACCTGGCTGGTGCCGATGCCGAACGCCAGTGCACCGAAGGCGCCGTGGGTCGAGGTGTGGGAGTCGCCGCAGACCACGGTCATGCCGGGCTGGGTCAGGCCCAGCTGCGGGCCGACCACGTGCACGACGCCCTGTTCGACGTCGCCGAGCGAGTGGATCCGGACGCCGAACTCGGCGGCGTTGCGGCGCAGCGTCTCCAGCTGCACCTTGGACACCGGGTCGGCGATCGGCTTGTCGATGTCCAGGGTGGGGGTGTTGTGGTCCTCCGTGGCGATCGTCAGATCGGTGCGGCGGACCTTCCGGCCGGCCAGCCGCAGCCCGTCGAAGGCCTGCGGGCTGGTCACCTCGTGGAGCAGGTGCAGGTCGATGAAGAGCAGATCGGGCTCTCCCTCCGCGCGCCGCACGACGTGGTCGTCCCAGACCTTCTCTGCGAGTGTCCGTCCCATCGGAATCCCTCCAGCCGGCCGCGTTGCCGGCCTTCTCGTGTCGTCGAGGTCGGAGCTACCGCCGCCCTGTGGCGGGCGCGTTCGCGCGACCTGCACGCCGGATCGCTGTCCACGATGCGGACACTCTGCCGAGGTCGCATCCTGGATGTCTCCCGGGCTGCTGCATCCAGAGTGGCGCTTTTCGCGGAAGATTGAACTTGCGTCTCGCGGACTGAGACTGCAGTCTTAGGGCATGGACAACTCTAGCGGCGTCGGCGTTCTCGACAAGGCCGCTCTGGTGCTGAGCGCACTGGAGTCGGGCCCCGCCACGTTGGCGGGGCTGGTCGCCGCCACCGGTCTGGCGCGCCCCACGGCCCACCGACTCGCCGTCGCACTCGAACACCACCGTCTGGTCACCCGGGACATGCAGGGGCGATTCATCCTCGGCCCCCGCCTCTCCGAACTCTCCGCCGCGGCGGGCGAGGACCGGCTGCTCGCCACCGCGGGCCCGGTCCTGACCCACCTGCGCGACGTCACCGGCGAGAGCGCACAGCTCTACCGCCGCCAGGGCGAGATGCGGATCTGCGTCGCCGCCGCCGAGCGGCTCTCCGGCCTGCGGGACACCGTCCCGGTCGGCAGCACCCTGCCGATGAAGGCCGGCTCGGCCGCCCAGGTCCTGCTGGCCTGGGAGGAGCCCGAGCGGCTGCACCGCGGCCTCCAGGGCGCCCGTTTCACCGCCACCGCGCTCAGCGGCGTCCGTCGGCGCGGCTGGGCCCAGTCGATCGGCGAGCGCGAGCCGGGCGTCGCGTCCGTCTCCGCGCCCGTGCGCGGCCCCTCCAACCGCGTGGTGGCCGCCGTCTCCGTCTCCGGCCCGATCGAGCGACTGACCCGCCACCCGGGCCGACTGCACGCCCAGGCCATCATCGAGGCCGCGAACCGGCTCACCGAGGCACTCCGTCGCAGCTGACCGCCACCACGGAGAAGGGCCCCGCGCGACACAACCGCGCGGGGCCCTTCGAAATGCTCCGGGAAATACGAAAAAAGACCCCGGAAACCGGGGTCTTGAATTTCTGGCTGGGGTACCAGGACTCGAACCTAGACTAAATGAACCAGAATCACTCGTGCTGCCAATTACACCATACCCCAACACAAAGCAAGGGCCGATGGGGTAACCCACCGGCTTCATGCTCTGGAGTACCCCCGACCGGATTCGAACCGGCGCTACTGCCGTGAGAGGGCAGCGTGCTAGGCCGCTACACAACGGGGGCTTCCTGGCGATCCCTTGCGGGATCAGTACCCCCGACCGGATTCGAACCGGCGCTACTGCCGTGAGAGGGCAGCGTGCTAGGCCGCTACACAACGGGGGCTTTCCAGGTGATCCCTTGCGGGATCAGTACCCCCGACCGGATTCGAACCGGCGCTACTGCCGTGAGAGGGCAGCGTGCTAGGCCGCTACACAACGGGGGCTTGATCTTCACTTGTACTGCTGGACTTGCGTACTGCGCTGGGGTACCAGGACTCGAACCTAGACTAAATGAACCAGAATCACTCGTGCTGCCAATTACACCATACCCCACCAGAGTTGAACCCCTGTCGGGGCCCTCTCAGGCGTTGCGCCTCTCGTTCGGGACCGGCGGGGGGTTTCGCTCCCTCGTCCGTTCCCTCCCGGGCGGCGCAGAAAGAACATTACCCGACGTCTGCCCCGGCTCCAAAATTGATAACCCCAGGCAGCGGCCGGGCGGCCGCCCGGTGACATCCGGGCGGTGACATCCGGGCAGGCCACGGGCCCGGCACGAGGCCGGGCCCGTGGCCTGCTCAGCGGCCCGCTCAGGCGGCCGGCAGCGCCGCCAGGGCGGAGTTCAGCCGGCGAAGCGTCTCGGGGCGCCCGAGCAGCTCCATCGACTCGAACAGCGGCGGCGAGACCCGGCGGCCGGTGACGGCCACCCGCAGCGGCGTGAACGCGAACTTGGGCTTGATGCCCAGCCCGTCCACCAGCGCTTCGCGCAGCGCGGCCTGGATCGGCTCCGGGCTGAAGTCCGCGAGCGCCTCCAGCGCCTTGACGCTGGCCTCCAGCACCGGGCGGGCGTCGGAGTTGAGCGCCTTGGCGGCGTCGTCCGGGTCGACGGTGAAGTCGGCCGGGTCGACGAACAGGAAGCCGGCCATGTTCACGATCTCGCTCAGCACGACCATCCGCTCCTGGGTGAGCGGCGCGATCCTGGCGAGCAGGTCCAGCTGCTCGGCGGTCGGCTCGGCCGGCAGCAGACCGGGGGCCTGCAGGTACGGCACCAGGCGGCGGACGAAGTCCTCCGGGGCCAGCTTGCGGACGTGCTCGGCGTTGATCGCCTCGCACTTCTTCAGGTCGAAGCGGGCCGGGTTGGCGTTCACCTTGGCGATGTCGAAGGCGGCGACCATCTCGTCGATGCCGAAGAGGTCGCGGTCGTCGGCCAGCGACCAGCCCAGCAGGGACAGGTAGTTGAGCAGGCCCTCGGGGATGAAGCCGCGCTCGCGGTACAGGTTGAGCGAGGCCTGCGGGTCGCGCTTGGAGAGCTTCTTGTTGCCCTCGCCCATCACGTACGGCAGGTGGCCGAAGCGCGGGGTGGCGCCGTCGCCGACGCCGATCTCGGCGAGCGCGGCGTACAGCGCGATCTGCCGCGGGGTGGAGGAGAGCAGGTCCTCGCCGCGCAGCACGTGGGTGATGCCCATCAGGGCGTCGTCCACCGGGTTGACCAGGGTGTACAGCGGGGCGCCGTTGGCGCGGACGATGCCGTAGTCCGGCACGTTCTCCGGCTCGAAGGTGAGCGTGCCGCGCACCAGGTCGTCGAAGCTGAGGGTGCGGTCGGGCATCCGGAAGCGCAGGATCGGCTCGCGCTTCTCCAGCTCGTAGACGGCGACCTGATCGTCCGTCAGCTCGCGGCAGTGGCCGTCGTAGCCGGAGGGCTTGCCGGCCGCGCGGGCCGCCTCGCGGCGGGCGTCCAGCTCCTCGGTGCTGCAGTAGCAGTGGTAGGCGTGGCCGGCCTCGTGCAGGCGGCGGGCGACGTCGGCGTAGATGTCCATCCGCTGGGACTGGCGGTACGGCGCGTGCGGGCCGCCGACCTCCGGGCCCTCGTCCCAGTCGAAGCCGAGCCAGCGCATCGCGTCGAGCAGCTGGTCGTACGACTCCTCGGAGTCGCGGGCCGAGTCGGTGTCCTCGATCCGGAAGACCAGCGTGCCGCCGTTGTGGCGGGCGTAGGCCCAGTTGAAGAGGGCCGTACGGACCAGGCCCACGTGCGGGTTCCCGGTCGGGGACGGACAGAAGCGAACCCGGACGGCCGGGTCAGTGTTAGCCACGCTTGATCACCTTGTTGGTGAGAGTGCCGATGCCTTCGATGGAGACGGCGACCTCGTCGCCGACGTTGAGCGGGCCCACCCCTGCGGGCGTGCCGGTGAGGATGACGTCGCCGGGCAGCAGCGTCATGGCCTCGGAGATGTGGACGATCAGCTCGGCGACCGAGCGGACCATCTGGGAGGTGCGGCCGGCCTGCCGGAGCTCGCCGTTGACCGTGCAGGTGACGGCGAGGTCGGCCGGGTCCAGGTCGGTCTCGATCCAGGGCCCCAGCGGGCAGGAGGTGTCGAAGCCCTTGGCCCGGGCCCACTGGCCCTCGCGCTTCTGCACGTCCCGGGCGGTGACGTCGTTGGCGCAGGTGTAGCCGAGGATCACCTCGGGCACCCGGTCCAGCGGCACCTCGCGGCACATCCGGCCGATCACCACGGCGAGTTCGGCCTCGTGCTGGACGTCCGAGGAGAACGGCGGGTACGCGATGTTCTCGGTCGGGCCGATCACCGAGGTGGACGGCTTGAAGAAGGTCAGCGGGACGTCCGGGACGTCGTTGCCCAGCTCGGCGGCGTGCGCCGCGAAGTTGCGGCCGACCGCCACGATCTTGTTGGGGAGCATCGGGCTGAGCAGCCGGACGTCCTGGAATCGGTAACTCTCGCCGGTCGGCTGGGGCTGGCCGAACGGGTGGCCGGCCAGCGCGTGGACGACCAGCGAGTCGGGCTGGGAAGGGTCGCCCTCCACCACGCCGAAGGAGACGCTGCCGGCGGCAGGGCTCCCCTCCCGGACGGAAAACCTGGCAATGCGCACGGCTGGGCTACCCCTCGCTTCGTCGACCGCCCGGGGCGCGCCCGGGCGCTGGTGGGCGCCTCGCCCACGGTGGGCGCGGCCCCGTCAATCGTCGTCCAGGCTATCGCGTGGGGCTCCGGCTGACCGCTTTGCCCCTGTTCAGCGCGGTTGGGCCGCAAGCCCCGGCAGCCGCCCGGGAACGCCGCAGGGCGCCACGGCCGCCCACGGGGCGTGGCCGCGGCGCCCTGTCGGAGCGCGGGTCGGATCAGTCCTGCAGGACGACGGGCGCCGGGGCGACCATCAGCTGGGTGCGGCGCGGGTTGGCGGTGCTGGCCGGCAGTTCGGTCGTGTAGGTGACGGCGTCCTCGGGCTTGCGGGCGCCCGGGATCGTGCTGAAGTCCGCGACCGAGGCCAGCGTCGTCCGGCGCGGGTTCGCCGTGGAGCGGCAGGGCAGCGTGGACTTGGTGGCCTTCTTCGCCTGGGACATCGAGAGCACCTCGTGGTCGCGGTCGGGCGGATCGCGGCGGATCGGCACCGGCCTGAGTGATTCCGATTGATTCGGAGGGGTTCTGGGCAGGCTGATCGGGGCCGTGCTCCGGAGACAGCCAGGTTACGAGATCTCATTCCACAGGGACCGTGACCAAAGCTACACATTGTGCTGTGATTTTGCTCACAAATTCATGAGTGAATTGCAGATATCCGACATATCGCCGCAACGGGATTTTCCGGCATATCTCCGATAACGGTCATTTCGGAAGGTCTGTGACTCTTCTCGATCTCGGGTCGGGTTGGCATGTATCCGGCGAGTGTCCGAAAAATGCGGTATTCCGGTCCTGTTGCCACACAGTCAGTGAAGTCACGCACGCGTTCGGTAGCGGCGCCCGGCGTGTCCTGGCGGCCCTTGTTGGGATTCCCCGGCTGTGCTGGAATGCCACGGACCGTGGGTAGGGAGAAGTCCACCCCGGCGACCCGCTCACCCGGACCGGCCGGGGAGCGGAAGGAAACTCGACACCGTCCGGTCCGCGGCGACGCGGCGGGACGCCCGGTCCAGAGGTTGCGACGCCAGTGCAGGGACGTTTCAAAAGGGGTAGCGGCGCCGCGGGTAACCCGGAGCCTGAGCCTGTGGCAGCCCCCCAGCCGGCGGCGGCCCCCGGCGGCCCGGTCGAGCCGGTGATCCCCGAGGCCCCCGGGCACCCGGAGGACGACGGCCAGGAGCGGAAGTCCGCCCGGGACAAGCTCCGGACGACCCTGACCAGGCGGCGGGCCACCGGTCTGAGCCGGCTCGCGATGCGCAACTGGCGCATCCGCACCCGGCTGATCGCCCTGCTCGCCCTGCCCGTCCTGGTCTCCCTGTCCCTCGGTGGCCTGCGGATCCAGGCCTCGATGCAGAACTCGCAGCAGCTCGCCCAGATGGCCAACCTGTCCGACCTGGCCAAGAAGGCGACCAACCTCGCGGACGCCCTGCAGACCGAGCGCGACATCAGCGCCGGCTACATCACCGCGCGGCCCAACGACCCGCTCGACGACGACATCGCCACCGCCCGCAAGGCCACCGACGACCTGAGCCGCACCTTCACCACGTCCTCGGACAAGTTCGAGAACCTCGAACTCTCGGGCGGAAAGGCGCTGCTGTTCCAGATCCGCAGGGACCTGAACTCGATCTCGGACGCGCGCAACTCGCCGTACCAGAACAACCAGAACATCCAGTCGACGATCACCGCCTACGACGTGATCATCCGCGACCTGCTGGCCATCACCCAGGACATCGCGCTCGCCTCGAACAACAAGGACCTGCTCGTCGCGACCCGCTCGCTGCAGCAGTTCTCGCTGGCCAAGAACGCCACCTCGCAGCAGCGCGCCCTGATCGGCGCCGCACTCGCCAACCCCAAGGGCCCCGACCTCAGCCCCAGCGACGAGTCCTTCGGCATCCGCCTGCGCACCTCGTACGACAACTCGCTCACCAGCTTCAACAACATCTACACCGCGCACGACCTGGACAACCTGCGCGGCCAGCTCAGCTACAACTCGGTGATCGCCGACGCCGACCGGTACGCGCGCTCGATCCTCCAGCCGAGCGGCATCCACCAGACCGACCCGGTGACCTACAAGGACTGGTACGAGAAGGCCAGCGCCAAGATCACCGCCGAGCGCCGGATCGAGTCCAAGCTCATCGAGGACCTCGACGGCAAGGCCCAGGACCTCCAGTCCCAGGCCGACACCGAGGCCATCATCATCGGTGCCGCCATCGCCCTGGTGCTGCTCGTCGCCCTCGGTGGCGCCGGTCTGATCGCCCGCTCGATGGTGCGCTCGCTGACCCGTCTGCAGGCCGCGGCCGAGGACGTCGCCGAACGCCGTCTGCCCGAGCTGGTCAAGACCCTCTCCGAGAGCGACCCGCACGACGTCGACACCACGGTCGAACCGGTGGCCGTCGACTCCACCGACGAGATCGGTCACGTGGCGCACGCCTTCGACATGGTGCACAGCGAGGCCGTCCGCCTCGCCGCCGAACAGGCCCTCCTGCGCGGCAACATCAACGCGATGTTCACCAACCTCTCGCGCCGCAGCCAGGGCCTCATCCAGCGCCAGCTGTCGCTCATCTCCGAGCTGGAGAGCCGCGAGGCCGACCCGGACCAGCTGGCCAACCTCTTCAAGCTGGACCACCTCGCGACCCGCATGCGCCGCAACGGCGAGAACCTCCTCGTCCTCGCCGGTGAGGACCCGGGCCGCCGCTGGACCAGGCCCGTCCCGCTGGTCGACGTGCTCCGCGCCGCCGCCTCCGAGGTGGAGCAGTACGAGCGCATCGAGCTCGCCGCCGTGCCGTCGGCCGAGGTCGCCGGCCGCGTCGTCAACGACCTCGTCCACCTGCTCGCCGAGCTGCTGGAGAACGCCACCTCGTTCTCCAGCCCGCAGACCCGCGTCCGGGTCACCGGCCACGCGCTGCCCGACGGCCGCGTCCTGGTCGAGATCCACGACACCGGCATCGGCCTGAGCCCCGACGACCTCGCCGAGATCAACGAGCGCCTCGCCAACCCGCCGACGGTGGACGTCTCGGTCTCCCGCCGCATGGGCCTCTTCGTGGTCGGCCGCCTGTCCCTGCGACACGGCATCCGCATCCAGCTGCGCCCCAGCGACTCCGGCGGCACCACCGCGCTGGTCATGCTCCCGGTGGACGTCACCAACTCCGCCGACCGCCGCGGCGCCGGCCGGCCCGGCCCCGCGCAGGCCAAGCAGCAGCGCGGGGTCGCCCCGACGCCGCGCCAGCAGCGCCAGGTGCCGCCCGGCCAGGGCGGCCAGGGCGGCCCTGCCGCGCTCGGCCAGGGCCCGGGCGGCGGTGCCCCGCAGAGCGGCCGCCCGCAGCTCGGCCAGGGCGGCCCGACCGCTCCGACCGGCCCGACCGGCCCCGGTGCTCCGACCGGCCCGGGTGCTCCGGGTGCTCCGACCGGCCCGGGGGCGCCTGCCGCGCCCGGCGGCCTGCCGACCCGTCAGGTCGGCCAGTCGCTGCGCGAGAACCCGGCCCAGCCGGGCCAGCAGGGACCGGGCCAGC
Source organism: Kitasatospora sp. NPDC086801 (assembly GCF_044745805.1). Lineage (NCBI taxonomy): Bacteria > Bacillati > Actinomycetota > Actinomycetes > Kitasatosporales > Streptomycetaceae > Kitasatospora > Kitasatospora sp. NPDC086801. Next base: position 99,381 of record NZ_JBIVAX010000003.1, read on the forward strand.
AGCCCCAGGGGCCCCAGGGACCGGGCCGACAGGCCCCTCAGCCCCAGGGCCAGGGCCAGGGCCAGAAGCCGGCCCAGCAGTCCCCGCAGCCCCAGCAGTCCCCGCAGGGCGGCCTGCCGCAGCGCGGCCCGAACCGGCCCGGCCCGGCACAGGGCGGCCTCGGCGGCCTGCCCCGCCGCGGCCAGCAGCAACCCGCCCAGGGCCGCCCCGCCCAGGAACGGCCCGCCCAGGGCCGCCCCGGCCAGCAGCAGCCCGCTCAGGGCCGCCCCGGCCAGGAACGGCCCGCTCAGGGCCGCCCCGGCCAGGAACGGCCGCGCCCGGGCGGCGAGTTCGACGGCGGTCCGGGCCCCCGGACCGGCGAGCAGCCGCAGCACGGCCGGCCGGGTCGGCCGGGCGGCGCTCCGCAGCAGCAGGGCGCCCGCCCGGGCAACCGCCCGCAGGACGGCCTGCCGCAGCGCCGGCCCGCCCCGCAGGGCCAGGGCGGCCCCGGCCAGCCCGGCCCGCAGGGCCAGCGCCGTCCGCAGCGCCCCGGCCCGGAGGCGCCGCAGCGCGACCGCCAGCCGCAGCTGCCGCCACAGCAGCAGCCCCAGCCGCTGCCGTCGGCCGAGCCGTCGCCGATGGAGAGCACCCAGCAGTTCGCCCGGCCGCGCTTCGAGGCCAGCCAGATCGACCCGCGCGACCCGCTGGGCCTCGGTCTGGTGGAGCCGGTGCTGCCGAGCGTGCCGAACCCGACGCGCCCGGAGCCGGTCCGTCAGGAGCAGGCCCGGCCCGAGCCGGTGCGCCAGGAGCAGGCCCGGCCCGAGCCGATGGCACTGCCGACCGGCCCCTCCGAGGGCGCGGCCGAGCAGCCGTGGTACCCGCAGGAGGGTGGTCAGGAGGCGCGGCCGCGGCAGTACCAGCCGCGCCGGCCCGGCACCTCGGCGCCGGAGTTCCAGCCGTCCGACCCGCAGGGGCGGCAGGCCCAGGCCCCGCAGCAGGCCCCGCAGCAGCCGCAGCAGGCCCAGACCCCGCAGCAGGCTCCGCAGGCCCAAGCCCAAGCCCAAGCCCAGGCCCAGGCCCCGCAGCAGGGCCAGCCGCAGCCCGGCACCGGGGACGCCCCGTGGCGCCCGTCCGCGAACGACGAGCGCTGGCGCCGCGCCGAGCAGGTCCGCGAGCCCTCGACCAGCGGCGTCACCATGTCCGGTCTCCCCCGGCGGACCCCGCAGGCCAACCTGGTCTCCGGCACCGCCGAGGCCTCGCCGCTGACCGGTCCCCAGGTCTCCCGGGCCCCCGAGGAGGTCCGCGGCCGGCTGACCAACCTGCGCCGCGGCATCCAGCAGGGCCGCCGGGCCGGGGCCGAACAGGCCAACCAGCCGGGCTCCCAGCATGGTGCCCAGCAGCCCGGATTCGATAGTTTCGGTGGCCGGACCGACGGCAACGGCGCAGATCACCAGGAGCGTTGAGTTGAATCAGATGAGCCAGGCCGCACAGAACCTGAACTGGCTGATCACCAATTTCGTGGACAACACCCCCGGGGTGTCCCACACCGTGGTGGTCTCCGCCGACGGCCTCCTGCTGTGCATGTCCGAGGGCTTCCCCCGCGACCGCGCCGACCAGCTCGCAGCCGTCGCCTCCGGCCTCACCTCCCTCACCTCCGGCGCCAGCCGGATCTTCGAAGGAGGCGAGGTCAACCAGACCGTCGTCGAGATGGAACGAGGCTTCCTCTTCCTCATGGCCGTCAGCGACGGCTCCGCCCTCGCCGTACTCGCCTCCCCCGACTCCGACATCGGCCTCGTCGGCTACGAGATGGCCCTGCTCGTCGACCGCGCCGGCGCCGTCCTCACCCCCGCACTCCGCGCGGAACTCCAGGGCAGTCTCCTGCACTGACCGGAGTCCGAGCGGAATCCACCCACCGTCCCACCTCCCCCGCCGGGTCCGACCCGACCGGCCCCGGCGTCTCACCCTCAGCTACCCTCAGGCAGCTGATCCCGCCTCAGCTGGCACCGCCCCAGCTGGAACCGGCTGCCCAAGGCTGCAGCACAAGGAGGACCCATGACCCCGCCCTCGACACCCGCCGGCTCGTACGGCAACGGGTACGGCAGCGGCTACGGCGGGCAGCAGTCCGACGGCTACGAGCAGCAGCCGCTGGTCCGCCCGTACGCGATGACCGGTGGCCGCACCCGGCCCCGGTACCAGCTCGCCATCGAGGCCCTGATCTCGACCACGGGCAACGCCGAGCGGACCGGTGGCCTGCTGCCCGAGCACGCCCGGATCGTGAACCTCTGCCGTGAGGTCAAGTCCATCGCGGAGATCTCCGCACTGGCCGGCGTCCCGCTCGGGGTGGCCCGCATCCTCGTGGCCGACCTGGCCGAGGCCGGCCTCGTCGCCATCCACCAGCCCGCCGCCGCGGGCGAGTCGGGCGGAACGCCCGATGTCACGCTGCTCGAAAGGGTCCTCAGTGGACTTCGCAAGCTCTAACGCGGCCGCCCCCACCCGCGCCACCACCTCCGCGAAGATCGTCGTCGCAGGCGGCTTCGGCGTCGGCAAGACCACCCTCGTCGGCGCCGTCTCCGAGATCAACCCCCTGCGCACCGAAGCCGTCATGACCTCGGCCTCCGCCGGCATCGACGACATCAGCCACGTCTCCGGCAAGACCACCACCACCGTCGCCATGGACTTCGGCCGCATCACCCTCGACGAAGACCTCATCCTCTACCTCTTCGGCACCCCCGGACAGGACCGCTTCTGGTTCATGTGGGACGACCTCGTCCGCGGCGCCATCGGCGCCGTCGTCCTCGTCGACACCCGCCGCCTCGCCGACTGCTTCCCCGCCCTCGACTACTTCGAGAACAGCGGACTCCCCTTCGTCGTCGCCCTCAACGGCTTCGACGGACACCAACCCCACACCGCCGACGAAGTCCGCGAAGCACTCCAACTCAGCGCCGAAACCCCCGTCGTCACGCTCGACGCCCGCCGCCGCGACAGCGCCAAGAGCGCCCTCATCACCCTCGTCGAACACGCCCTCCTCGCCCGACTCCGATGACGGGCCGGACATCCGGACCCCGGGGGCCGTCGGCGTGGCGGTCCCCGGGGCGGAGCCGCTTACCGGCCGGTGTCCTCCAGGGGCATCGCGCAAGACCCGCTGTATAAGCAGCGGATAACAGTTCGGTAGGCATTTCGTGATCAACAGTGACTCTGCGTGGCGAATCAGCGTCACTCAGCGCCAGAAGACCACGGTTTTGCTCCGTCATGTCGGTGAATGTCCCTATTGCGCCGACGCGGGGGCCATCCGGCGGCTGTTTGTCCCCCATCCCTGCACGTGCTGAAATTCCAGCTACCCCTGAAGCTCTCGTGCCGGCCCGCCGGTGACGGGCCAGGGCCCGGGGGTAGCGCTGGATTGATCCATGGCCGACTGTCGGCCGAGAGGTAGTTGTCGAGTGAGGCGTAAGCAGCAACCCGCCCCGCAGCGGCGCTCCGAGCCCCGCCGGAGCGAGCCGAACGGTACCGCAGCGGACCCGGCCGGATTCTCCGCTTTCACCCCCACCGAGGAGCGCTCCCAAGCGCCCTCGGCCCCGCAGCCCCCGGCCGCGTCCACGGAGCCCCGCAGCGACGGTCCGGACGGCGACGGATCCAGGCGGTACGACTTCCTCCGCCCGCGCAACTGGCGCGTGCCGACCCGCCTGATCGCGATCCTGCTGATCCCCGTGATCATCAGCCTCGTCTTCGGCGGCCTCCGCGTGAACACCTCGGTCGACGGCTACATCAAGGCCTCCCGCGCCGAGAAGACCGCCGAGCTCGCCAAGGCGGCCACCGAGCTCGCCGAATCGCTGGAGATCGAGCGCGACACCACGCTGATACCCCTGCTCACCAAGCAGGACCCGGACGGCAAGGTCGCCAAGATCCGCGCCAACACGGACGCCGCGCTGAAGGCGTACGAGGCGGCCTACGCGGCCTCCGACAAGACCGGCGAGCTGCCGCGCCGCCACGAGGGCTTCCAGGCCCTGGTGGTCGACCTGCCGCACCTGCGGGCCAACGCGTACGGCCCCGAGCTGTTCGCCGGCGCCACCGTCAACGCCTACTCGGTGATGTTCGCCCCGCTGCTGTCCTACGACAACTCGGTCGGCATCAGCTCCAGCAACGCCGCCAGCAAGGGCCGCGCGATCTACGCGATGTCCCTCGCCAAGGCCTCCGCCTCGACCCAGCGCGCGCTCATGCTGCACCTGCTGGTCGGCATCTCCCAGAACGCCACCACCCGGTTCGAGAACGCCGACGTGATCCAGCAGATCCTGGTGGCGGAGCGGCTGGAGCAGGTCTCGCTGACCGAGTTCAACACCGGCAGCGCCCCCGAGGACGCCCGCAAGTACGCCAACGCGCAGGTCGCCCAGGCCGCCGCGTCGGAGCGCTCGGCCTACAAGATGCCGAACGGCACCGCGCCCTCCATGCAGACCCTGCTCTCCCTCGGCGCCGCCTACAGCCAGGCCGCCGCCGAGGGCCAGAGCAAGGGCAAGGCCGCCGCCGACCAGGCCTACAAGGATGCCAAGGACTCCGGCCTCACCCCGGAGAACTGGAACCAGGCCTCCAACACCCACATCCAGGCCCTGCGGGACACCGAGGTCCAGCTGCTGGACGACGTCCTCACCGACTCCCGCAACCTCAAGGACAACGCGCTCTACGACGCCATCCTCAACACGATCATCGTCGTCGCGGCGCTCATCCTGGCCGGTCTGCTCACCGGCTACGTCGCCCGCTCGATGATCCTCGGCATGCGCACCCTGCGCAGCGCCGCCCTGGAGATCGCCGACCACCGCCTGCCGGACCTGGTCGAGAAGCTCTCCAAGACCGACCCCGACCGGGTCGACACCTCCGTCACCCCGATCCCGCTGCACGGCAAGGACGAGATCGGCGAGGTCGCCCGGGCGTTCGACCAGGTCCACCAGCAGGCCGTGGCGCTCGCCGCCGAGCAGGCCCTGCTGCGAGGGAACGTCAACGCGATCTTCACCAACCTGTCGCGCCGCAGCCAGGGCCTGATCCAGCGCCAGCTGGCGCTGATCACCGACCTGGAGAACAACGAGGCCGACCCGGACCAGCTGGAGAACCTCTTCAAGCTGGACCACCTCGCGACCCGTATGCGCCGCAACGGTGAGAACCTGCTCGTCCTCGCGGGCGAGGAGGCCGGCCGCCGCTGGAACACCCCGGTGCCGCTGGTCGACGTGCTCCGCGCCGCCGCCTCCGAGGTGGAGCAGTACGAGCGCGTCGAGCTGTCCGGCATCCCGGAGGTCGAGGTCGTCGGCGCCGCCGTGACCGACCTCGTCCACCTGCTCGCCGAGCTGCTGGAGAACGCCACCTCGTTCTCCAGCCCGCAGACCCGGGTCCTGGTCAACGCGACCCGCCTGCCGGACGGCCGGGTGCTGGTCGAGATCCACGACAAGGGCATCGGCCTCACCGCCGACGACTTCGCCGAGATCAACGAGAAGCTGGCCGAGCCGCCCACCGTCGACGCCACCATCTCCCGCCGCATGGGCCTGTTCGTGGTCGGCCGGCTGTCCCAGCGGCACGACCTCCGCGTCCAGCTCCGCCCGTCCGGCGAGTCCGCCGGCACCACCTCGCTGGTCATGATCCCGCCGTTCATCACCCGGTCGGGCGCCGCGCCGGAGCCCGAGGAGCAGTTCACCGTCTCCCGGATCTTCGCCGAGCAGGAGCCGAGCTCCCAGTGGGCGCCGGGCGGCCAGCCGCGCAGCGCCGCCGAGCTGGGCTTCGACGACCACCTCACCGGCGCCGGCAACGCCGGGTCCAGCGGCTTCAGCCCGGCCCTGGAGTCCGTCCAGCGCTCGCAGCGCCTCGACCAGGTCCGCCGCGCGGCCCTGGAGGGCGCCCCGCACGACGGCGAGCCGCCGGTGCTGGACGCCGAGGTCGAGGAGGAGTACCAGCAGGGCTACGACCAGTACGCCCCCCAGGGCTACGAGCAGTCCGGCTACGCCGACGACCAGTACGGCTACGCCCAGGACGGCTACCAGCAGGACGAGTACGGCCAGGACCAGTACGGCCAGTACCCGCAGCAGGGCTACGAGCAGTCCGGCTACGCCGACGACCAGTACGGCCGCCAGGACTACCAGGACAACGGCTACCAGGGCTACCAGGACGGCTACGCCGACCAGTACGGCCAGCAGGCCGAGGAGGCCCCGGCCGGCCACCCGTACGCCCCGGAGCCGCCCGCGCTGCCCGCCGCCGAGCCCGCCGCCACCCTGCCGTCCGGGCTGCCGCAGCGCCGCCCCGGCCAGCAGCTGGCGAGTGGCGGCCTCAGCACGTCGCCCGCTCCGGCGGGCGGCGGCGACGCCCCGAACTGGTTCGCCGGCGCCAAGGACACCTCGGCGGTCGACGAACCGCGCGGCCACGACGTGTCGGCGCTGGGCGGCTACGGCCCGACCGGCCCGACCAACTCGCCCTGGCAGTCGCCCAACGACGGCGCCTGGCAGCAGGCCGAGCAGACCCGCGAGCCCGCCTCCGGCGGCACCACCGGGGCCGGCCTGCCGCGGCGCGTGCCCAAGCAGAACCTGGTGGCCGGGAACGCCAAGCCCACTCCGCAGGACGGGCCGCAGGTCTCCCGCAGCCCCGAGGAGGTCCGCGGCCGGCTCACCAACCTGCGGCGCGGCGTGGAGCAGGGCCGCAGTGCCGGTAACACCGGAAGCTTCCGGATCGACCCCGATCAGGTAGACCCGTCCGGCAACGGACAGAACCGAAGCACCGATCTCTTCGGCGGCTCGAACCACCAGGAGCGTTGAGTTGACTCAGATGAGCCAGGCCGCACAGAACCTGAACTGGCTGATCACCAATTTCGTGGACAACACCCCCGGGGTGTCCCACACCGTGGTGGTCTCCGCCGACGGCCTCCTGCTGTGCATGTCCGAGGGCTTCCCCCGCGACCGCGCCGACCAGCTCGCAGCCGTCGCCTCCGGCCTCACCTCCCTCACCTCCGGCGCCAGCCGGATCTTCGAAGGAGGCGAGGTCAACCAGACCGTCGTCGAGATGGAACGAGGCTTCCTCTTCCTCATGGCCGTCAGCGACGGCTCCGCCCTCGCCGTACTCGCCTCCCCCGACTCCGACATCGGCCTCGTCGGCTACGAGATGGCCCTGCTCGTCGACCGCGCCGGCGCCGTCCTCACCCCCGCACTCCGCGCGGAACTCCAGGGCAGTCTCCTGCACTGACGGTCCGTCGGATACCGTCCAGGTATTCGAAGTACCTCCGCGTCCTTCCCGGGCCCGCTTCGGCGGGCTCGGGTTCGGGCGTTGTACGGCCTTCGCACCACCGGCTCCGGACCTGCACCGAAGCTCGCACCGCACCGCCGCACCCTGTGAGGAGAGGAACCGTGACACCGCCCGACGACCGCAGCGGCCAGTACGGCGTTCCGTACCCTGGCACAGGCCATGACGCCTTCGGAGCACCCGGCGTCGGCCACGGTCAGCAGTACGGCCAGCCTCAGCACGGCCAGCAGCACAGCCAGCAGTACGGCCAGCACCCGTACGGACAGCCCCAGCACCCGTACGGGCAGCCGCAGCAGGAGCAGTACGACCGGCAGGGCCGGCACGGCCAGTACGACCGGCCGCAGCCCGCCTTCGACACGCCGCCGCCCGGCTACCCGGCACCGGCGCCCGGCTACCAGCCGGCCCACGAGCCCGGGCACGTCGAGGAGTTCGAGGACGAGGTCGACTCCGGCCCGCTGATCCGGCCGTTCGCGATGACCGGTGGACGCACCCGGCCGCGCTACGAACTCGCGCTGGAGGCCCTCGTCTCCGCCGACGTCGACCCGCAGCGCCTGGCCACCCTGCTCCCCGAGCACCAGCGGATCTGCACCCTGTGCACGGAGGTCAAATCCGTCGCGGAGGTGTCGGCGCTGCTCTCCCTTCCCCTGGGAGTGGCCCGCATCCTCGTGGCCGACCTGGCCGAGGCCGGCCTCGTCGCCATCCACCAGCCCGCTTCCGGCGGCGAATCCGGAAACCAGCCCGACGTCACGCTGCTCGAAAGGGTCCTCAGTGGACTTCGCAAGCTCTAACGCGGCCGCCCCCACCCGCGCCACCACCTCCGCGAAGATCGTCGTCGCAGGCGGCTTCGGCGTCGGCAAGACCACCCTCGTCGGCGCCGTCTCCGAGATCAACCCCCTGCGCACCGAAGCCGTCATGACCTCGGCCTCCGCCGGCATCGACGACATCAGCCACGTCTCCGGCAAGACCACCACCACCGTCGCCATGGACTTCGGCCGCATCACCCTCGACGAAGACCTCATCCTCTACCTCTTCGGCACCCCCGGACAGGACCGCTTCTGGTTCATGTGGGACGACCTCGTCCGTGGCGCCATCGGCGCCGTCGTCCTCGTCGACACCCGCCGCCTCGCCGACTGCTTCCCCGCCCTCGACTACTTCGAGAACAGCGGACTCCCCTTCGTCGTCGCCCTCAACGGCTTCGACGGACACCAACCCCACACCGCCGACGAAGTCCGCGAAGCACTCCAACTCAGCGCCGAAACCCCGGTCATCACGCTCGACGCCCGCCGCCGCGACAGCGCCAAGAGCGCCCTCATCACCCTCGTCGAACACGCCCTCCTCGCCCGACTCCGATGACGGGCACGGCCACGGCCACGGCCGCAGCCCACGGACCTTCGTTCGGAGGTCCGCGGGCCGCGGCCGCGGCGGGTCACTCGGCGGGTTGCCGGGCGGGCTACGCGGTGGGCTCCAGGCCGGCCCGGATCAGCCCGTAGGTGTAGGCGTCCTCCAGCGCCAGCCAGGAGGCGGCCACCACGTTGTCGGCCACCCCGACGGTCGACCAGGTGGACGTGCCGTCGGTGGACTCGATCAGCACCCGGGTCTTGGAGCCGGTGCCGTGCTGGCCCTCCAGGATGCGGACCTTGTAGTCCACCAGCTCGAACCGGGCCAGCGGCGGGTAGATCCCCTCCAGCGCGGTGCGCAGGGCCTGGTCCAGCGCGTTCACCGGGCCGTTGCCCTCGCCGGTGGCGATCCGGCGCTCCCCCTTCGCCCACAGCTTCACCGTCGCCTCGTTGCCGGTGAACCCGTTCGGGCCCTGCTCGCTGATGGTCCGCCAGGACTCCAGGGTGTAGAAGCGGTCCCGGCCGCCGCGCACCTCGTCGCGCAGCAGCAGCTCGAAGGAGGCGTCGGCGGACTCGTAGGTGTAGCCGAGGTTCTCCTGCTCCTTCACCTTGGCCACCACCCGGCCCGCCAGGTCCCGGTCGGTGGACAGGTCGTAGCCGAGCTCCTTGCCCTTGAGCTCGACCGAGGCGCGGCCCGCCATGTCGGAGACCAGCATCCGCATGGTGTTGCCGACCTGCTCCGGGTCGATGTGCTGGTACAGGTCCGGGTCGACCTTGATCGCGGAGGCGTGCAGGCCCGCCTTGTGCGCGAAGGCCGAGTAGCCGACGTACGGCTGGTGGGTGGAGGGGGTCAGGTTGACCACCTCGGCGATCGCGTGCGACAGCCGGGTCATCTCGGCGAGCCGGCCCTCGGGGAGCACCCGCCGGTCGTACTTGAGCTCCAGCGCGCCGACCACCGGGAACAGGTTGGCGTTGCCGACCCGCTCGCCGTAGCCGTTGGCGGTGCACTGGACGTGGGTGGCGCCGGCGTCCACCGCGGCCAGCGTGTTGGCCACCGCGCAGCCGGTGTCGTCCTGGGCGTGGATGCCCAGCCGGGCGCCGGTGACGGCGAGGACGTCGGCGACGGTCTCCCGCACGCCGGCCGGCAGCATCCCGCCGTTGGTGTCGCACAGCACCACCACGTCCGCCCCCGCCCGGTGCGCGGTGCGGACCACGGCCAGCGCGTACTCGCGGTTCGCCCGGTAGCCGTCGAAGAAGTGCTCGCAGTCGATGAACACCCGGCGCCCCTGCGCCCGCAGGAACTCGACGCTGTCCCGGACCATCTCCAGGTTCTCGTCCAGGGTGGTGCGCAGCGCCAGCTCCACGTGCCGGTCGTGCGCCTTGGCGACGAGGGTGACGACCGGGGCGCCCGAGGCGACCAGCGCGGCCAGCTGCGGGTCCTCCGCGGCCTTGCCGCCGGCCCGGCGGGTGGCGCCGAAGGCGACCAGCCGGGCGTGCCGGAGGTCCAGTTCGGCGGCGGCCCGGGCGAAGAACTCGGTGTCGCGCGGGTTGGCCCCCGGCCAACCGCCCTCGATGAAGCCCACCCCGAACTCGTCCAGGTACCGGGCGATGGCCAGTTTGTCCGCCACCGTCAGGTTGATGCCCTCCCGCTGCGCGCCGTCGCGCAGGGTGGTGTCGAACACGTGGAAACTGTCGTCGGTACGGCTGACCTCGGTCATGACCCCTGGTTCTCCGTTCGGGGAGGTTCGTACTGCTCTGCCGGATTGCGAGTCCCGGCTCCACTGTCCAGCATCCCGCGCGCGGCCCCGGTGTCCCTGAGCCCCTTGTGGGGGCTCCCGGCCGGTCCGGAGGCTGTGTCGATCGGGGCGGTGCCCGAAAAACGAAAAAACCCCTCGCGGGTGCGAGAGGTCTGCGCGCGGGTCTGGACGCTGGTGGTCGCTCCGCATCGGGTCCTGCGGGAGCGGTCACTGCGGACCGGCGCGCCTGCTGCTAATCATCAGGGTCAGCGAGGACACGCTCGCAGTCTGGCACAGGTCCCGGTATCCGGCCCGCCCGTCTCGCGATGCGAAACCGGGCAGGCCGGAGCGGGTGCCGCCTCAGACGATCTTGTGCAGCCAGCCGTGGGTGTCGGGGGTCTGGCCGCCCTGGATGGCCAGCAGGGCCCGGCGCAGCTCCATGGTGGTCGGGCCGGGCTCGCCGGTGCCGACCGTCCAGTCGGCGGCGGCCGACTTGACCGAGCCGACCGGGGTGATGACGGCGGCGGTGCCGCAGGCGAACACCTCGGTGAGGGTGCCGTCCGCGTTGGCCTGCTGCCACTCGTCGGTGGAGATCTTCCGCTCCTCGACGGCGTAGCCGAGGTCGGCGGCGAGCTGGAGCAGCGAGTCGCGGGTGATGCCGGGCAGCAGGGCGCCGGACAGCTCGGGGGTGACGATCTTCGCGTCCTTGCCCTCGCCGAAGACGAAGTACAGGTTCATGCCGCCCATCTCCTCGATCCACCGGTGCTCGGCGGCGTCGAGCCAGACGACCTGGTCGCAGCCCTTCTCGGCGGCCTGGGCCTGGGCGATCAGCGAAGCGGCGTAGTTCCCGGCGCACTTGGCGGCGCCGGTGCCGCCGGGCGCGGCCCGGACGTACTCCTTGGACAGCCACACCGAGACCGGCTTGACGCCGCCCGGGAAGTAGGCGCCGGCCGGCGAGGCGATGATCATGAACAGGTAGGAGTTGGCCGGGCGGACACCCAGGCCGACCTCGGTGGCGAACATGAACGGGCGCAGGTACAGGCTCTGCTCCGGCTCGTTCGGCACCCACGCGTGGTCCTGCTGGACCAGCAGCTCGACGGCCTCGACGAAGGTCTCCACCGGCAGCTCCGGCATCGCCAGCCGGCGGGCCGAGGCCTGGAAGCGGGCGGCGTTGGCCTCCGGACGGAAGGTCGCGATGGAGCCGTCGGCCTGGCGGTAGGCCTTGAGGCCCTCGAAGATCGACTGGCCGTAGTGCAGGGTCATGTTCGCCGGGTCGATCTCCAGCGGCGCGTACGGCGCCAGCTGGGCGTCGTGCCAGCCCACGCCCTCGGTCCAACGGATGGTGACCATGTGGTCGGTGAAGATCCGGCCGAAACCGGGGTTGGTCAGCCGGGCCTCGCGCTCCACGGTGGGCAGCGGGTGGGCGGAAGGCTTGAGGTCGAACGTGATGGGCGCCTGGGTGGGCGTGCTCATGGCTGTTTCCTTCACCGTGGGGTAGGTCAGGGCCGCCACCGCCGGGTGCGCGTCACGGCGAACCAGCACCGGAACGAACGCACAGCGGCACGACCCACTGTCGATACTCGCATCCAGAGGGCCGTGCCGAACAGCTGCCCGCTCCTTGGGGAGCTGCAAGCTGCGGTTATGTGGTCGCGGCCCGCCGGGCCGCGACCGTTGTCGGATCAGGCCCGTGGGCCGGAGTCCGTGACGCGGATCCGGCCCGTCAGCCGGCTACTCGGGTGACCAGCGCGTCGCCGACCTCGGAGGTGCTGCGGGTGCCGGTGCGCCCGGCCAGGTCCGCCGCGACGGCGGCCTCCACCCGGGCGGCCTCGGCGGCGAAGCCCAGGTGCTCCAGCAGCATGGCGACCGACAGCACGGTGGCCGTCGGGTCGGCCTTGCCCTGGCCCGCGATGTCCGGGGCCGAACCGTGCACCGGCTCGAACATCGACGGGAACTCGCCGCCCGGGTTGATGTTGCCGCTCGCGGCCAGGCCGATCCCGCCGGTGACCGCGGCGGCCAGGTCGGTCAGGATGTCGCCGAACAGGTTGTCGGTGACGATGACGTCGAAGCGCTCCGGCTGGGTGACGAAGAAGATCGTCGCCGCATCGACGTGCAGGTAGTCGGTGGTGACCTCCGGGAACTCCCGGCCGACCTCCGCGAAGATCCGCGACCACAGGTGCCCGGCGTGCACCAGCACGTTGTTCTTGTGCACCAGCGTCAGCTTCTTGCGCGGACGCGCCTGGGCCCGGCGGTAGGCGTCGCGCACCACGCGCTCGATGCCGAACGCGGTGTTCAGGCTGACCTCGGTGGCCACCTCCTGCGGCGTCCCGGTGCGCAACGAGCCGCCGTTGCCGACGTACGGGCCCTCGGTGCCCTCGCGGACGACGACGAAGTCGATGTCCGGCTCACCCGCCAGCGGGGACTCCACGCCGGGGAACAGCCGGCCCGGACGCAGGTTGATGTGGTGGTCGAAGGCGAACCGCAGCTTCAGCAGCAGCCCCCGTTCCAGCACGCCCGACGGCACGCTCGGGTCGCCGATGGCGCCCAGCAGGATCGCGTCGTGCGACTTCAGCTCGGCCAGCACGCTGTCCGGCAGGGTCTCCCCGGTCCGGTGGTAGCGCCGGGCGCCGAGGTCGTACTCGGTGGTCTCCAGCTTCACGTCGGCGGGGAGCACGGCACCCAGGACCTTGAGACCTTCGGCCACCACTTCCTGGCCGATGCCGTCACCCGGGACAACTGCGAGACGAATCGTGCGAGACATGCTCGGACCCTACTCCGGTGTCCCAGGGGCTGACACCCGGCGTCCACCATCCGGACGTCCGGGCATGGAACGTTGTCTGACGGGCGGAGAAGACCAGGCCACCGAAGAGCAGCTCGGTGTGGGGCGGGAGATCCCGTAGCCGATCCAGGTCGTCCGCCGTGTAGCCGGTAGCCGGAGGGCGCAGCCACCCCGGCATCGCAAGGTCGAGTTCCCTTTCCACGGGGGCACCATCGCAGGCCGATCCGCCGGGCTGCCACCTCATCACCCCTACGAGGGAGCGCGGGGGGCCGGGTCCGCGCGGGGAGCGCGCTTAGGGTGACGGGGTCCGGCAATCCCTCGCGGAAACGGGGTCGAGCAGCAATGGGCGTGCGGCGGCGGGAGGTGCTGGTCTGCGGGAGTGCGGCCGGGCTGGCGGTGGGCGGGTACGCGCTCGCGGCGGGGCTGCGCGGGGCGTGGCCGACGGGGGCGGGCGAGGCCGCCCTGCCGTACCACGCCCACCTGTGGGACCTGCTGCACGGGCGGGCCGCCGGGGACCTCCTGTTCAACTGGAACAGCGGCTACGGCGTCCCGTTCCTGGCCGACTTCTTCGCCTACCTGATGAACCCGTTCTCCTGGCCGACCGCGCTGCTCCCCCGCGACCAGGGCCGGCTCGCGCTCCTCCTGGTCACCCTCGCCACCATCGGCCTCGGCACCGCCCTGATGGCCCACCTGCTCGGCCGGCTGCACACCGGCCCGCACTGGCTGCGGGCGCTCGCCGCCGTCGGGTACGGGCTCTGCGCCTGGGTGCTCGATGTCGGCGGGGCGGCGCCGATGTGGCTCTGGGGCCTGGTCTCGCTGCCGCTGCTCGGCCTGGCCGCCGACTGGTGCCTGCGCGAGCGGCGCTGGGTGGCCGGCTCGCTGTGCGTCACCCTCGCCTGGGCCGGCAACCTCTACACCGCCGCGCTGGCCACCCTGATGGCCGGGCTGCTGCTGGCCGTCCGCCTGTTCGCCACCCCGCGGCCGTTCCGCCACCGGGTCCGGGTCACCGGGCGGGCCGTCACCATGGCCACCACCGGCGTCCTGCTCGCCTCCCCGGTGCTGTTCGTCGCCGTCCGGGCGGCGCGCGGCGCCCAGCCGGAGTCCCCGGTGCAGCCGCTCGGCCCGGCCGGGCTCGGCGGGCACCTCGCGCAACTGCTGCCCGCCACCCACGGCGGGCGGCCGCTGCCGGACGTCGCGATCGGCCTGCTGGGGCTGCTGCTGGTGTGCGGGCTGCCGTTCAACCGGCGGGTGCGGGCCCGGGAGCGGGCGGTGTGGTGCGGGGCGCTGGTGCTGGTGGTGCTCAGCTTCGTCTGGACGCCGACCATGCTGGTCTGGCACGGTCTGGCGATCCCGGCCGGCGGGCCGTACCGGGTCGCGTTCGTGCTCAGCGGCCTGCTGGTGCTGGCCGGCTGGGTGTCGCTGGCGCACCGGCCGGACCGGCTCACGCTGCTGGGCGGCGCCGCCGTGGTCGCGGTGATCGCCGCGCTGGCGGCGGGCCGGCACTCGGTCCGCGCCTCCACCTGGACGCTGCTGGCCGTCGGCGGCGTCGTCCTGCTCGCCGCGCTCTGGACCCTCGACCGCCGGCACACCGACCGCCGGGCCACCGCCCTCGCCACCTGGGTGCTGGGCGGCGCGGTGCTCGGCAACGCCGTCTGGTCCGGGTACGCGGCGCTCGCCGCCGACCCGGCCGGCGCCCCCTCCGCCACCGCCGTCCGGGCCGGGTACGCGGCGGTGCGCGACGGCGGTGCCTGGCCCCGCGGCCGCAGCGACCCCGGCCCGCACGCCTTCACCACCAACGACCCGCTGCTGCTCGACGGCCAGGGCGGCGGCTACTTCAGCGGCTACCTGCCGACCGTCGCCGCCCTGCTGCTGCACGACCTCGGCGCGGGCTGGACGGCCGGCGGGCGGCAGACCGCCAGCGTCACCGACCCGGTCGGGCGGGCCCTGTTCGCCGTCCGCGCCCACCTCGACGACGGACCGCCCCCGGCCGGCTTCACCCCCGGCCGGTCCGCCGCACCTCCACTGGTCACCGTGCTGCCGCCCGGCGCCCGGCCGGACACCTCCTCGGTCTGGTCCCGGCAGGAGTCACTGCTCGGCGGCCAGGTGTACGACGCCCCGCTGCCCGTCCCGGCCGGCGGCCCGGCGCCCACCCTGCACGGCACCAGCGGCTGGTCGCTGCCCGGCGGCGGCGAGGGCACCGTCCTCACCGCGGCCTGCACCCCCGGTGGCACGGCCTACTTCCACGGCGTCTGGTACCGGGGCACGGTCAGCGGCCTCGGCACCACCTACCGCAGCGACGGCGAACAGCCCACCACCGCCGTCGCGATCCACCGGCTGGGGCCCGTCCCCGCCGACGGGACGGTCCGGGTGACACTGCGCTCCGACACGGTCGGCCAGATCCCCGCCCGCCCGATCGGCTGCCTGCGGCCCGGCGCCCTGGACGCCGCCGTCGCCCGCCTCACCGCCACCGGCGCGACCGGCGTGGCGGTCGGCGGGCACACCCTCGCCGCGACCCTCCCGGCCGGCTCCACCGGCACCGCGCTGCTGTCCGTCCCGGCCGCCGAGGGCTGGACCTGCGCGGCGGGCGGCGGCCGGTACGTCCCGCCGACGCCCGTCCTGGGCATGATCGGCGTGCCGCTCGGCGCCGGCGCCGACCGCATCGCCTGCTCCTTCCGCCCGCCCGGCCTCACCGAGGGCCTCACCGTCACCTCCGCCACCGCCGCCGCCCTCGCCCTGGTCGCCGCCTTCACCCGTCTCTCCCGCCGCCCGACCCGCACGCCCCGCCGCACCCGTCGGCTCGCCGCCCGGGCCGCCGACCGGGCCTGAGGCGGCCTGGCCCGAGGCGACCGGGACGGACCGGCCGGGGTCCGGGCGGGCCCTCGCCGCAGGAACGCGCAGGGGCGGCCCGCCGGCTCGGCGGGCCGCCCCGTGGGCGGGTGCGGTCAGGGGAGGGTGATCACCTGGCTCCGGTGGTCGGCGGGGTTGAGGTGGTGGAGCAGGAGGAGCCGGGAGGTGTCGCCGGGGGTGCGGTGGACGTCGAGGACGGTGCCGGGCCGGACCGGGGTGGCGAGGGCGGCGGGGCCGCCGAGGCCGGCGCGGATGTCGACGGCGGGGTGCAGGACGTCGAGGGCCAGGGCGGGGCGGGTGCCGCGCAGGCCGATGGAGGAGTAGGACTCGGCCGGGTCGGGCGTGCCGGGGGCGACAGTGCTGGTCCAGACGCCGTAGTGGATGGTGCTGTGGCCTTCCCCGACGCCCGGGAGGGCGCTCAGCCGGACGGGGAGGACCAGGACGTCGCTGTCCAGCAGCGCGGTGTCGGTGTCGCCCCAGTGCCCGTTGAGCGGCTGGACGTCGAGTTCGGCGCCGGTTCGGGCGTCGAGGGCGCGGGAGACGAGGACGTCGCTGCCGCGCAGCCGGTCGGCTTCGAGGATGACGTCGGTGGTGCCGTCGCCGTCGGTGTCCAGGGAGACCCGGACGCCGTAGAGCCCGACCGGGGTGGCGGCCGGGGCCCAGAGCTGGGCGCCCACGTAGAGCAGGTCGGAGGTGGCGGCGGCGCCGACGACCCGCAGGTTGGCGGCCCGGTCGCCGGGGTGCTGGACGCAGACGTCCTGCGGGGGCTCGGTCGGTTCGGCGGCGTCGTCGGGCCGGATGCCGGCGCCCGGTCCGACGGCGGCTTCGCTGTCGGGCGGGCAGTCGGCCCAGCGGGTGCCTTCGCCGCCGAGGGTGAGGGCGGTGACGAGTCCGGGCTGGTTGCCGGGGGCGCTGCTGCCGCCGAGCATGAGGACGCTGCCGTCCCGGGTGGTGCGGGCGGCGGCGGTGGCGGTGAGGTCGGTGCCCGGGCGCGGGGCGGCCAGGACGGGGACGCGCAGCTGGGGCAGCGCCGGGTCGGTGACGGGGGTGAGCAGGACGCGGCCGGAGAGTTCGGCGCGGTAGCTGCGGGCCTTGCCGTCCTGAAGGGTGTCGATGGTGGGGTCGGGGGCGCGGCCCAGCTCCCCGGGGACGGCGAGGGTGACGTGCACCCGCGCGGTGCCGCCGGCCGGGACGTCGACCTGGCTCGGCGTCACCTCGAAGGTGGCGCCGGGCAGTTCGGTGGCGGCCGCGTAGCCGGTGCGGTAGCTCAGCGGCCGGTCCGCGTGGTTGAGCACCTCGATGTCGCGGCCGAGGGCGGTCGGCCCGGCGATCTCGACCGGGCCGTAGGAGACGCCGACGCTGCCTTCGGCCGCCCCTTCGCCGGCCGCGTAGGCGACGACGGGGGTGCGGACGGCCCGGTCGACCTGGGCCCGGCCGGCGCCGGTGCGCTCGGGGCCGTAGACCGGTCCGCCGTGGTCGTCGCCGAGCCAGGTGTCGACGGCGGTGTTCATGAGCGCGGCCTTGAGCTGTTCGACCGGCCAGTCGGGGTGGGCGGCGCGGACGAGGGCCGCGAGCCCGGTGATGTGCGGGGTGGCCATCGAGGTGCCGTCCTCGCGCTGGCCGCCGCTGCCGCTGCCGACGAGGGCGGACCAGATGGTCTCGCCGGGGGCGGCGAGGTCGGGTTTGACGACGCCGGGGACGCCGATGCCTCGGGAGGTGAAATCGGTGAGGGTGTCGGTGCGGGCGGGCTGGTTCTGGGAGACGGAGCCGTGCAGCGGGTTGCCGGGGGCGGCGAGCCGGATCTGGACGGGGCCGGCCGCGGCGGCCTGCCGGAGCCGTTCGCCGTCGTCGTGGGCGAGCAGCGCGGCCGGGATGCGGTCGTTGCCGGAGATCTCGGCGAGGTGGTCGGTGTCGGCGGCGTAGAGGGCGCCGATCGCGCCGGCGTCGGCGGCGTGGTCGGCGCGGGGGCCGGAGTTGCAGGCCCGTTCGGTGTCGCGGGTGCGCCAGGTGAGGACGGCGATCTTTCCGGCGAGCCGCTGCCGGTCGGCTTCGCTGAAGGCGGCGCAGCCGTCGGACTGGTCGGCGGGCAGGGCGAGTTGGCCGCTGACGTCGGCGCTGGACCAGCCCTGGTAGCGCTCGCTCCAGTGGGCCGGGACGACGCCGGCCAGGTCGTCGGGGGTGAGCACGGTGAGGCCGTCGGTGTCGCTGTGCGGGTCGACGGAGGCGGCGACGGCGATGGCCCGGGCGGCGGTGCCGGGGCTGCCGCCGATGCCGTAGACGTCGCCGTCGTTGCCGGCGGCGGCGACCACGACGGTGCCGAGGGCGGCGAGCCGGTCGACGGCGAGGGCGTCGGTGTCGTCGGGGCTGCCGAAGCGGCTGCCGAGGGAGAGGTTGACGACGTCGAGACGGTCGCCGAGGTCGCCGTCGCCGTTGGGATCGGCGGCGAGGTCGAGGGCCTGGGCGAGCCGGTCGGTGGAGCCTTCGCAGCCGAAGACCCGGATCGCGTACAGCTGGGCGCCGGGGGCGGCGCCGGGGCCGACCTTGAACCCGGCGGGGTCGAGTCCGGGCCGGTAGGGGCCGGTGTACGGGTGGCCGTCGGCGGTGACGCCGTAGCCGGCGGCGGTGCCGGCGACGTGGGTGCCGTGCCCGTTGCGGTCGCAGTCGATCGGGTTGTCGCTGGGGTGCGGGACGGGCTGGTGGTGCGGGGAGGACGGGTCGGGGTCGTAGTCGTCGCCGACCAGGTCCTTGCCGCCGATCACCTTGGCGTTGGGGAACAGGTCGGGCGGGGCGGGCTTGCCGCGTTCGACGGAGTGGAAGGCGGCCTCGGTGCCGGGGCCGCCGAAGTCGGCGTGGGTGTAGTCGATGCCGCTGTCGATGATCCCGATCCGCACCCCCTGGCCGGTGTTGCCGTCGCCGGTGGCGCCGGCCCAGACCTGCGGGGCGCCGGTCAGCGGGACGGAGTAGGCGTTGTCCCGCTGCTTGCGGACGATCGGGTGGACGGCCCGGACGCCGGGCAGCGCACGCAGGGCGGGCAGCCGGTCGGCGGGCACGTTGACGGCGAGGCCGGTGAGCAGGGTGCGGGTGCGGTAGAGCTCGCCGGCGGTGGGCGCCGCCCGGTGGACGGCCGCGGCGAGCCGGTCGAGGGCGTCGCCGGCCTTGGCGCGCTGGGCGGCGCCGGCGTCGGCGGCCTCCCGGCGGGCGGCTTCCGGGGAGCGCTGGGCCCGCCGGGCCCCCTCGCCGGCGCGCCGCCAGGCGGGGCCGGCCGCCTCGGTGCCGAGTTCGAGCAGGACGGTGGCCGTTCGGCCGGCCCTCGACGGCTCCGTCGGGGGGCCACTGGAGGCCGGGGTGGCGGCGAGTGCCGCGCTCCCGGCCAGCAGGGCCAGGGTGAGGCCGATCCGGGTGACGGGTCGGCGGACGGGTGGCAGGCGCACTGGGCCCTCTCCCCCGGTAGGGGGACTGATCCGCACACCGTGTCGCTGACGCCCGCCCGCGCGGACGTCGATCACCCTTCCGGGGGCCCCAAATTAGGATGATCGCGCTGGCGAGCGCGAGCAACTTCCCTCGGACGGACGCGGGTTGCACTCGACCGGGTGACCCGGCAACAGCCCGAGCGGCCTATTCGGCGGATGGACGGCCGGCCCGGCAGCGGGCCGGCGAGGACCGCCGGAGGCGCCGCTCGGCAGCACCCGGCGGAGCGGTCCGCCGGAAGCGTCCGTCAGAGGTGCCCGGTCGCGCCGCCGTTGTCGCGGCGGTCCAGCGCCCGTTGCAGGGCGGCGGCCGCGAAGGGGTTCCGCTCGGCGGCCCGGCGGCGGCGCGGGGCGCGGACGGGGGTGGCGGCGGGGGTGGGAGTGGCGTGGCGGTCGGCGGTGGTGGGCATACCGGGCTCCTTGGAAGCGGCGCACCGAAGAGGGCGCGGAAGGGGGAGGGGTACGCGCGGGGCAGGGATCGCCTGCCCGTGAGGGCGCACGCGGACACGGGCCGAACGCCCTGGCTGCAGGGGCGGCACGCCGTATCGCCCTTCCACGGTACGACCGGGCCCGGGCCGTGTCTGCACGAATACTTGGATTTCCTAGTATCTGAGACGGGTGCCGCCCGGGGGAACGCAGCGGGGCCCGGGCCCCCCGCCCCCCGCCGGCCCGGCCCCCGGGGGGGGGGGGGGCCGGCGCCCCCGGCGACCCCGCGGGGGGAGCGGGCGCCGCGGGCGGCGGCGGTCGCCCACCGTACCCCCGGGGCCGTGCCCTTTTTCCCATAATTATTTTTTATTAATTATTCATTCCTCCGGGCCCCCCGGGGGGGCCCCGGGGGGGGCCGGCCCCCCCCCCCCCGGGGGGCCCGCGCCCCGGGGGGCGTCGGGCTCAGGCGCCCAGGTCGACCGAGCGGGCGAAGCGGGCGCCGATCTCGGCGGCGATCGCCGACAGCACGTCCTGCGGGATCTGGCTGTCCACGGTGATGGAGGCGAGCGCGCCGCCGCCGTCGCGGGCGACCTGCATGCCGGCGATGTTGATGCCGGCGTCGCCGAGGTGGCGGCCGAGCACGCCGACCACGCCGGGGCGGTCCTCGTACTTGAAGAAGGCCATGTGGTTCGTGAGCGCGACGTCCACGTCGAAGGCGTCCACGCCGACGATCTTCTGGGTCTGCTTCGGGCCGGCCAGGGTGCCGGAGATGGCGATCTCCTCGCCGTTCGCGAGCGTGCCGCGGACGGTGATCACGTTGCGGTGCTCGGCGCTCTCGCTGGAGGTGGTCAGGCGGACCTCGACACCGCGCTCCTGGGCGAACAGCGGGGCGTTGACGTAGGACACCGTCTCCGCCACCACGTCCTCGAACACGCCCTTCAGCGCGGACAGTTCGAGCACCTTCACGTCGTACTGGGTGATCTCGCCGCGGACCTCGACGTCGAGCCGGACGGCGACCTCGCCGGCCAGCGCGGTGAAGATCCGACCGAGCTTCTCGGCCAGCGGCAGGCCCGGGCGCACGTCCTCGGCGATCACGCCGCCCTGGACGTTGACGGCGTCCGGCACCAGCTCACCGGCCAGCGCCAGGCGCACCGACTTGGCGACGGCGATGCCGGCCTTCTCCTGCGCCTCGTCGGTGGAGGCGCCCAGGTGCGGGGTGGCGACCACGTTGTCGAAGCCGAACAGCGGGGAGTCGGTGCACGGCTCCTTGGTGTACACGTCCAGGCCGGCGCCGGCCACCCGGCCGTCGCGCAGGGCGTTGGCGAGCGCCTCCTCGTCCACGATGCCACCGCGGGCGGCGTTGACGATGCGCACGGTCGGCTTGACCTTGTGCAGCGCCTCGTCGCCGATCAGGCCGATGGTCTCGGGGGTCTTGGGGAGGTGGACGGTGATGAAGTCCGAGACCTCCAGCAGCTCCTCCAGGGTGACCAGCTTGACGCCCATCTGGGCGGCGCGGGCGGCCTGGATGTAGGGGTCGTACGCGACGATCTTCATGCCGAACGCGGACATCCGCTGGGCCACCAGGACGCCGATCCGGCCGAGGCCGACGACGCCGAGGACCTTCTCGCTCAGCTCGACGCCGGTGTACTTGTTGCGCTTCCACTCGCCCTGCTTGAGCGCGGCGTTGGCCGGCGCAATGTTGCGGGCGACGGAGATCAGCAGGCCGCAGGCGAGTTCGGCGGCGGTGACGATGTTGGAGGTCGGCGCGTTGACGACCATCACGCCGGCCTTGGTGGCGGCGGCGACGTCCACGTTGTCCAGACCGACGCCGGCCCGGGCGACCACCTTGAGCTTGCGGGCGACGGCCAGCGCCTCCGCGTCGACCTTGGTGGCGGAGCGGATCAGGATCGCGTCGACGTCGGCGATCGCGCCGAGCAGCTCGGTGCGGTCGGCACCGTTGCAGTGGCGGATCTCGAAGTCGGGGCCGAGGGCGTCGACGGTGGCGGGCGACAGCTCTTCGGCGATCAGGACGACGGCGGTTTTGGATGTCACAGTGCTCACGACAGTGTGTCCTTAACTCTGCGGTTCCCCCCGGCACGTGCGGTGGCGTGGACGGCGGGGGGAAGGTGGCATGCCGCGTAGGTAGACGCACGACGCTGTGGGCCTGACGCGCACTCGGAAGTGTATCGACGGGCTGGGTACCAGGCTGCTCCCGTCCGGCGAAATCACCCGGACGGGAGCAGCCTACTTGTACAAGGAAGTTACGAAATCGGGCAGGGCCCGAGGCCGGTTCAGGCCTTGTCGTTGACCCAGCTCATCAGCGAGCGCAGCTTCTTGCCGGTGGTCTCCAGCAGGTGGTCCTCGTCGGCCTTCTTGTACTCGTTGTACTTGGGCAGACCGGCCTTGTACTCGGCGATCCAGGTGTTGGCGAAGGTGCCGTCCTGGATCTCGGCGAGGACCTTCTTCATCTCGGCCTTGGTGGCGTCGGTGATGATCCGCGGGCCGGTGACGTAGTCGCCCCACTCGGCGGTCTCGGAGACCGACCAGCGCATCTTCTCCAGGCCGCCCTCGTACATCAGGTCGACGATGAGCTTCAGCTCGTGCAGGCACTCGAAGTAGGCGATCTCCGGCTGGTAGCCGGCCTCGACCAGGGTCTCGAAACCGGCCTTCACCAGGGCGGCGGTGCCACCGCAGAGGACGGCCTGCTCACCGAACAGGTCGGTCTCGGTCTCCTCGGTGAAGGTGGTCTTGATGACGCCGGCCTTGGTGGCGCCCAGGCCCTTGGCGTAGGACAGCGCCAGGTCGAAGGCCTTGCCGGTGGCGTCCTGCTCGACGGCGACGATCGCGGGGACGCCGCGGCCCTCCTCGTACTGGCGGCGGACCAGGTGGCCCGGGCCCTTCGGGGCGACCATGCAGACGTCGACGTCCGCCGGGGGCTTGATGAAGCCGAAGCGGATGTTCAGGCCGTGGCCGAAGAACAGGGCGTCGCCGGACTTCAGGTGCGGGGCGATGTCGGCCTCGTAGACGTCGGCCTGGATCGGGTCCGGCACCAGGATCATGATGACGTCGGCCTCGGCCGCGGCCTCGGCCGGGGTGACGACGCGCAGGCCGGCCTCCTCCGCCTTGGCACGGGACTTGGACTCCGGCTTCAGGCCGACCCGGACGTCGGCGCCGGAGTCGCGCAGGGACAGCGCGTGGGCGTGGCCCTGGCTGCCGTAGCCGATGACCGCGACCTTGCGGCCCTGGATGATGGACAGGTCGGCGTCGTCTTCGTAGAACAGCTCGGCCACGGGGGCACATCTCCTTGCGTGATGGTTGCCGGGTACGCGATCTCTACGGTAGGCGTACCGGCGGTGGTGTGGGACGGTGCTTCAGGGTGTGAGACGGCCTGCGTCTCGGGGGTGCTCAGGCGCTGCGGTCGAGGGCGCGCAGCGAGCGGTCCGTGATCGAACGGGCGCCGCGCCCGATGGCGACCAGGCCGGACTGGACCAACTCCTTGATGCCGTACGGCTCCAGCATCCGGAGCATGGCCTCCAGCTTGTCCGAGCTTCCGGTGGCCTCGATGGTCACCGCGTCGGGGGACACGTCGACGGTCTTGGCACGGAACAGCTGGACGATCTCGACGATCTGCGACCGGGTCTCGTTGTCGGCGCGGACCTTCACCAGGACCAGTTCCCGCTGGATCGCAGCGGACTGGTCGAGTTCGACGATCTTTATCACGTTCACGAGCTTGTTGAGCTGCTTGGTGACCTGTTCCAGCGGGAGGTCCTCGACGTTGACCACGATGGTCATCCGGGACACGTCCGGATGCTCGGTCGGGCCGACGGCGAGGGAGTCGATGTTGAAGCCCCGACGGGAGAACAGGGCGGCGATGCGGGCGAGCACGCCGGGCTTGTTCTCGACCAGGACGGAGAGGGTGTGCTTGGACATGGGGTTCCTCAGGCGTTCTGGAGCTGAAGGGGGACGTTAGTCGAGGTCGTCGCCGAAGTCGGGGCGGACGCCCTTGGCGAACTGGATCTCGTCGTTGCTGGTGCCGGCCGCGACCATCGGCCAGACCATGGCGTCCTGGTGGACGATGAAGTCGATGACGACCGGGCGGTCGTTGATCTCCATCGCCTGCTTGATGACGGCGTCCAGGTCCTCGGGGCGCTCGCAGCGCAGGCCGACGCAGCCCATCGCCTCGGCCAGCAGGACGAAGTCGGGGATCCGGGTGCCCTGGGCCGGCGGCTCGATGCCGTCGTGATCGGGGCCGGCGTGCAGCACGGTGTTGGAGTAGCGCTGGTTGTAGAACAGCGTCTGCCACTGGCGGACCATGCCGAGCGAGCCGTTGTTGATGACCGCGACCTTGATCGGGATGTCGTTCAGGGCGCAGGTGACCAGCTCCTGGTTGGTCATCTGGAAGCAGCCGTCGCCGTCGATCGCCCAGACCGCGGTGTCCGGCCGGCCGGCCTTGGCGCCCATCGCGGCCGGGACGGCGTAGCCCATGGTGCCCGCGCCGCCCGAGTTGAGCCAGGTGCCCGGCTTCTCGAACCGGATGAACTGCGAGCTCCACATCTGGTGCTGGCCGACGCCCGCGGCGTAGATCGCCTCCGGGCCGACCAGCCGGCCGATCCGCTCGATGACCTGCTGCGGGGAGAGCTGGCCGCCCGGGGCCGGCTCGTAGCCCAGCGGGTAGGTCCTCTTCCACTCGTCGAGCTTCTCCCACCACTCCGCGTAGTCGCCCTTGTGGCCGGCGTCGAACTCGGCCTGGACGGCCACGATCAGGTCGGCCAGCACCTCGCGGGCGTCGCCGACGATCGGCACGTCGGCGGGGCGGTTCTTGCCGATCTCGGCCGGGTCGATGTCCGCGTGGACGACCTTGGCGTACGGGGCGAAGCCGTCCAGCTTGCCCGTGACGCGGTCGTCGAAGCGGGCGCCGAGGGTGAAGAGCAGGTCGGCCTTCTGCAGCGCGGTGACGGCCGGGACGGAGCCGTGCATGCCGGGCATGCCCAGGTGCTGCGGGTGGCTGTCGGGGAAGGCGCCGAGTGCCATCAGGGTGGTGACCACGGGGGCGCCGGTCAGCTCGGCGAGGATCCGCAGCTCGGCGGTGGCCTGCGCCTTGAGCACGCCGCCGCCGACGTACAGCACCGGGCGCTTGGCGCCCACCAGCATCTTCGCGGCCTCGCGGATCTGCTTGGCGTGCGGCTTGGTGACCGGGCGGTAGCCGGGCAGCGCGGGATCGACCGGCCAGCGGAAGGTGGTGGTGGCCTGCAGGGCGTCCTTGGCGATGTCGACCAGGACCGGGCCGGGGCGGCCGGTGGCGGCGATGTGGAACGCCTCGGCGATCACCCGGGGGATCTCGGCGGGGTCGGTGACCAGGTAGTTGTGCTTGGTGATCGGCATCGTGATGCCGCAGATGTCCGCCTCCTGGAAGGCGTCGGTGCCGATCGCCTTGGAGGAGACCTGGCCGGTGATCGCAACCATCGGCACCGAGTCCATGTAGGCGTCGGCGATCGGGGTCACCAGGTTGGTCGCACCCGGGCCGGAGGTGGCCATGCAGACCCCGACCCGGCCGGTGGCCTGGGCGTAGCCGGTGGCGGCGTGGCCGGCGCCCTGCTCGTGCCGGACCAGGATGTGGCGCACCTTGGCCGAGTCCATCAGCGGGTCGTACGCGGGAAGGATGGCCCCGCCCGGGATGCCGAAGACGGTGTCCGCGCCCACGGCCTCCAGCGAGCGGATGAGCGACTGGGCGCCGGTCATGGTTTCGACGACGTGCTGGGGAGCGGGAGCGTGGGCGGCCGGGGTGTCCCCGCGGCGGGGGGATGCGGCGTGCTCAGTCATCTGCCTGTCTCTTCTCGGAATGTGCCGGCCCGGTGGTTGCGGGCCCCGGTGGTGCGGGGGTGGGGTCCCGGTTTCGGGCCGATCGCCGGCTCTGCCTCAATCGTCCCGCTTCCTCCCCGCGAATCGGGGCGGATCGGGCGGTTGGGGCCAGGGGTCTTGCGGTGGTGGAACAGCGTCAGTGCAACAAAAAACCCCTCGTGCCAAGGGCATGCGAGGGGTGGCGCGTCGGTCTGTCACAAGCGGGGTGTGTGAACCCGCTCAGCCGACGCGCCCGCCAAGTACGAGAATTCGGGTGCGCATGGCAACGACCCTCCTCCTGTCCGGGGGCACGTGTCAAGCAGGTGGGATGACCGTCTCGCCATGCGGACCGGGCCCTGGACCGGTCACCGCGCGGTGTTCGGGCAGGTCGGGGGCACCGTGGTGATGCACGACACGCCCCCCGCCGCCCTCCCCGCGGCCACCCGTCCGGGCCTCCGCGGCCAGGTACGCGCGCCGGGCCGAGACCGAGCCGGGCGGCCTGGGCAGCGGGTAGCCGCGGCGCACCAGCGCCCGGCGCAGCCGGGTCTCGTCCAGCGGCGGCGCGAAGGCCGAACCCTGGCCCTGTCGGCAGCCCAGCTCCTGGAGTGCGGCGACCTGGCGGGGCAGGTCCACCCCCTCGGCGCCGGTCACCAGGCCGAGGTCGCGGCCGAGCCGCAGCGCGTGGCCGGCGAGCGTGCGGCTGAGCGCGGACTCCCCGAGGTCCTGCACCAGCGTGCGGTCCAGCTTGAGCCCGTCCAGGGGCAGCCGGGCCAGTTCGCCGAGCGAGCCGCTGCCGGCGCCGTAGCCGGCCAGCACGGTGGTGACCCCGAGCCGGCGCAACGCGGCCAGCCGGCGCCCGAGTTCGTCGGCGAGCGAGTCCGGGCCCATCCTGGCCACCTCGATCACCAGCTCGCCGGCCGGCAGCCGGCTGTCGCGCAGCGCCGCGGCCACCGTCTCGTACAGGCCCGGCGAGCACAGCCGCTCGGTGGAGAGCCGGACCGCGACCGGGACGGGGGCGGGGCCGCTGCGGCTGCGGCCGGCTTGCCCACGCCGGGCGGCGGCGGCCGTCACCGCCTCCTGGACCAGCCACCGGGAGAACCGGGTGGCCGCGTCGCCGTGGTCGGCCGAGCGCAGGAACTCGGCCGGGGTGAGCAGCAGGCCGCCCGCCGAACGCCAGCGGGCCTGCGCCTCGACGCCGGTCACCGCGCCGCTGGCGAGGTCCACCACGGGCTGGTGGAGCAGGGTGAAGCCGCCCTCCCGGACGGCGGCCCGCAGCCGCTCCTCCAGTTCGGTGCGGCGCTCCAGATCGGCCCGCATCGCGGGGGTGTAGAGCACCACCCGGCCCTTGCCCTCGGACTTGGCCCGGTACATCGCGAGGTCGGCGTTGCGCATCAGCTCGTCGGTGGCCGCCCGCGGGTCGGCGGCCGGGCCGCGTTCGGGGGTGCCGAAGGCGATGCCGATGCTGGCGGCGACGCCGAGTTCGGCGCCGCCGATCCAGTACGGCTCGGAGAGCGCGACCCGCAGCCGCTCGGCGAGCTCCTGGACCTGGAGCCGGCCGAGCGGGCCGCAGACCAGTGCGGCGAACTCGTCGCCGCCGAAGCGGGCGACGGTGTCCCCGCAGCGGACGGCCCCCTGGAGCCGGCGGGCCGCCTGGACCAGCAGTTCGTCGCCGACCTGGTGGCCGGCGGTGTCGTTGACCGCCTTGAAGCCGTCCAGGTCGAGGAAGAGCACCGCGACCCCGGCGCCGGCCTCGCCCTGCTGGCCGCGGGCACCGAGGGCGGCCCGCAGCCGCTGGGCGAACAGCGCCCGGTTGGGCAGGTCGGTGAGCGGGTCGTGGAAGGCGTTGTGCTGCAACTGGGCCTGGAGTATCACGCGTTCGGTCACGTCCCGGCTGTTGAGGATCAGGCCGTCGCGGTGCCGGCTGACCGTCGACTCGACGTGCAGCCACTCGCCGCAGCCGGAGCTGATCCGGCACTCCACCCGGGCGGACGGCTCGGCGGTGCCCGGGGAGCGGTGGGCGGTGAGCCGGACCCTCGCCAGGTAGCGGCGGACCTCGGCGAGCACCCGCTCCACGTCCTCCGGGTGGACCAGGTCCAGCAGGTTGCCGCCGACCAGTTCCTCCGGGTCCCGCCCGTAGACGCCGAGCGCGGCCGGGGAGACGTAGGAGAGCACGCCGTTGGCGCCGGCGATCATGATGACGTCGCTGGAGCCCTGCACCAGGGAGCGGAAGTGCGCCTCCTTGTGGGCGAGCTCCTGGGCGAGCGACAGGTTGTCGAGCAGCATCACGCCCTGGCGCAGGATGAGCGCCAGCCCGACGGTGCAGGCGGCCGCGGCCACCACTCGGTCCAACTCCCGCCCGCCGAGGGCGTTGTAGAGGATCCCGGCGGTACAGACCGCGGCGGCCGCGTACGGGGTGAGCGCGCTGAAGGTGGTGGCCACCCGGCGGCGCGGCAGGCCGCCGGCCGAGGGGTGCTCGCGCAGCGGGCGGCGCCAGCGCGGCGACCACGGCGCCCAGGCGAGCAGCAGGCTGCCGGAGAACCAGCCGGCGTCCAGCAGTTCGCCCGAGTGGTAGCTGCTGCGCAGCTCCGGGGAGGTGAACAGGGCGTCGCACAGGACGGTGACGGCCAGCGCCACCATCGCGGTGTGCACGGCCGCCCGGTTGCCGTCCCGGCCGCCGAAGCGCAGCCCGACGACCAGGCTGACCAGCAGGATGTCCAGGACCGGGTAGGCCAGGTTGAGGGCCAGCCGCAGCGGCGAGCCGACCTCGCCGGCGGCGATCCGGCCGAGCGCCAGGCTCCAGCTGAGGGTGAACAGCGAACCGGCGATCAGCCAGCCGTCGAGCAGCAGGCAGAGCCAGCCGGCGGCCGAGCGCGGACGCTGGGCGAGCACCAGGACGCCGGTGATGGCGAGCGGGGAGAACAGCAGGAAGGCGTACTCGGCGAGCGATTCCTGCGGCAGCGGACTGCGGGCGACCAGTTCGTACCAGCCCCAGGTGCCGTTGCCGAAGGCCACCATGAGCGAGGAGAGGCCGAACAGCAGCCAGGCCGGGCGGGCGTGCCCGCCGACCGTGCAGCCGTACACCAGGCAGGACAGCGCGGCCGCGAGGGCCGCCGCGGCCAGGCCGAAGTCTCCCATGAAGATGGAGAGTTGGAAGGATCCCCAGCCGGTGGCGGCACCCAGGGCGTAGGCCAGGCAGAGCGCGCCGAGGACGAGACCGGGCAGGGTCCGGCTCTCCCTGAGCCGGCGCAGCGGGCCGCGTCGGCCGGGGGTGGGCGCAGCGGGTGCGGACGTGTCGGGTGGGGCCGCGTCGGGCGCGGACGTATCGGGCGCGGACGTGTCGGCGGGCGGCACACCCGGCCGTCCGGCCCCGGGCAGCACCGTATCGGTGGAGCTCACTCGGCCTCTCCCCCTCCGGCCCGGGGCCTGGCGCCCCGGCCACGGGCCACCGGCCGCGCGCCTCTCGGTCGTACGCGGTGGCCTGGCTCCCCGTCAGGACGGTGGCCCAGGGGGTGGGCGGCCTTCCGGTCACCGCACCGCACCGATGTTCCCGATCGGGACCCTACACCAAATCCGTCACTCAATGACACATGCACTCAACTTAGAGTAATGGTGAGGGGGTGGGGAAATGCACCCGATTCCGGCGGATCGGCCCGGTTGGCGGCGGCGCGCGGCCGGGGGCTCACGCGGCGCGCACAGGAGCACGCGACGGCGCCCGGACCCGGGCCCCCGGACCGAAGACGGTCGGGGGCCCGGGGCCGGGCGCGTGGGTCAGCGGGCGGCCTGGGCCGGATCGTCGGGGAACAGCCGCAGCCGGTGCGCCAGCGCTGCCGCCTCGCCCCGGCCGGCTACCGCGAGCTTGCCCAGGATGTTGGAGACGTGCACGCTCGCGGTCTTCGGAGAGATGTACAACTCCTCCGCGATCTGCCGGTTGCTCCAGCCGCGCGCCAGCAACCGGAGCACGTCCCGCTCACGGGGGGTGAGGCCGAACGACTCCCCGGCGGGCGGGGTCGCGGCGGGCCCGGCGGCCGGGCGCGCGGCCGCCGCCGGGATCAGCGTCAACCCGGCCCGGTCAGCCAGGCCCGCGATCTCCGCCAGCAGCGGGCGGTCGCCCCGGACGGTGGCCATCTCCCGCGCCTCGCGCAGCAGTTCGGTCCCGGCCTCGCGCCGCCCGGCCAGCACCTCGGCCTCGCCGGCCCGCAGCAGGGCGACCGCCAGCGGGTACGGCAGTCCGATCGGCCGCAGTGCGGCGACCGCGGCGGCCCACTGCTCCGGGGTGTCGACGGCCTCGGCGCGGGCCAGTTCGCCCTCCAGTAGCCGGGCCCAGCCGTGGTGCATCGGCGCCCGCGGCCGCAGCCGGGCCGCCCGCCCCGCGATCGCGGCCAGCACCTCGGCGCGGCCCGCCGCGGCCTCCGGCAGGCCCCGGCTGTCCGCCTCCACCGTGGCGGCCTCGACCAGCAACGGGTACACGTCGGACTCGTGGCCGAGCCGCCCCTCCTCCGCCAGCGCGGCGAGCAGTTCCTCCCGGGCCTCCAGCGGCCGCCCGGCGAGCGCGGCGATCCGCACCGCCAGCCGGCTGATCGGCACGCTGTGCTGGAGCTGGCCGACCCGGTTGGCCGACCGGGCCTGCGCCAGCATGGTCGCCGCGCCGGCCAGGTCCCCGCGCAGCAGGGCGAGGTCGCCGCGCATCCGGTCCAGGAACTCCGCGTGGGTGCCGGTCAGGCTGGTCAGCTCGCAGGCGTCGAGCACCTCGGCGGCCTCCCGGACCCGCCCCAGGTCGGTCAGCGCCTCGGCCAGGTTGCCGGTCAGGATGGTGCCGATGTTGCGCAGCAGGCCGTTGCCGTCCGCGTAGACCAGGCCCTCGCGGGCCAGCACCACCGCCTCCTCGGCCCGGCCCACCCCGCGGTGCATGCTGGCCAGGTTGTTGACGCCGCGCAGCAGCAGGTCCGGCACGCCCAGCCGGCGGGCCGCCTCGACCGCCCCGGCCAGTTCGGCCAGCCCGCCCTCGGCGTCGCCGTGCACGTCGTAGCGCAGGCCGCCGAGCGTCATCCGGGCGTGCACCTCGACGGAGTGCGCGCCGACCTCCTGGGCGATCCGGATCGCCCGCTCGGCGAGCTCGATGTGCTCGGGGCCCGGCTTCTTGAGCATCGCCACCCCGGCGCCGAGCGCGAACACCTCGGCCTGGACGGCGGACGGCGGCAGGTGGTCGACCAGCCGGTGCGCGTGCAGGATCTCCTCGTCGTCGCCGGAGCGGCGCAGATTGCCCAGCATCCGGGCCCGGTTGATCCGGAACCAGGCCGCGCGCACCGGGTGCACCGCCTCGTCGACCAGCCGCAGCCCCCGCCTGGCGAGGCTCAGGCCTCGCTCGCGGTCGCCGCAGCGCCGGGCCGCGACCACCGCCTCGGCCAGCACGTCGACCAGCTGGATCCGGTCGCAGTCCTTGTCGGCGGTGCTGTGGTCGCACGAGCCGGGCGGGTAGGTCTCGGCCCAGTCGTACGGGCGCAGGGTGTGCGCCAGCACCTCCTCGGAGACCATGTCCCACAGCTCCAGGGCCCGTTCCAGCATGCCCAGTTGCTCGGCGAAGGCGTTGCGGCGGCGGGCCGCGCGGGCGGCGTCCAGGGCGGTCGGCAGGGCGCGGGCCGGGTCGTGCGCGTGGTACCAGTAGTTGGCCAGCCGGGCGGGCAGGGCGTCACAGGAGACCAGGTGCGGCTGCGCCTCCACGGCGAGCGCGAACTTGCGGTTGATCCGGTGCCGTTCGCCGGGCAGCAGGTCGTCCGAGACCGCCTCGCGGACCAGCGCGTGCCGGAAGCGGTAGCCCTCGCCCTCGCCGTCCGGGCGCAGGATGTTGGCGCCGACGGCCGCCCGCAGCGCCTCGATCAGCGCCTCCTCGTCGTCGTCCAGGACGGCCGCCAGCAGGGCGTGCTCGACGTGCGAGCCGCCCTCGGCGGCGATCCGCACGACCCGCTGGGCCTCCTCGTCCAGGCTCTCCACCCGGACCAGCAGGATGTCGCGCAGCGAGTCGGTGAGCCCGGCGCCGCAGCCGTCCTCGAAGGCGGTGGCCAGTTCCTCGACGAAGAACGGGTTCCCCTCGGAGCGGCGGTGGATGCGGTCCACCAGCTTCCGGTCGGGGTCGGCGGTGCCGAGGATGCCGGCCAGCTGGGCGGCGACCTCGCCGCGGCCGAACCGCTCCAGCTCCAGCCGCTGGACGGTGCGCAGCCGTTCGAGCTCGGCCAGGAAGGGGCGCAGCGGGTGGCGGCGGTGCAGGTCGTCGGAGCGGTAGGTGGCGACCAGCAGCACCCGGGACCGGTGCAGGGTGCGGACCAGGAAGGCGAGCAGTTCGCGGGTGGAGCGGTCGGACCAGTGCAGGTCCTCGACGGCGAACACGAGGGTACGCTCCGCGCCGAGCCGTTCGAACAGCCTCGCGGTGTGCTCGAACAGCCGGGCCCGGCCGTACTCGTCGTTGGGTTCGCCGTCGGCCTCGCCGAACTCGGGCAGCAGCCGGGCCAGGTGCCCCTCGCTGCCGGCCGCCGCGGCCTCCAGTTCGGCGCCCAGCGAGCGGTGCAGCCGGCGCAGCGCCGCGGCCAGCGGGGCGTACGGCAGGCCCTCGGCGCCGATCTCCAGACAGCCGCCGAGCGTGGTAACCGCTCCCCCGTCGGCGGCCCGCTGCAGGAACTCCTCCAGCAGCCGGGTCTTGCCGACGCCCGCCTCGCCGCCGATCAGCACGGCCTGCGGGCTGCCGGACCCGGCCCGGCGCAGCGCGTCGGTCAGTTCGGTGATCTCGCTGCCGCGGCCGACGAAGACGGGACTCACCGATATCTGCTGCATGGAGGCGAGCATGCCATAGCCGGAGGTGGCGGGCCGAGGGGTTATCTCCCCTGGCGAACGCCCGGAGGGGGAGGCGCTCACCTGCCGCGCCTCCCCCTCCGGAACTCCCTCGGCACCGTCGTGGTGCCGGACCGTCAGCATTCGCGCTGGCGCGCGGGGCGCCGCTGGAAGCGGGCGGCCACCGGACGCTGCCGCAGGCGGCGCCCCTCCTTGGCCTCCCGGACCAGGCGCTGGTGCTCGGCGCGGGCGGCAAGCTCGTGGGCCTGCTGCTGGATGAGCTCGTACTCGATCACTTTCGGTTCCCCCTGCGGGTTTCACTGCGTTTCGCTGTCGAGTAAGAGCTTCCTCTCCCAGCGGGGGGTGCCGCATCGGAAGCCCTACCGATCTTCCGGGCCCCGGATGCCTTAGATCGGGGCCCAGGGGACGACAAAGGCCCGGCCTTACCTCGATTTAGAGGTGAGACCGGGCCTTAGGCCTTACTTAGGGGGCCTTAGATGCCTTAGGCGCCTTAGGACCTCAGGCGGAAACGCCCAGCCGCTCCAGGATCAGGTCCTTGACGCGGGCCGCGTCGGCCTGGCCCCGGGTGGCCTTCATGACCGCACCGACCAGCGCGCCGACCGCCGCGACCTTGCCGTCGCGGATCTTGGCGGCGATCGCCTCGTTCTCGGCGATGGCCTGGTCGACGGCCGCACCGAGCGCGGAGTCGTCCGAGACGACGGCCAGGCCGCGCTTCTCGACGACCTCGTCCGGCTCGCCCTCGCCGGCCAGCACGGCCTCGATGACCTGGCGGGCCAGCTTGTCGTTCAGCTTGCCCTCGGCGACCAGCGCGGTGACCCGGGCGACCTGCGCCGGGGTGATCGGCTGCTCGCTCAGCTCGGTGCCGGTCTCGTTGGCCCGGCGGGCCAGCTCGCCCATCCACCACTTGCGGGCCTGGTCGGCCGGGGCACCGGCGGCGATGGTCTCCTGGATCGGCTCGACGGCGCCGGCGTTCAGCACCGACTGCATGTCCTGGTCGGACAGGCCCCACTCGGCCTGCAGCCGGGCCCGGCGCACCCGCGGCAGCTCGGGCAGGCCGGCGCGCAGCTCCTCGACCCACGCGCGGGCGGGGGCGATCGGCACCAGGTCCGGCTCGGGGAAGTAGCGGTAGTCCTCGGCGTTGTCCTTGATCCGGCCCGAGGTGGTGCTGCCGTCCTCCTCGTGGAAGTGCCGGGTCTCCTGGATGATCGTGCCGCCGTCGGTCAGCACGGTGGCGTGCCGCTGGATCTCGAACCGGGCGGCCCGCTCCACGCTGCGCAGCGAGTTGACGTTCTTGGTCTCCGAGCGGGTGCCGAAGGTCTCGGTGCCGTTCGGGCGCAGCGACAGGTTGACGTCGCAGCGCATCTGCCCCTTGTCCATCCGGGCCTCGGAGACGCCCAGCGCCTTGATCAGCTCGCGCAGCTCGGCGACGTACGCCTTGGCGACCTCGGGGGCGCGCTCGCCGGCGCCCTCGATCGGCTTGGTGACGATCTCGATCAGCGGGATGCCGGCCCGGTTGTAGTCGAGCAGCGAGTGGGTGGCGCCGTGGATCCGGCCGGTGGCGCCGCCGACGTGGCTGGACTTGCCGGTGTCCTCCTCCATGTGGGCGCGCTCGATCTCCACGCGGAAGGTCGAGCCGTCCTCCAACTGCACGTCCAGGTAGCCGTTGAAGGCGATCGGCTCGTCGTACTGCGAGGTCTGGAAGTTCTTGGGCATGTCCGGGTAGAAGTAGTTCTTCCGCGCGAACCGGCACCACTCGGCGATCTCGCAGTTCAGCGCCAGGCCGATCTTGACGGCCGACTCCACGCCGATCGCGTTGACCACCGGCAGCGAGCCGGGCAGGCCCAGGCAGGTCGGGCAGGTCTGGCTGTTCGGCTCGGCACCCAGCTCGGTCGAGCAACCGCAGAACATCTTGGTCTTGGTGCCCAGCTCGACGTGGACCTCAAGGCCCATCACCGGGTCGTACGACGCGAGAGCGTCCTCGTAGGAGACCAGGTTCATGACGCTCACAGCGTCCCCTTCACTAAAAGACTTGGGAGGTACGGGCCCGGCCGCCGCTCGCGCGGGGCCGGGCCGGGGCGCTCAGCTCAGCCCAGCAGGACGTCGTCGGAGCCGAGCTGGCGCAGCTCGCGCACCAGCAGGGCGGTACCGGTGATCAGCGCGGCGGCGCCGACCAGGGCGTTGACCAGCTTGAGGGTGTCGCTCTCCTCGCGGGCCTTCCGGACGTCCTTGACGACCGAGACCGCGCCGAAGGCGCTGGTGCCGATGGACAGCCAGAGGCCGGGCTTGCTGTGCTTGAAGCCCTTGAGGGACGACGAGGCCTTGGACGACGGGGCCTTGACGGACGACGGGGCCTTGAGGGAAGACGGGGCCTTCGCCTTGTCGATCTTGCTCACAGTGCCGGTGCCTCCTCCAGCAGGGTGTGCCCCCACTTGTCGTTGAGTGCGGCCTCGACGGCGCCGCCCACCCGGTACAGGCGGTCGTCCGCCATCGCGGGTGCGATGATCTGCAGGCCGACCGGGAGATTGTCCTCCGGGGCCAGACCGCAGGGCAGCGACATGGCCGCGTTGCCCGCGAGGTTCGACGGAATCGTGCAGAGGTCGGCCAGGTACATCGCCATCGGGTCGTCGGCGCGCTCGCCGATCGGGAAGGCGGTGGTCGGCGTGGTCGGCGAGACCAGCACGTCCACGCCCGCGAAGGCGGCGTCGAAGTCCCGCGAGATCAGGGTGCGGACCTTCTGGGCCGAGCCGTAGTAGGCGTCGTAGTAGCCCGAGGAGAGGGCGTAGGTGCCGAGGATGATGCGGCGCTTGACCTCGGGGCCGAAGCCGGCCTCGCGGGTCAGGGCGGTGACCTCCTCGGCCGAGCGGGAGCCGTCGTCGCCGACCCGCAGGCCGTAACGCATCGCGTCGAAGCGGGCCAGGTTGGAGGAGCACTCGCTGGGCGCGATCAGGTAGTACGCCGGCAGCGCCAGGGTGAAGGACGGGCAGGAGACCTCGACGACCTCGGCGCCCAGCTCGCGCAGCAGCTCCACCGACTCGTTGAAGCGCTGCATCACGCCGGCCTGGTAGCCCTCGCCGGCGAACTCCTTGACCACGCCGATCCGCATGCCGCGCACGTCGCGCAGCTTCGCGGCCTCGACCACGGCCGGGACGGGCGCGTCGATCGAGGTGGAGTCCAGCGGGTCGTGCCCGGCGATGGCCTCGTGCAGCAGCGCCGTGTCCAGCACGGTGCGGGCGCACGGGCCGCCCTGGTCCAGCGAGGACGAGAAGGCGACCAGGCCGTAGCGGGAGACCGAGCCGTAGGTCGGCTTGACGCCCACGGTGCCGGTGACGGCGCCGGGCTGGCGGATCGAGCCGCCGGTGTCGGTGCCGATCGCCAGCGGGGCCTCGAAGGCGGCCAGCGCGGCGGCCGAGCCGCCGCCGGAGCCGCCGGGGATGCGGGAGAGGTCCCACGGGTTGCCGGTCGGGCCGTAGGCGGAGTTCTCGGTGGAGGAGCCCATCGCGAACTCGTCCATGTTGGTCTTGCCGAGGATGACCACGCCGGCGTCCTTGAGACGCGTGGTCAGCGTGGCGTCGTACGGCGGGATCCAGCCTTCGAGGATCTTGGAGCCGCAGGTGGTCGGCACGCCCTTGGTGGTGAAGACGTCCTTCAGCGCGAGCGGGACGCCGGCCAGCGGGCCCAGCTCCTCGCCCTTGGCGCGCTTCTCGTCGACGGCCCTGGCGGCGTTCAGCGCGCCCTCGGTGTCGACGTGCAGGAAGGCGTTGACCTTCTTGTCGACGGCGCCGATGCGGTCCAGGTGCGCCTGCGCCACCTCGACGGCGGACACCTCGCCCTTGGCGATGGCGGAGGCCGTCTCAGCGGCGGTGTACTTGATCAGCTCGGTCATCTCGGTCAGTCCTCCCCGAGGATCTGCGGCACACGGAAACGCTGCTCCTCGGCGGCGGGGGCGCCGGACAGCGCCTGCTCCGGGGTGAGCGACGGCCGCACCTCGTCCGCGCGCATGACGTTGGTCAGCGGGAGCGGGTGGGAGGTCGGCGGGACGTCCTGTCCGGCGACCTCGGAAACGCGGGCGACCGCGCCGATGATCACGTCGAGCTGCTCGGCGAAGTGGTCCAGCTCTTCGGGCTTCAGCTCAAGACGCGACAGCCGGGCGAGGTGGGCGACCTCCTCGCGCGTGATGCCAGGCATGCAGCGATCCTCAGGGTGAGTTCTGGTGAGACCCGGCGCCGCGCGCAGGCGGTGCCGGGCCCGGGCAGGAGCAACCGGTCCGGTGCTCCGTCCTCGTGGTCTTTGGACCCCATCCTATGGGGCCCGGCCCGGCCACCGGCCAACGAGTGAACCTGCGCGCCCGTTACTGCGGCCTGGTACGGGCCCAACTCTGCGTGCCCGGCGCCTTGATCTCGATCTGCGCGGCCGGCACGGGCTGCGGCGCGGGCACGGCCTGGACCGCCTGAACGGCCTGGACCGCCTGGACCGCCTGAACGGCCTGAACGGCCTGAACGGCCTGCGGGAGGGTCGGGGGCAGCGGCGGGAGGGTCGGGGGCATGGCCTGCTGGACGACCGGCTGGACGACCTGCGGCAGCAGCGACTGGCCCTGCCGGGCCTGGCCCCCCTGCACCGCGTGGAGGGCCGGCGGCAGCCGGCCCGGCGGGGCGACCAGCCGTTCCACCGGCGGGGCGCCGGTGCGGTGCACCCGCAGCCAGGCGGTGGCCTGCTCGGCCGGCAGCGCGGCCGACACCAGCCAGCCCTGGACGGCGTCCACGCCCATGCAGTGCAGCCGCTCCCAGGTCTCGTCGTCCTCGACGCCCTCGGCGACCACCGTCAGGCCCAGCGAGTGGGCGAGCTCCACCGAGCAGCGCACCACCGCCGCGTCGTGGTCGTCGGCGACCATCCGGGAGACGAAGGAGCGGTCGATCTTCAGCTCGCCGACCGGCAGGCTGCGCAGCCGCACCAACGAGGAGTGGCCGGTGCCGAAGTCGTCCAGGGACATCCCGACGCCGTAGCCGCGCAGTTCGGCGAGGGTGTCGGCGGCCCGGCGGGAGTCGTCCAGCAGCAGCCGCTCGGTGATCTCCAGCTGGAGCGCGTGGGCCGGCACCTGGTGGCGGACGAGGTGTCCGGCGACGCGCTGGGCGAAACCGGGGTTGAGCACGTCGCGCGGGGACACGTTGACCGCGACCTGCACCTGGAGGCCCTGGTCCCGCCAGTAGGCGAGCTGCCCGACGGCGGCCTCCAGCACGTAGTCGGTGAGCCGGGGCATCAGGCCGCTGGACTCGGCGAGCCCGACGAACTCGTCCGGCGGGACCCGGCCCTGGCCGGGGCGATCCCAGCGCAGCAGCGCCTCCAGCCCGACCACCCGGCCGTCGAAGGCCACCTTGGGCTGGTAGTGCAGCTGCACCTCACCGGTCTCCAGGGCCCGCCGCAGATCGCCGAGCAGCCCTATCCGGTACGGCGTGTCGGCGTCCTGGGTCTCGTCGTACTGCGCGACGCCGCTGCAACCGCGCTGGGCGTGGCCCATCGCCACGTCGGCGCGGCGCAGCAGCGCCTCGGCGTCCTGGGCGTGCTGCGGGTAGACGCAGACGCCGGCGCTGGCCTCCAGCACGAGCAGCAGCCCGTCCAGCCGGATCGGCGCGGCGAGTTCGGCGATCAGCGCCTTGGCGACCCGCTCCAGGCTGTCCGGGCAGTTGATGCCGGGCAGCAGCACGGCGAACTCGTCGCCGCCCATCCGGGCCACCATCGGGCGGCCGCGCCGGTAGTGCCGGGGCAGGCCGGCGAAGACGTCGTCGATGGACTCCCGGGTGGCGCTGCCGGCCGGGCCGCCGGAGCGCAGCGCCCGGTGCAGCCGACGGGCGATGTGCACCAGCAGCCGGTCGCCGGCGGTGTGGCCGAGGGTGTCGTTGAGCGATCGGAAACGATCGAGATCGAGCAGGATGAGACCGACGCTGTAGCCGTCCGCACGCTCCGCGATCGCCTCCTGGGCAGCCATCAGTAGGGCCTGACGGTTGGGCAGATCCGTCAGCGGGTCGGTCAGCTGGTCGCGGGCGCGGTCGCGGGCGATCCGCCAGGCGGCGACCAGCACCGCCAGCGGCACCGCGAACAGCGGCAGCAGTTCGGGTTCGTACCGGTAGACCAGGACGGCCAGCGGGATGAGCGGCGCGGCACCGGCCAGCAGCACGCCGAGCAGCAGGACCGCACCTGCCACCCCCTGCGGCGGGCGTGTGGGCGCACCGCCGGTCGTACGATCCATAAGCCCTGTCCTCCGTCGGGCCCGCCCCGTCAGGCCGCCTTACGGTGAGGCACCGTGCCGGTACCGACAGCTGCCGGGCATGGAGCGACCCCGCGGAGCACCGGCTCAGCCGGTGCCCCCACCCCTGCTGACACTCTGTTGCGCTCCAGGGTATGCCGGGGTCCACCCGGTGGGCAGACTTTCGGACAACCGGAAACGCGCCACCGCGCCCGGGTGTCGCACAGTGACACAATGCCCGCTTTCACGGCGCGACACCCGGTGACGTTGCATCAGGACGATAACAAGACGGGTTCGGTCACGCTCCGCTCGGGTCGGCCTCCGGGGCGGCTTCGGCAGGAGCCTCCCCGACCTCGGGCAGGCCCAGGTGGGCGCGGGCCGCGGCCGCTCCGTCGGCGAGCAGCACCGCGAAGCCGGCGTCGTCCAGGACCGGCAGACCCAGCTGAACGGCCTTGTCGTACTTGGACCCGGGATTGTCACCGGCGACGACAAAATCGGTCTTCTTCGATACCGAACCGGTCACCTTCGCACCGCGCGAGGTCAGCGCCTCCTTGGCCCCGTCCCGGGTGTGCCCGGCCAGAGTCCCGGTGACGACGACGGTCAGGCCCTCCAGCGGGCGCTCCGCCTCCTCCTCCTCGGCGGGCTCCTCGGTGAAACGGACGCCGGCCGCGCGCCACTTCTCCAGGATGTCGCGGTGCCACTCCTCCTGGTACCACTCGACGACGGAACGGGCGATGATCGGCCCGACCCCCTCGACGGCGGCCAGCTCCTCCTCGGTGGCCGAGAAGATCCGGTCGAGGTCCCGGAACTCCCGCGCCAGCTCCTGCGCCGCGACCGGCCCGACGTGCCGGATCGAGAGGCCGTTGAGGAACCGCCACAGCGGGCGCTCCTTCACCCTCTCCAGGTTCTCCAGCAGCACGCTCGCCGTCTTCTTGGGCTCGCCCTTCTGGTTCGCGAAGAAGGTGGCCTTCTTCTCCTCGCCGGTGCGGTCGTCCAGCTTGGGCATGCCCGTCTTCTGGTCGCGGACCAGCACCTCGATCGGCAGCAGTTGCTCCATCGTCAGCCCGAAGATGTCGCCCTCGTCCTTCACCGGCGCCTCGGCCGGCTCCAGCGGCTGGGTCAGCGCGGTGGCCGCGACATAGCCCAGGCCCTCGATGTCCAGCGAGGAACGGCCGCCCAGGAAGGCGATCCGCTCGCGGATCTGCGCCGGGCAGAACTGCGCGTTGGGGCAGCGCAGGTCGATGTCACCCTCCGACATCGGGCGCAGCTCGGCCCCGCACTCGTGGCAGTGCGAGGGCATCACGAACTCCTGCTCGGTGCCGTCCCGCAGGCTCTCCACCGGGCCGAGGATCTCCGGGATGACGTCACCGGCCTTGCGCAGCACGATGGTGTCGCCGAGCAGCACGCCCTTGGCCTTGACGATCTGCTGGTTGTGCAGCGTCGCGTACTGCACCATCGAGCCGGCCACTTTCACCGGCTCGGCCAGCACCGCGTACGGGGTGGCCCGGCCGGTGCGGCCGATCCCGACCTTGATCGCGGCCAGCTTGCCGGTGACCTCCTCCGGCGGGTACTTCCAGGCGATCGCCCAGCGCGGGGACTTGGAGGTGGAGCCGAGCCGGCCCTGTAGGGCGATCTCGTCCACCTTGACCACGACGCCGTCGATCTCGTGCTCGACCGAGTGCCGCTGCTCACCGAAGTGCTTGATGAACGCCCGCACCTCGTCGAGCGTCCCGACCACCTCGTTGTGCCGGGCCGTCGGCAGGCCCCACGCGCGCAGCAGGTCGTAGGCGTGCGACTGGCAGTCGATGTCGAAGCCGACCCGGGCGCCGATGCCGTGCACCACCATGTGCAGCGGACGCGACGCGGTGACCAGCGGGTCCTTCTGGCGCAGCGAACCGGCGGCGGCGTTGCGCGGGTTGGCGAACAGGTGGAGCAGCGCCTGCGGACGCTTGCCCTCCCTGGCGCGCTCCTCGTTCTCCGCCCGGCGGCGCTCGTTCTCCGCCGCCAGCGAGGCGTTCAGCTCCTCGAAGGCCTCGGTGGGCAGGTAGACCTCGCCGCGGATCTCGACCAGCTCGGGCAGGTCGTCGCCCTTGAGCTGCTGCGGGATCTCCTTGATGGTGCGGACGTTGGCGGTGATGTCCTCGCCGACCCGGCCGGTGCCCCGGGTCGCGGCGAGGACCAACTGGCCGCGCTCGTAGGTGAGGTTGACCGCCAGGCCGTCCACCTTGAGCTCGCACAGGTAGTGGTAGTCGATGCCGTCCAGCTCGCGGGCGACCCGGTCCGCCCAGGCCGCCAGCTCCTCGTCGTCCATGGCGTTGTCGAGGCTGAGCAGCCGCTCGCGGTGCTCGACCTTGGTGAAGCCTTCCGCGACGTCGCCGCCGACCTCCTGCGTCGGCGAGTCCGGCGTCACCAGGGCCGGGTGCGCGGCCTCGATCGCCTCCAGCTCGCGCATCAGGACGTCGAACTCGGCGTCGCTGACGACCGGGGCGTCCTGCTCGTAGTACCGGGCGCGGTGCTCGGTGATCTCCACGGCCAGCTCGGCGTGCCGCCTGCGCACCTCCGCAGGGACGTCCTCCCAGCCCTCGACAGCCACCACCGCAAGCCCTCCTACGTTCTCA
This sequence comes from Kitasatospora sp. NPDC086801, assembly GCF_044745805.1. NCBI lineage: Bacteria > Bacillati > Actinomycetota > Actinomycetes > Kitasatosporales > Streptomycetaceae > Kitasatospora > Kitasatospora sp. NPDC086801. The sequence continues at coordinate 140,743 of NZ_JBIVAX010000003.1, forward strand.
TTCCGGGTTGTCCACCAGGCTCTGCGCCGCCCGCGCCGCAAGCGACAGCGCCTTGCGCGCGTACGCCGGGGACGCCCCGGCCAGCCCGCAGGTCGGCGTCACCAGCACGCGGCGGCCCAGCAGCTCCGGGGCGAACCCGAGCCTGCGCCACAAGGTCCTGACCCCCTGGACACTACCGGCCGGGTCGGACACCGCCTGGTCAGTGGAGGGCACGACACCAGCGAGGATCGCGGTGCCCGCCTCGACCGCCTCGCCGAGGTCGTCGTCCGCCCGCTCGGTCAGCAGCGAGAAGTCCAGCGAGACCCCGGCCACCCCGGCCCGGCGCAGCAGCGGGATCGGGACGTCCGGCGCGCAGCAGTGCACGACGACGGGCACGTCCAGGCCCCGGATCACCTCGCGCAGCACCTCCTCGGCGACCTGCCGGTCCACCGAGCGCAGCCGCTGGAAGCCGCTGGCGGTCTTCACCTGGCCGGTCAGCACGGCGGGCAGCGAGGGCTCGTCGAGCTGGAGGACCAGTTGGGCGCCCGGCACCCGACTGCGGACGTCGGCGAGGTGACGGCGCAGGCCCTCGGTGAGCGAACCGGCGATGTCCCGGCAGGCGCCGGGGTCGGAGAGCGCCTTCTCGCCGTACTTGAGCTCGATCGAGGCGGCCAGCGTCCACGGCCCGACGGCCTGCAGCTTGAGCGCGCCCTGGTAGCCCTGGGTGAACTCCTCCAGCGCGTCCAGGTCCTCGCGCAGCCAGGAGTGGGCGCGCCGGGTGTCCCGGCCGGGGCGGTCGGCGAAGCGCCAGCCGCTCGGCTCGGTCTGTGCGAACAGCTCGACCAGCAGGCCGGCGCCACGGCCGATCATGTCGGCACCCGGCCCGCGGGCGGGCAGTTCGGGCAGGAACGGCAGCTGCTCCAACGCCCCGGTGGAGGTCTTGGCGGCCTCCCGGGCGTCGGTGCCGGGCAGCGAACCGACGCCGGTGGCGGCGCCGCGCAGGTCGGGGAAGGGCTGTGGGGTGCTCACCCGCCCGAGCCTAGTGCGCGGCGCCGCGCGCGTTTCAGCGCCCCGGGCGGACGGTGATGTCGGTGAGCTCCGCGTCACGGGAGGCGTCGAGGGCGGCGAGGATCGCCTTGGCCACCGACTCGGGGGCGATCCAGCGGTCCTCGTCGTAGGCCTTGCCCTCCTGCTGGTGCACCTTGGCCTGCATCGCGGTGGCGGTGCGGCCCGGGTAGACCGAGGTGACCCGGACGCCGTTGGCGTGCTCCTCCTGGCGCAGCGCGTCGGCCAGCGCCTTCAGGCCGTGCTTGCTCGCCGCGTAGGCCGACCACTCTGCGTGGGCGTTCAGGCCCGCACCGGAGTTGACGAACACCACGTGCCCCTTGACCAGGCGCAGCGAGGGCAGCAGCAGCCTGGTCAGCTCGGCCGGGGCGAGCAGGTTGACGTTGAGCGTCTCCTGCCAGGCCTTGACCGGCAGCTCGCCGACCGTGCCCAGCTCGACCATGCCGGCGACGTGCAGCACGGAGTCCAGCTCGACGGGCAGCGCCTGGTGGCCGAAGGCCCAGGAGAGCTTGGCCGGGTCGCCGAGGTCCCCGACCAGGGTCTTCGCCCCGGGGAAGCGCTCGCGCAGCTCGGCGGCGCGGCGGGCGTCGCGGGCCAGCAGCCAGAGGTCGTCCCCGCGCTCGGCGAGGCGTTCGGCGAGGACGGCGCCGATGCCGGAGCCGGCGCCGGTGATCAGATGAGTGGCCATGGTGGTGATCCTCTCAGGCCTTGAGCTGCGCGAAGACCTCGGCCGGGGTGTCGGCGAACCGGATCAGCTCGGCGAGCGGGCGGGGCAGGAAGCCCTCGACGTCCATCCGCTCCATCTGCGTGCGCAGGCCCACGTAGAAGCCCTCGGTGTCCAGGACGATCACCGGCTTGTCGAACATGCCGTGCTTCTTGAGCTCCAGCACCTCGGTCACCTCGTCGAGGGTGCCCAGCCCGCCCACGAGCACGACGATCGCGTCCGCCCGGGCCGCCAGCTCCGCCTTCCGCTCGGCCAGGTCACGGGTCATGACGAGCTCGTCGGCGCCGACGTACCCCTTGTGCTTGAGCATCTCGACCAGCACCCCGACCAGCTTCCCGCCGGCCGCCTTCACCTCGTCGGCCAGCAGCCCCATCAGCCCGGCGTTGGACCCGCCCCACACCAGGGTGTGGCCACCTTCGCCGAGGAGCCGCGCGAACTCGGCGGCGGGGGCGGTGTAGCGGTCGTCGAGCGAGTACGCGGAGCAGAAGACTGTGATGTTCATAGTGCCATCTGGTCTATCACGCCCCGGCGCACTCACTCACCGGCTTTAGGCCTCGGCCAGCCTCCTCCGAGCATCAGTCCTGGTACGGGACGAGCTTCGCCAGGCTCAGCGAGAAGCCGAAGGGCTCCGGAATGCTGATCGCGTCGCCGAACTTCCGGTCGCTGCGGGTGTGGTACCGGTCGTGGTTCGGCTCGGAGAACAGCGTCACCGTCTGCTGACGCGGGTCCACGATCAGATCAGCGGGATGCGCATCACGGCGTAGTCGTGCAGCTTGTCCATCCAGTCGTTGCCCGGATTGGACGGCGAGACGATCTCCACCGCGATCAGGGCTTCCACGGCGGGAGCCTTGTTGCCCGGCTGGGAGAGGACGTCCAGCGGGAGGTAGGTCAGGTCCGGCTCGCGCCCCTTGGAGGCATCCGGGCTGACGATCTCGCTCCGCTCGCTGGGCAGATAGCCGTCCGGAGCATGCTGCTCGAACTGCCTGCGCACCTGGGCCACATTGAGCTGGTGGATGTTGGACGGCGACGCCTGCACGATCAGCGTGTCTCCGGACCATTCGATCCGGACGCCTTCCGGGGCGATCCGCTCCAGTTCCTCGATGAAGTCGCGGTGCTGCTCGTAGAAGGTCATGCCGTCCTCTCCGGAGGGTGTGCCGGCGGCGGCGAGTTGCCGATTCGGCCTTCGGGCTGCTGAGAGCTGGTAGCAGTCCACCTCCCGGGCCCGGGCAGTCACGTTGTCCCGTGCGAGGAAGCCGCGCAGCCGGCACTGCGAGTATGCCAGGAGCGTTCGATCCGGCCGGGTCGACAGGGTGATCGTCCCCCTTGGCCGGCACTGCTGCTCACGCGCAGGAGGGCAGGAGCCCCCGGCCCGGGTGGGCATGTCGGTCCGAGAGGACACCCAGGACGGCGACCAGACCGGCTGCGAGACGGTCCGCGGGGTCGGCGCCGGGCGTGTTCTCGGGCCGGTGGGACGCCAGGCGGGCGGCCAGCCAACCCGGGGACGCCCAGCCCGCCCGGACGGCCATGGTGGTGAACCGGCGCAGCAGGTCGTCCTCCGGGACGGCGCGGGCGGGCTCCTGGAGGTCGGGCGGCAGGTGCTCGGTCATCCGCTCCCAGCCCGTGGGGTCGGGCGGCGGCGGCAGCGGTGCCGGTGCGGGCTGTTCGCTCGCGCGCGGAGTGGTACCCGTCACTACAACAGCAACCATCTTCTTGTCCTGGTAAGGGACTTCCTGGTTGCGTCCGCACGTGCGGAGCGACGAGCCCGCACGTGCGGATTTGTCCGGCTCCGCACGTGCGGACTTCCGTTCGCCGCAGCGCGGCCTCGGCAGCGCCGCAGGTGCGGACTTCACCGACTCCGCACGTGCGGACTTACCGGCGGCGCAGCGGAGTTGCTCCTGCTTGACGCGCCGGGCGTCGGCGCGCAGGACGGCGAGGGCGGCGTCCCAGTCGGGGACGCCGCCCAGGGGCACGGTGACGGCGTAGCCGCGAACCCGGGTGCCGGAGGGGCCGTGGACGAGGGCCATGACCCCGGCCGCCTCGGCGGCCCGGTAGAAGCCGGGGACGGAGTCCTTGGAGACCCGGCAGGCCCGGGAGAACCAGAGGTTGGACGGCGGGCAGTGGAGGTTGGTCCCGTCCGCGTCGGCCTTCTGCGCGGCGTGCATGAGGAAGAGGACGAAGGACGGCCCGAGGGACTTCCAGGGCCCACCGGTCGGGACGCTCTGCATCCACTGCCCGATGCGGACCCGGAACTCGTTGGCGGGCGGGGTGCCGGTGGGGCGGGAGAGGGCGAGGGCTTCGGTGGTGACGGCGACGGGCACGTTCGGCCTTTCGTGGCCGATATGCGAGCCGGAGCGCGTCCGGGCTGGCATACTGGCCGAGGTGTTATGCGCGTGCGCCGGAACCGCCAAGTTTACGGGCGTACGCGGGAATGGCCACCGCCCAACTGGGCGGTGGCCATTGCAGTTTACGCCGACAGATCAGCGGATTTGACGGACAGTCATGAATTCACTGCGGCGAGTGCTCGCGCATGAGTTCGGGATGCACGCTACGCGAGGTAGGCCTGCTGCCACTCCAACGAGGTCATCGACAGTGCCGCCTCGGCGAGTTGGCGGGCGGACTCGGTCTTGAGGCTGCCGAGACTGCTGTCGATCCACAGGAGTGCTCCGCGATGGTCTCGGGATCCTTCACCCCGGCGATCCACCAGCCCGACCGCTTCGCCCGCTTGAGCATCCCCGCCTCGAAGAGGTACCCGCCGCGCCCTTTGCCTGCCGTTCTCAACCATGGCCGTCCTTCTCCTGTCCCGGATCCATCACCACGTCTCCACCCCGTCCCGCAGATACCGTGAGCCGCCATCCGCGATCGCTCTCACAGCCGCGTTCAGCCGGTTCCGCTGGCGGGTTCGCAGCCGGTCGGCGGCCTCCGGCGCGGACAGGAAGACGGCCTCGGACAGTTCGTCGTCGTGCGGCCGCACCCGCGCGGCCAGGTCGGACGAGAGGGTGCCCGCGTCGAAGATGAACGCGATCTGGTCGTCCCACGGGCCGTGCGGGGCAACCCAGTCCACGACCAGCAGGCGGTGGACCGTGATCTCCAGGCCCAGTTCCTCGCGCAGTTCCCGCACTGCGGCCTCGTCCGGCGACTCATTGGCCTCAGCCATCCCTCCGGGCAGGTCCCAACCCTCCTTGTAGGTCGGGTTGACGGTCAGGATGCGACCAGCCTGGTCGCGCAGGATCACGTCCGCAGAGACGCGCTTGCGAGCCTGCCGGGCATTGCCCTCGGCGAGGTAGGCGTGCCAGGCATCGGTGTCGGTGGGTGCGGGTCTCACGTTGAACCTCCCCGAGGCGACGGGATGATGTCGGCGAGCAGGAGCAGCCGGGCTCTGCGCGCCTCATCGAATCGTGCCAGGTATTCACGCACCGGGCCGTACTCGCGGTACCGCCCGAAGAGTTCACCGAGGCCATCCATCTGATGGACGACTCGGACGGACCCGAGGGTCGGGCTGCTGGTCAGAAGTTCTGTTCCGACGCCGATTGCGGCGTCCAAGTCTCCGCAATCGGCGTGGATGCGTGCGAGGGTGATGCGGCTGAATGTGAGCGAACGCGCGCGGCCTTCTTCCCGTAGGACCACAGCCTGCTCACCGCATCGAAGGGCAAGCTTGGAGCGGCCCAGGTCGCTGAACGCCAACGCGGACTCGCTGGCGAGGGTAGCGTCGTCGAAAGGGCTCAACCACGGATGCTCATCATCAGCTCCAACCGCAAGTGCGGTGTGAGCGTGGTCGAGTGCCCGCGCCGCCGGACCGTGCTGCCGAGAGGCTGCCAACGCTCGGGCCATCATGGCGTTCAGCCGAGCCATGAGGCCTGGCAGATGCGGGCCCTGGCAGGCCATTTCGATGCCGACGGTAGCCCAGTGCACGGCCTCCGCCGAATCGCCGGCCTGGAGGGAAAGGTGGCTGGTGCTGGCTGCTACGTGTGCCATCAACGGCAGATCGCCGGAGGCGCGGGCGAGAGGGAGCGCGCGAGCGAAGTGCCGGGCAGCCAGGTCGTCACGGCCGGAGTCGTGGGCCATCCAGCCGGCCATCTCAGTGAGCGCAGCGGCGGCAGCGAACACCTGCGGGCCGCTCGCAACATCGACCAGACGCGGCGCAACCTTGCCGGAGAGATGGTGAACCACAGCCGAGTACAGGCGTCCACCTCCCGCCTGCCGATCCGCACGGCGAAAGGCATCCACGGTGGCCAGGTCGTCGCCGTCGGCTTCCGGTAAAGCCTGCGCAAGGGGCGAGGGTCCAGGAGTGGCGTCCGGCTCCCATGACCTGCGGGCAAGACCGAGCAGTTGCCCCGGAATGTGGAAGGCGTCGGCGATCTGCTCGAACAACGCCAACTTCTCGACCCTGGTCTTGCCGTTGGGGCGCCAGCCCCCGCCCGTTCGGGAAGGTCGTGCACGCCGACCTCCCGACGCCCAAGCCGACCTCTCCGTGAGCCGGCAGCCGCCGGACGACGGTTTCGATCCCGAAGACGCGCCGCCGTCCGTTTCCGACCCCGATCTCGATCCCGATCCCGATCCCGATCCCGACCGAGTCTGGGCTGCCCTGGGGGTGTCCGCCGCTGCCGGGCTGCACATCGTCGTTGCGGCCCTGATTCTGATCAACCGCTCCCACTGAAACCCCCGCCCGTGCCGCCGGGCCAGCGGCACGGGCGGCAGGCAGTAACCCCACCGGCTCCCGCCGTCCGGCGAAGTGGCAATCCACGGTCGACAGCGGAGGCATCCCCGAGGGCGGTCGCGCGCCCTCGGGGAGCTGCCGCCCGGTATACCCGAGGCGGCTGAGCATCACCCGGCAGGCATCCGCCTGTCGCAACCAACCAGCACACGGAGGTACAGAGATGGGTAAGCGCAGCGGCGGCTCCGGCGACGGCCAGGGCGGCAAGCAGCAGGACGACTCCAACAAGGGCGCCGGACACGGCGGCGGCGGGTCCGACGAGGGCGGCAACAGCAGCGACGGCAAGGCCCCGGCGGAGTGACCGGCGAAACGCACCAGGAGGCGGGCCCCCAGGGGCTCGCCTCCGCGCTGGTGGCCGGCGGCGCACTCTCCTCGGACTGGCTCCCCTCCTTCAACGCGGTACCCCGCGAGCTGTTCGTCCCGGACCGCATCTGGCCGGGCATCGCGGACGGCACCCGCCAGAACCCCGTGCTGTATCGGTCACAGGACCCCGAGGCGTGGCGCAGGGCCGTCTACTCGGACATCCCGCTGACCACCCAGTGGGACGACGGCAACCACCAGGGCGACGGGCTCGGCACCACCCCGAGTTCCTCCAACTCCATGCCGACCATGGTGTTCTCGATGCTCCAGGACCTCGACGTCCGCCCGGGCCACAAGGTGTTGGAGGTCGGAGCCGGCACCGGCTGGAACGCGGGCCTCCTCGCCCACCGCCTGGGCAACCACAACGTGGTGACCGTCGAGTACGACCCTCACGTCGCACGCGGCGCCCGCGAGAACCTGCACCGGGCCGGACTCGCACCGACCGTGATCGAGGGCGACGGACGCCACGGCTGGCCGGACGACACCCCCTACAGCCGGATCATCGCCACCTGCTCCCTGCTGGAGATCCCTCCCGCATGGCTGGAACAGACGGCCCCCGGCGGAATCATCGTCGCCCCGTTCGGCACCGAGTACGGCGGCGAGCAGATCATCCGTCTGACCGTGAACGACGACGGGACCAGCGCGAGCGGCAAGTTCACCCGAGGCTCCGCGTTCATGCGACTCCGCCACCAGCGCACGGACCGGCCGTCGTTCGACGCCTACCTGCACGGGAAGGAGTGGCCAGCACACGGGGTGCGGAGCACCACCAGTCTGTCCCCTCGGGCCACGGGCGGGTGGTTCGAGCAGTTCGTCATCGGATCCGGCGTACCCGGTACGTTCTGGCGGACAGAGCGCTACGGCAACGACGCCTACACACTGTGGCTCTACAGCCGCGACACCCTCTCCTGGGCCTCCGCCGACTACGAGCGCGACCGCACGAGGTACGAGGTGTACCAGTCCGGCCCCCGGAACCTCTGGGATGAGCTGGAAGCGGCCTACCGGTGGTGGGCGGACCAGGGCCGCCCCGGGTGCGGGCGGTTCGGCCTGACGGTCACCTTGGAGGGCCAGCACGTCTGGCTGGACTCCCCGGGCAACCCCGTCCCGCAGCACTGAGCGAGCCCGGCCGTCCGCACCGGACGGCCGGGCACTCGGAGCCGGACTACGCCCGGACCGCCGGGCGCTCGGTGCTGGCGATGGTGGCCGAGCCGACCACCCGGGTGCCGTCGTACAGCACCACGGCCTGGCCGGGGGCGATGCCGCGCACCGGGCTGTCCAACTGCACCCGCAGCTCGCCGTCCACGACCGACGCGCTCACCGGCACCTCCTCGCCGTGGGCGCGCAGCTGGGCGGTGTAGCGGCCGTCGGCGAGCGGCTCGGTGCCGCACCAGCGCGGCCGGATCGCGGTGAGCCCGGTGACGTCCAGGCCCTCCAGCGGGCCGACGGTGACGGTGTTGTTCACCGGCGAGATGTCGAGGACGTAGCGGGGCTTGCCGTCCGCCGCCGGGCGGCCGATCCGCAGGCCCTTGCGCTGGCCGATGGTGAAGCCGTACGCGCCGTCGTGCTCGCCGAGCTTGGTGCCGTCGGCGTCGAGGATGTCGCCGGTGGCGGTGCCGAGGTGCTTGGCCAGGAAGCCCTGGGTGTCGCCGTCGGCGATGAAGCAGATGTCGTGGCTGTCCGGCTTCTTGGCGACGGCCAGGCCCCGGCGCTCGGCCTCCTCGCGGATGACGTCCTTGGTGGTGTCGCCGAGCGGGAAGAGGGAGTGGGCGAGCTGGTCGGCGTCGAGCACGCCGAGCACGTAGGACTGGTCCTTGGCGGCGTCCACCGCGCGGTGGAGCTGGCGCTCCCCGGACGGCAGGTCGACGATCCGGGCGTAGTGGCCGGTGCAGACCGCGTCGAAGCCGAGCGCGATCGCCTTGTCCAGCAGCGCGGCGAACTTGATCTTCTCGTTGCAGCGCAGGCAGGGGTTCGGGGTCCGCCCGGCCGCGTACTCGGCGACGAAGTCGTCGATGACGTCCTCGCGGAAGCGTTCGGCGAGGTCCCAGACGTAGAACGGGATGCCGATCACGTCGGCCGCGCGCCGCGCGTCCCGGGAGTCCTCGATGGTGCAGCAGCCGCGCGCGCCCGTGCGGAAGGACTGCGGGTTGGCGGACAGCGCCAGGTGGACGCCCGTCACCTCGTGCCCGGCTTCGGCGGCGCGGGCGGCGGCGACGGCGGAGTCGACGCCGCCGGACATCGCCGCGAGCACGCGCAGACGGCCGGTGGACGGAGCGGTCGGGGCACCCGGGAAGTCAGTCATGGTGACTACAAGAGTACGTGGCCGCCGTTCCATGCCCGGCCGCGCGGAGGAACTACCGCCGCACCGAGGCCAGCCCCGCGTTGTGGGCCCGCTGGACGGCCGGGGCGAGCGCCTCGACCAGTGCCGTCACGTCCTCGCGCACCGAGGTGTGCCCGAGCGAGAACCGCAGCGAGGCCCGGGCCAGCAGCGGGTCGACGCCCATCGCGAGCAGCACGTGGCTGGGTTGCGGCACCCCGGCCGAGCAGGCCGAGCCGGTGGAGCACTCGATGCCCTGGGCGTCGAGCAGCATCAGCAGCGCGTCGCCCTCGCAGCCGGGGAAGGAGAAGTGCGCGTTGGCGGGCAGCCGCCCCTCGGGGGCCGGGTCACCGTTGAGCACCGCGTCGGGGACGGTGGCCAGGACGGCGGCGATCAGTTCGTCGCGCAGCGCGCCGAGCTCGACGGCGTGCTCGGGCTGGCGCTCGACCGCGAGGGCCGCGGCGGCGGCGAAGCCGGCGGCGGCGGGCGCGTCCAGGGTGCCGGAGCGGACGTCGCGCTCCTGGCCGCCGCCGTGCAGCAGCGGGACGGGCGCGGCGCCGCGCGAGAGCAGCAGCGCGCCGATGCCGAACGGGCCGCCGATCTTGTGCCCGGTGACGGTGAGCGCGGTGAGCCCCGACCCGGCGAAGGAGACCGGAACCTGCCCGAGCGCCTGCACCGCGTCGGCGTGCACCGGGATGCCGTACTCGGCCGCGACGGCGGCGAGTTCGCGCACCGGCTGGACGGTGCCGACCTCGTTGTTGGCCCACATCACGGTGACCAGCGCGACCGAGCCCGGGTCGCGCTCGATCGCCTCGCGCAGCGCCTGCGGGTGCACCCGGCCGAGCGGGTCGACCGGCAGGTACTCGACCTCGGCGCCCTCGTGCTCGGAGAGCCAGTGCACCGCGTCCAGCACCGCGTGGTGCTCGACCGGGCTGCACAGCACCCGGACGCGGGCCGGGTCGGCGTCCCGGCGGGCCCAGTACAGGCCCTTGACGGCGAGGTTGTCGGACTCGGTGCCCCCGCCGGTGAGCACGATCTCGCTCGGGCGGGCGCCCAACGAGTCGGCCAGCGACTCGCGGGCCTCCTCGACCACCCGGCGGGCCCGGCGGCCGGCCGCGTGCAGGGACGAGGCGTTGCCGACCACCCCCAGGTGCGCCGACATCGCGGCGATCGCCTCGGGCAGCATCGGCGTGGTCGCCGCATGGTCCAGGTATGGCATAACCATCCGATTGTAGAGGGCGCTCCCCGGGACCCGTCCCGGTGTGTGCACTGATCCGGCCACCGGGCGGTCACCGGGTGGCCACCGGGCCGCTCCCCGGGCCGCTCCCCGGGCCCGCGGCCACCGGACGCCGGTGTCCGGTACCCGTTTGACCCGCCGCGCGGCCGAGCGGTTAGCCTGACGGACGCTTCCCACGGACGGACCCCCGGCCCGGCCCGCGGGCACTTCCCAGGACACCTCCCAGGACACTTCCCATGTCACTTCCCATCGGCGCGGACAGGAGCGGGCCGCCATGTCGCAGTCGGTCGACCGCGCCCTGACCCTGCTCGGGTCGCTCGGCGACGGGCCGGTCACCCTGGAGCAGGCCGCGACCAGCATCGGGGTGCACAAGTCCACCGCGCTGCGGCTGCTGCGCACCCTGGAGGAGCACGGCTTCGCGCAGCGCCAGCCCGATCTGCGCTACCGCCTCGGCGGCCGGGTGCTCTCGCTGGCCCACCGGGCGCTGGAGGAGATCGACGTCCGGCAGGTCGCCGCGCCGTACCTGGCGGAGCTCAACGCACGCTGCGGCTACACCGTCCAGCTGGCCGTGCTCCAGGACGGCGAGGTGCTGTACCTGGACGAGGTGGCCGGCAGCTGGGCCGGGCCGGGCGCCGGGCGGCCGTCCCGGATCGGGCGGCGGGCGCCGGCCGGCGGGACGGCGATCGGCCGGGTGCTGCTGGCCGGACTGCCCGAGGACGGCACCCCCGACGAGGCACTGCCGGCCGAACTGGCGGCGGTGCGGCGCCGGGGCTGGGCGGCGGAGTCGGCCGAGCACCGGGAGCCGGTGACCTGCGTGGCCGCGCCGGTGGCGGGCAGCGGCGGCCGGACGGTCGCGGCCTGCGCGCTGAGCGCCCCGGCGAGCCAGGTGCCGCCGGCCGAACTCGCCCGGATGGTGCCGGAACTGCTCTGCACGGCGGAGGCGATCTCGCTCGCGTACGGCGGCTCGCCTACTCCTCGCTGGTGCGAGAACCGTTGCGGTGCCAGGCCCGCGGGGCGCGCCAGCCGTACTTCAGGGCGAGCATCCGCAGCCCGAAGGCGGTGAGCGCGGCGGCGGTGCCGGTGGCCCCGGTCAGCCGGTCCGTACCGATCAGCACCGCCACCAGGGCGGCGCCGACCAGGGCCGGAACGGCGTAGATCTCCCGGTCCCAGCGCAGCAGCGAGGGGATCTCGCCGGCCAGCACGTCGCGGATCACCCCGCCGCCGGCCGCGGTGACCATGCCGAGCGCGACGGCCGACACCGCGCCGAGCCCGTAGTCGTGCGCCTTGGCGGTGCCGGTGACGCAGAACAGGCCGAGGCCGAGGGCGTCCAGGGTCTGCACCGCCCGGTTGATCCGCTCGACCTCGGGGTGCAGGAAGAACACCACCAGCGCGGCGCCCAGCGGGGTGAGGAAGTAGCCGAGGTTGCTGAACGCCGCGACGGGCGTCGCCCCGATCACCAGGTCCCGGATCACCCCGCCGCCGAGCGCGGTGACCTCGGCCAGCACCGCGATGCCGAAGATGTCCATGTTCTTGCGGACGGCGAGCAGCCCTCCGGAGAGGGCGAAGACGAAGATGCCGACGAGGTCCAGCGTCTGCTGCACGTCGGAGGGGAAGATCTGCGAGGTCACCGGACAACTATGACCCGGGTGGTCCTCCCCCTCCGACGTCCGGCGTCAGGCCGTGGCGACCGCCGCCGCGTTCTCCGGATTCTCGGGGAAGTGGCACGCCACCTGGTGCCCGGTCTTCAGCGCGGTCAGCGGCGGCTCCTGGCTGGCGCAGACGTCCTGGGCCTTCCAGCAGCGGGTGCGGAAGCGGCAGCCGCTGGGCGGGTTGATCGGCGAGGGGACGTCGCCCTTGAGCAGGATCCGCTCGCGGCCGGCCCGCTGGCGCCGGCGCGGGTCGGGCACCGGCACCGCGGACATCAGCGCGTTGGTGTACGGGTGCATCGGGCTCGCGTAGAGGGAGTCGCGGTCGGCGATCTCGACGATCTTGCCGAGGTACATCACCGCGACCCGGTCCGAGACGTGCCGGACCACCGAGAGGTCGTGCGCGATGATCAGGTAGGTCAGGCCGAGCTCGCGCTGGAGGTCGTCCAGCAGGTTGACCACCTGGGCCTGGATGGAGACGTCCAGGGCGGAGACCGGCTCGTCCGCGATGATCATCTTCGGCCGGAGGGCGAGCGCCCGGGCGATGCCGATGCGCTGGCGCTGGCCGCCGGAGAACTCGTGCGGGTAGCGGTTGTAGTGCTCGGGGCTGAGCCCGCACAGCTCCAGCAGCTCCTGGACGGCCTTCTTGGTGCCGCCCTCGGTCTCCACCTTCTGCAACCGGAACGGCGCGCCGACGATGGTGCCGACGGTGTGCCGCGGGTTGAGCGAGGAGTACGGGTCCTGGAAGATCATCTGGATGTCGCGGCGCAGCGGCCGCATCGCGCCGACGCCCAGGTGGGTGATGTCGGTGCCCTCGAACTCGATCTTCCCGCCGGTCGGTTCGTCGAGCCGGGTGACCAGGCGGCCCATCGTCGACTTGCCGCAGCCGGACTCGCCGACGACGCCGAGCGTCTCACCGGCGTTGACGGTGAAGTCGATGCCGTCGACGGCCCGCACCGCGCCGGTCTGGCGGCGCAGCAGTCCGCCGCGGATCGGGAAGTGCCGGGTCAGGCCGGTCACCCGGAGCAGCGGCTCCCGGTCGGAGGCGGGCGCGGGCGCGGGGGTCGTGGCCGCCTGAGTGTCCGTCATCGGTTCTCTCCAGAAAGGTGGTACGAGGCCGGGCTCACAGCCGGGGCGCGATCTCTTCGGCGAAGATGCGGTGCCGTTCGGCGGCCGGGAGATGGCAGGCCGCGTGGTGCCCGGGCGCGGCTTCGACCAGCACCGGCACCTCGCTCGTGGAGCGTCCGTCGGTCAGGGCGGCGTACGGGCAGCGCGGGTGGAAGGCGCAGCCGGACGGCACGTTGATCAGGCTGGGCGGGGTGCCCTTGACCGGGACGAGGCGGTCCTGGAGTTCGCGGTCCAGACGCGGCATGGAGCCCAACAGGCCCCAGGTGTAGGGGTGTTCGGGCGCATCGAAGAGGGTCTCGGCGGGGCCGCGCTCGATGCACTTGCCGCCGTACATGACCAGGATGTCGTCGGCGAGTTCGGCGACCACCCCGAGGTCGTGGGTGATGATGATGACGGCCGAGCCGAACTCCTCCTGGAGGTCGCGGATGAGGTCCAGGATCTGCGCCTGGACGGTGACGTCCAGGGCGGTGGTGGGCTCGTCGGCGATCAGCAGCGAGGGGTCGTTGGCCAGGGCCATGGCGATCATGGCGCGCTGGCGCATGCCGCCGGAGAACTGGTGCGGGTAGTCGTCCACCCGGCGGTCGGGCTGCGGGATGCCGACCCGGTCGAGCATCTCGACCGCGCGGGCCCGGGCCTGCTTCTTGGACGCCCGGGGGTTGTGCACCCGGTACGCCTCGACGATCTGCGCCCCGACGGTGTAGTAGGGGTGCATCGCGGTCAGCGGGTCCTGGAAGATCATCGCCATCTCGCGGCCGCGCAGTTGGCGCACCCGCTCGGGGCCGGCCGCGATCAGGTCCTCGCCGTTCAGCCGGATCTCGCCGGTGATCCGGGCCCGCTTGGTGCGGTGCAGACCCATGATGCCGAGCGAGGTGACGGACTTGCCGGAGCCGGACTCGCCGACGATGCCGAGGGTGCGGCCCTTGTGCAGGTCGAAGCTGACCCCGTCCACCGAGCGGACCAGGCCGTCGTCGGTGTCGAAGTGGATCCGCAGGTCGCGGACGGAGAGGAAGGGGTCGCCGGCCGGGGTCCGGGCGGCGGCTTCCGCGGTGTTCTGGAGCTCGGTCACGAGAGCCTCACCCGGGGGTCGACGAGTGCGTACAGGAGGTCGACCACGAGGTTGCAGGCGACGATGAAGAAGGCGGCGAGCAGGGTGACGCCGAGGATCTTGGGCAGGTCGTTGTCGGCGATCGCCTGGACGGCGAACTGGCCGACGCCCGGGAGCGAGAAGACCTGCTCGGTGATGAGGGCACCGCCGAGCAGCAGGCCGAGGTCCATGCCGAAGATGGTGATGACGGGTGTCAGCGCGGCGCGCAGTCCGTGCCGGGTGACGACCTTGCGCTCGACCAGGCCCTTGGCCCGGGCGGTGCGGATGTAGTCCTCGCTCATGGTCTCCAGCATTCCGGCGCGGGTGAGCCGGGCGTAGAGCGCGGAGTAGAGGAAGGCCAGCGAGATCCACGGGAGGATCAGGTTGCGGGCCCACATCAGCGGGTCGTCGGTGAAGTCGACGTACTGGAGGTTGTCCAGGATCGGCCACTCGTAGCTGAACAGGGTGAGCAGCAGCGCGCCGGTGAAGAAGACCGGCAGCGAGACGCCGGCGAGGGAGATGCCCATGGCGATCCGGTCGAAGACCGAGCGCGGCTTGAGCGCGGAGACGACGCCGGTGGCCACGCCGGAGACCAGCCAGAGCACGGCCGCGCCGATGGCGAGCGAGAGGGTGATCGGGATGCGCTTGGTCAGCTCGGGCCAGACCTCCAGGTGGTTCTTGAAGGAGTAGCCGAAGCAGGGGACGCGGCAGGTGACCGGATCCGGGCCGAACTTGTACTCGGCACCGCTGACCAGGCCCTTGAGGAAGTGCCAGTACTGGGTGTACAGCGGCTGGTCGAACCCGAGGTTCTTCTTGACCGCGGCGATCGCCTCGGGGGACGGGTTCTTCCCGACGTACTGCGTGGCCAGCTGGTCGGCGGTCTCGCCGGCGATGCGCGGGAGCAGGAAGAAGATCGCGAAGGTGACCGCGCTGACCACCAGCAGCAGTACGACGGCCGCGAAGATCCTGCGGATGATGTAGGCAAACACAGTTGGGCGGCTCCGGCGGCCCGCCGCCGTCCGGGATCTGCCGGACGTCGGCGGGCGGCCGCTGCCTTCACCTGCCTTCAGGGATGTGGAGCCAGGCTCTTTACTTGGTGGTGCCGATGTTCAGGTAGTCGTACTCACCCGAGAAGCCCGAGGTGGACACCAGGTTGGTGGCGCTGTCCGGGCGGTACAGGAAGACCTTGAAGTAGGTCAGCGGGACGTAGACCGCCTGGTCCATGATCTTCTTGTCGATGTCGCCGTAGATCTTCTCGCGGGCCGACTGGTCGGGGTTGACGATGGCGTCGTCGAGCAGCTTGTTGATGCCGGGGTCGTTCAGCTGGGCCAGGTTGCTGTTGCCGGAGGCCTTGATGGCGCGGCCGTCGGCGATCTGCTGCAGGAAGCCGTAGCCGGTCGGCCAGTCGGCGCTCCACTGCATCATCATCAGACCGATGTTGTGGTCCTGGGTGAACTGCGGGACACCGGCGGCGTCCGAGAAGTACTTGCCCTGCGCGTACTTCTGGATCTCGACGTTGATGTTGATCTTCTTCAGTGCGGCCTGGATCGCGGTCGCCGCCTGGACCTCCGGGTCGCGCTCGGTGCGGGCGGTGATCACCGTGCTGAAGCCGTCGGGCTTGTTGCAGGCCTTGAGGGCGTCCTTGGCCTTGGCCTCGTCGCCCTTGCTGCCGTTGGTCTCCCAGGTGTTGAAGTCCTGGTGGCCCGGGACGTCCGGCGGGAGCACGGTGTTGGCGATCTGGCCGCGGATCGGGCCGCCGAGCGTGGTCTGCACCGAGACCTTGTCGATCGCGTACTGGACGGCCTTGCGGCACTCCAGGTTGTCGAACGGCGCGACCTTGGTGTTGATCGCGACGTAGGCCAGGCGGCCGCCGAAGGCGTTGTCGGTGTTCGCCTTGAGCTTCTGGTTCTGCAGGATCTGCGCCTGGGTCTGCGGGTCGACGCCGCTGCCGACCAGGTCCACCTGGGCGTTGCCGGCGATCAGGTCCTTGTCGATGGTGGACTGCTCCATGCCCATCCGGACCACGATCTTGTCCGCGAGCTGCTTGCGGATCGGGTCGGTGCTCGGGTCCCAGTTGGTGTTCGGCACCAGGGTGAGCTGCTTGCCGTCCTCGTAGGACTCGAACTTGTAGGAGCCCGAGGAGACCACGTGCTTCACGTAGCCGGCGCCGTCGTCCTTGGCCTGCGGGACCGGGACCGTCTGCGGGGCGCCGACCAGGTAGTCGAAGTCCGCGAACGGCTGCTTCAGGTGGAAGACGATGGTCTGGTCGTCCGGCGTCTCGATCGAGTTCAGACCCCCTTCCTTGTCCTTGTACGGGCCCTGGTACGGCGTCGCGTTGTCGACCAGCAGCTCCTGGAAGTACGTCGGGCCGTTGGAGTTGACGTCCCGCGCGAAGTTGGAGCGCTCGACGGCGTACTTGACGTCCTTCGAGCTGATCGCGGTGCCGTCGTCGTACTTCAGGCCCGCGCGCAGCTTGTACGTCCAGGTCAGGCCGTCCGCGCTGACCTTGCCCAGGCTCTCGGCGAGGTCCGGGACCAGCTTGTTGCCCTGCGCGCCGGCGCCCGGGGCGAAGGTCGTCAGCGGACGCCCGTACAGGCGCGAGAAGTTGTAGATGTAGGCGTAGTACGTGTTGCCCGGGTCGAAGGAGTCCGGGCCGCCCTTCATCTCGTAGGTGACCGTCCCGCCCTTCTTGTCCGAGGCGTTGACGATGCCCTTGGTGGCCGCGTCGGTGCCGCCGCCACCGGCGCTGGCGCCGCTGGCGGAGGAGGACGAGCCGGAGCTCTTGCTGCTGCCGGACGAACAGCCGGTCACGACCAGGACCGCGGCGGCTGCCGTCGCGATCACGGCGACGGTACGGGACCTACGCATGGGTGAGATCAACCCCTTGAGGATGTGGAGGGAGAAGGGCTCTGACGCGACGTCAGTTGTTCTTGGGATCCAGGGCGTCACGCAGACCGTCGCCGAGCAGGTTGAAGGCGAGCACGGTGAGGAAGATCGCCAGCCCCGGAACCACCATGTACTGGGGGTCCACCTGGTAGTACCTGATCGCGTCCTGGAGGATCCCGCCCCAGGAGGCCTGCGGCGGCTGGATGCCGACGCCGAGGAAGCTGAGGCCGGCCTCGAAGAGGATGTTCGTCGGGATCAGCAGGGTCGAGTAGACCAGGATCGGACCGACCAGGTTCGGCAGCAGTTCCTTGAACAGGATGAACGGGCCGCGGGCGCCCAGGCTGCGGGCCGCGTGGACGAACTCCCGCTCGCGCAGCGACAGCGTCTGTCCGCGCACGATCCGGCCCATGTAGGGCCAGTTGAAGAAGCCGATCACGAAGATCAGCACCATGATGTGCAGCGGGAGGCCGTGCAGGCCGAACGCGCCGCCCTGCAGCGAGGTCGAGATCGCGATGGCGAAGAGCAGCAGCGGGAAGGCCAGGAAGACGTCCATGATCCGGCTGATCAGGGTGTCCACCCAGCCGCCGTAGTAGCCGGCCATCACGCCGAGCACGGTGCCGATCGTGTTGGACAGCAGGGTCGCGCCGAAGGCGACCAGCAGCGAGACCCAGGAGCCCTCGATCACGCGGGCGAGCAGGTCCCGGCCCTGGAGCGGGTCGACGCCGAGCGGGTGGTCCCAACTCATCGCGCCCCAGTCACCGAGCGGAATGCCGCCCAGGTTGGCGTCGAGCAGGTCCTGGTTCAGGGCGTCCGGGTCGAGGCCGAACAGCCCCTCGATGGGCTTGGCCAGTACGGCCAGCAGGATCAGCAGGATCACCACGACGCCGCCGGCGACGGCGAGCTTGTCCCGCTTGAAACGGGTCCAGGCGATCTGGCCGAGGGAGCGGCCCTCGATCTTCTTGGCCGGGCTCGCGGGAGCGGGCGCCCCCGGTTCGTTCCCGGTGGTTGCAATGGGTGCGGTCATGGTCAGTTGGTCCCCTCGCCGACGGTGGCCGGCCCACGGGCGCCGGTCACCGGTTCGGCGGTACGGCTGCGGACGTGCGGAGGTGCTTGGAACGGGTGTTCGCGGCAGTACGTCGTGCACGGGTACTGCCCCAACGCGGGATGGGCTTCGCGTGGTTCTGGCGGTCGGCGTGCGCGTTCACCTTCGTGGGGTTCCCAGTACGCGCGGTGCGTTGCGCAGAACTCTCTGCCATCCGAACTGGCTTGCGCCAGCCCTGACAACCGACAGATGCCCAACTGTGATCTGTACGCATGCGCCTCCCGATCCTCGGTATATCCCTCTTCACGCGGCTGTAACAGGCATGTCAAGATTTCGGACGGTACCGGCCGGAAGTTCGTCCGGAAAACACCGAAGCCGACCTGATGTGAAATCAAGTCGGCTTCGTGAGAAAGGTTTTGGCGCTCAGCGCCCGGGGTATCCGGGCCACGGCTGCTGCGGCTGCCCGGTCCAGCCCTGCGCGGGCGGCTGCGTGCCGTAGCCGTACCCCGGCCCCTGCTGCGCGTGGTACGACGGGGGCGGCACCGGCGGATAGGGGCCGGTCGGCGGCCGGCCGCCCTCCCGGTCGAAGAACGGGCGTGCGTGGGCCCGCATCCACAGCGCCACCGGGTCGTACTCGTCCGCCATCGCCACGGTCGACACCGCCAGCCCCTCCGGGGCCACCGCGATCGCCCGCTGCATCAGCGCCCGCACCGCCTCCACCGCCGGCGGCGAACTCTCGTACAGCTCCAGGCCGATCGCCAGGTACGGCTCCCCCACGGCCGGCTGCACCCAGGCCCGGCGCAGCGCCCGCACCGCGCGCACCTCACCGGCCTGCCGCTCCAGCAGCGCGAAGAACGGCTGGGCGTTCACCTGCGGCTCACTCAGCTTCAACGGCCCGGCCGGCAGACGCTCCAGGCCCGCGGCGACCCGCCGCAGGTCCGCCCAGGGCACACCGACCCCGCCGCCGGGCGCGTGCGGGTTGAGCCACAGACCCCAACGGGTCCGGTACAGCGAAGCGGCGATCTCCCGCCCGGAGATGACCTCGTGGGCCCGCGCCCAGCCGGACGCCGCCAACTGCTCGGACGAGGTGACGGCCGGCGCGTAGCCGTGGCCGCTGATCTCCATGTTCCCGTACTGGGCGTCCGCGCTGCCCGGCGTGCCGTGCCACAGCAGCATCCAGACCCGGCCGTCGGCCAGCGCGTGCAGCAGTTGCTCGTACGCCTCGTAGCGCTCCGGCGCGACCTCGCGCAGGGCGCGCTCCAGCACGCCCGGATCCGCTCCGGGGAGCCCGGCGGATGCCTGGCCCCAGGGCCCCGGTGCGCCGCCCGCTACCGCTCCCGCACTCATGCGCCCACCTCGCCGCGCCTCTTTCCTCAACCCTGCCGGTCCGTCGGCCGTCTGCACGCACCCTATGGCGCGGCACCGGCCACCGCCACGGCGACGTGCCTTCGATCCGAACCCCGCTCAACCCCGCGCGTAGAAAGGGGGTACCCGGGTGAGCAGCCACTCGACCACCGGGTCGTCGACGAGATCGAGCAGTACGAGGTGGACGCCCCCCGGCAGCGGCACGGTTCCCAGCGCGCGGCCGAGCGCCTCGTTCACCGCGCCCGGGTCGGCCGGGGCCGCCTGGTCCAGCTGGACGCCCACGAACATCACGGTCGGCTCGCCCTCGATGCTGGCGAGCGCCCGGCGGGCGGTCAACACCCCGGGCAGGGCCGACAGTTCGGCCCGGCAGGCGGCCAGGAAGTGCTCCGGATCCTCCCCCGGCACCGGCTCGCGCAGCGCCACCCGGCCACCGGTCGGCGCCTCCTGGCCCTGGTGCTGGTGCTGGCCCTGGCCCTGGCCCTGGCCCTGGCCCTGGTGCGGCCCCTGCTGGTGCTGCTCCTGCTCCGCCCGGCGCTCCTCGCGCGGGCCGCGCCGCAGCTCCGCCACGCCCTGCGGCGGCACCGGGATGCCCACCGCCGCCTCCGGGTTGACCGCGATGCCCACGCCCAGCGGCAGCCCGCGGGCGAACTCCCAGGCCGGCGCCACCGCGAAGGCCATCCCCGGTGCCTGCCGCAGGAACACCTCCTGCGAGGAGAACACCGGTACGTACGGTTCGCCGGCCAGCTCGATGGTCGGCAGGTCCAGCGCGGGCCCCTGCGGGTCACCCCCGGCCGGCAGCGGGATCCACACCTGGCTGCGGGCCAGCACCTCGATCACCCGCGGCGTCGCCCCCGGGTCGCCCAGCGCGGCGGTCAGCACCTGCTCCAGCTCGTTGGCCGGCCACCCGCCGCCCGGCGGCGCCGACTCCGGCCCGCCCCACCCCTGCTGCTGCTCCACCGGGTACCCCATGCGCGCCTGATCCGCCCTCTGCCGGTCGGCCGCCCTCTGCTGCGCCGACGCGCAGCAGTCTAGGGCTGCGTCCGGGGTAGCGCGGTGTGACCGGGTCCCCTCTCCCGCCGTCGGCGCGGACGTGCCATGATGTGCGCGTTCGACGGCGCGGCGCGCCGGCGGACCGACAACTCCATACTGGCCGCTCGAACCCGCGCGGGAGAGCCCGGAGTGCCCCGTCAGGCGGCACAGCCGGCGCCGAAGGAGCAACTCCTCCCCGGAATCTCTCAGGCCCCCCTACCGCACGGGTTAGGCACATCTGGAAAGTGGCGCACGGCCCTGCCGCACGCCCACCCACGGTGCAAGCCACCACGCTGTCCTGGATGCTGGAAACAGCTTCGGGCAGGTGGGCGGTGAAGCTCTCAGGTTCGACGACAGATGGGGAGACCCACGCCGCCGCATGCCCGCGCGCAGGGTCGGCCCCCGTGCGGGTCCGGTTCCGGCGCGTGCACCCATGAGTGCCCCGACCGAGGAGTTCCAGGCCATGTCGTCCCCCCGCCTCACCGCGCTCGACTCGCTGCACCGCGCCCTCGGCGCGACCATGACCGACTTCGCCGGCTGGGACATGCCGCTGCGCTACGGCAGCGAGCGCGAGGAGCACCTCGCCGTCCGCACCCGGGCCGGGCTGTTCGACCTCTCCCACATGGGCGAGATCACCGTCACCGGCCCGCAGGCCGGCGAGATGCTGGACCACGCGCTGGTCGGCTTCGTCTCCGCGCTGGGCGTGCTGCGCGCCCGCTACACCATGATCTGCGCCGAGGACGGCGGCATCCTGGACGACCTGATCGTCTACCGCCTGCGCGAGGACGCCTTCCTGGTCGTCGCCAACGCCTCCAACGCCCAGCTGGTGCTGGACGAGCTGATCGCCCGCGCCAAGGGCTTCGACGCCGTCGTCACCGACGACCGCGACACCTACGCGCTGATCGCCGTCCAGGGCCCGGAGGCCACCGCGATCCTGGCCGGGACCACCGAGGCCGACCTGCCCGGTCTGAAGTACTACGCGATCCTCCCGGCCCAGGTCGCCGGCCGCGACGTGCTGCTCGCCCGGACCGGCTACACCGGCGAGGACGGCTTCGAGATCTTCTGCAACCCGGGCGACGCCGAGGCCGTCTGGCAGGCGCTGACCGCCGCCGGCGAGGGCCACGGCCTGGTCCCGTGCGGCCTGTCCTGCCGCGACACGCTGCGCCTGGAGGCCGGCATGCCGCTGTACGGGCACGAGCTCTCCACCGACCTGACCCCGTTCGACGCGGGCCTGGGCCGGGTCGTGCGCTTCGACAAGACCACCAACGAGGGCGCCTTCGTCGGCCGCAAGGCACTGGAGAGGGCCGCCGCCGAGGCCGAGGCCAACCCGCCGCGGGTGCTGGTCGGTCTGGTCTCCGAGGGCAAGCGCGTCCCGCGCGCCGAGTACACCGTGGTCTCCGCCGACGGCGCCCCGATCGGCCGGATCACCTCGGGCGCCCCGTCCCCGACCCTGGGCAAGCCGATCGCGATCGCCTACGTGGACGCGGCCCACGCCGCCCCCGGCACCGCCGTCGCGGTGGACGTGCGCGGCAAGCACGAGCCGGTCCAGGTCGTGGCGCTGCCGTTCTACAAGCGCGCCCGCTGAGGCCGGGGGCCGCGCCCGCCGGGGCCCCGCTTTCCCGACAGACCCGCGTCGAAGCCGTCCGTGCGGCGGCCCGCTTCGTCGTACCCGCTTCCCATCCTGGAGAATGACGCCATGAGCAACCCCCAGCACCTGCAGTACACCAAGGAGCACGAGTGGCTGACCGCCGTCGAGGGCGGTGTCTCCACGGTCGGCATCACCGCCCACGCGGCCGACGCGCTCGGTGACATCGTCTACGTGCAGCTGCCCGAGGTCGGCGCCGACGTGACCGCGGGCGAGTCCTGTGGCGAGCTGGAGTCCACCAAGTCGGTCAGCGACCTGTTCTCCCCGGTGACCGGGAAGATCGTCGAGATCAACCAGGACGTCCTGGACGACAACAGCCTGGTCAACAGCGCCCCGTTCGAGGGCGGCTGGCTGTTCAAGGTCCAGGTGGAGTCCACCGACGAACTGCTCAGCGCGGACGAGTACACCGCCTTCATCGGCGGCTGACCCGCTCGTGACGGGGCGGCCGCAGCGCGGCGGCCCGCCCCGCCAGGCTCCCCCCTCCTGCTCCCGTCTCTCTCCTCCCGGGAAGACCACACCATGACGGTTCTGAACCAGTCCCTGCACTCCCTCGACCCGGAGATCGCCGCCGCGGTCGACGCCGAGCTGCACCGCCAGCAGACCACCCTGGAGATGATCGCCTCCGAGAACTTCGCCCCGGTGGCGGTCATGGAGGCCCAGGGCTCGGTACTCACCAACAAGTACGCCGAGGGCTACCCCGGCCGCCGCTACTACGGCGGCTGCGAGCACGTCGACGTGGTCGAGCAGATCGCGATCGACCGCATCAAGGCCCTGTTCGGCGCCGAGCACGCCAACGTCCAGCCGCACTCGGGCGCGCAGGCCAACGCCGCCGCGATGTTCGCGCTGATCAAGCCGGGTGACACCATCCTGGGCCTGGACCTGGCCCACGGCGGTCACCTGACCCACGGCATGAAGATCAACTTTTCCGGCAAGCTCTACACCGTGGCCGCCTACCACGTGGACGAGAAGACCGGCCAGGTCGACATGGCCGAGGTCGAGCGCCTGGCCAAGGAGCACCAGCCGAAGCTGATCATCGCCGGCTGGTCCGCCTACCCGCGCCAGCTGGACTTCGCCGCGTTCCGCCGGGTCGCCGACGAGGTCGGCGCGCTGCTGATGGTGGACATGGCGCACTTCGCCGGCCTGGTCGCCGCCGGTCTGCACCCCAACCCGGTGCCGTACGCGGACGTGGTCACCACCACCACCCACAAGACCCTGGGCGGCCCGCGCGGCGGCGTCATCCTCTCCAAGGCCGAGTACGCCAAGAAGATCAACTCCGCGGTGTTCCCCGGCCAGCAGGGCGGCCCGCTGGAGCACGTGATCGCCGGCAAGGCCGTCGCCTTCAAGGTCGCCGCGTCCGAGGAGTTCAAGGAGCGCCAGCAGCGCACCCTGGACGGCGCCAAGATCCTCGCCGAGCGCCTGCTCCAGGCCGACGTCACCGAGGCCGGCGTCTCGGTGCTGTCCGGCGGCACCGACGTGCACCTGGTCCTGGTCGACCTGCGCAACAGCCAGCTCGACGGCCAGCAGGCCGAGGACCGCCTGCACGAGGTCGGCATCACGGTCAACCGCAACGCCGTCCCGAACGACCCGCGCCCGCCGATGGTCACCTCCGGCCTGCGCATCGGCACCCCGGCGCTCGCCACCCGCGGCTTCCAGGCCGAGGACTTCCGCGAGGTCGCCGACATCATCGCCGAGGCGCTCAAGCCTGCCTTCGACGAGGACACCGCCACCGCGCTCAAGGCCCGCGTCACCGCGCTGGCCGAGAAGTACCCGCTCTACCCGAACCTCTGATCACTCCGGTGATCGTTCGGGCGGGGTGACCGGCGTCACCCCGCCGCGGCACCTGGGATCCCGGGGCACCGCGCACACTGGACAGTGCGCGCGGTGCCCCGACCCGTGTCGTCCCCCGCCCGCCAGTCCTTCCACGAGACAGACAAGGACGTCCCCCGTGGCCCTCAGCGTCTTCGACCTCTTCTCCATCGGCATCGGCCCATCGAGCTCCCACACCGTCGGCCCGATGCGCGCCGCCCGGATGTTCGCGCGGCGCCTGCGGTCCGAGGACCTGCTCGCCTCGGTGGCGAGCGTGCGCGCCGAGCTGTACGGCTCGCTGGGCGCCACCGGCCACGGCCACGGCACCCCGAAGGCCGTCCTGCTCGGCCTGGAGAACAACTCCCCCCGCACGGTCGACGTCGACCAGGCGGACAAGGACGTCGAGCGGATCACCACCGAGAAGCGGCTCAACCTGCTCGGCACCCACCCCATCGACTTCGACCCGGGCACCCAGCTGGTCCTGCACCGCCGCCGCTCGCTGCCGTACCACGCCAACGGCATGACCATCTGGGCGTGCGCGGCGGACGGCTCCACGCTGCTGGAGAAGACCTACTACTCGGTCGGCGGCGGCTTCGTCGTCGACGAGGACGCCATCGGCGCGGACCGGGTCAAGCCCGACGACACCGCGCTGCGCTACCCCTTCCGCACCGGCGAGGAGCTGCTGCGGCTCACCCGGGAGACCGGGCTGTCGATCTCCGGCCTGATGCTGGAGAACGAGAAGGCCTGGCGCTCCGAGGAGGAGATCCGGACCGGGCTGCTGGAGATCTGGCAGGTCATGCAGGAGTGCGTGCGGGCCGGCATGTCCCGCGAGGGCATCCTGCCCGGCGGCCTCAAGGTCCGCCGCCGCGCCGCCGCCGCCGCCCGCGCGATGCGCGCCGAGGGCATCGGCCCGGCCAACGCGATGGAGTGGGTGACCCTCTACGCGATGGCGGTCAACGAGGAGAACGCCTCCGGCCGGCGGGTGGTCACCGCGCCGACCAACGGCGCGGCCGGGATCATCCCCGCCGTCCTGCACTACTACCTGAACTTCATCCCGGGCGCCGACGAGGACGGCATCGTCCGCTTCCTCCTCGCGGCCGGCGCCATCGGCATGCTCTTCAAGGAGAACGCCTCCATCTCCGGCGCCGAGGTCGGCTGCCAGGGCGAGGTCGGCTCCGCCTGCTCGATGGCCGCCGGCGGCCTCGCCGAGGTCCTCGGCGGCACCCCCGAACAGGTCGAGAACGCCGCCGAGATCGGCATCGAGCACAACCTCGGCCTCACCTGCGACCCGGTCGGCGGCCTCGTCCAGATCCCCTGCATCGAGCGCAACGGCATGGCCTCCGTCAAGGCCGTCACCGCCGCCCGGATGGCGCTGCGCGGCGACGGCCGGCACCACGTCTCGCTCGACAAGGCGATCAAGACGATGAAGGAGACCGGCGCCGACATGAAGATCAAGTACAAGGAGACCTCGCGCGGCGGCCTCGCCGTCAACGTCATCGAGTGCTGATCACGCCCGCTGTCGCCTGAGCCCCTGGACGGGACCCGTCCAGGGGCTCTCGGCGCGGGGGGCTTCGGCGCTGCGAGGGGCTTCGGCGCTGCGGGGCGCCCGGCCCGAGACGACCCGGCGCGCCCTCGCAGCGGCGGGCGAGGTTCAGCCCGCCGGCGCCGTGGTCGACGCGCCGTCCCGGGACCCCTGGTCCGCAGCCTCGGCTGGGTTCGGCCGCGGGTTCGGGCGGGCCAGGCAGGCGACGGCGATGGCGGCGACGGCCAGGACCACCCCGCCGGCCACGGCGCCGTGCAGGCCGCCGGTGACCGCCTCCCCCACCGCGTCCCGGACCCCGGCCGGCAGCCCGGTGAGCGCGGCGGGGGTGAGTTCGCCGCCGCCGGTCAGCCGGGCGCCCTGGTCGGCGCCGAGCCGCTCGGTGAGGACGTCCGTCATCCGGGCCGTGTAGACGGCGCCGAACGCCGCCATGCCGAGCGAGCCGCCGATGCTGCGGAGCAGGGTGACCACCCCCATCGCGGCGCCCATGTCCCGGGGCCGGACGGCGCCCATCGAGGTCAGCATGGTGCTCTGCATCAGCAGGCCGATCCCGATCCCGGCGACGGCGGTGAGCCCGGAGGCCACGGCCGTCGGGGTGTCGGTGTCGAGGAGCAGCAGCAGCGCCGCGCCGACGAGCGCCAGGACGCCGCCGATCAACGGGTAGCGCCGCTCGCCGCCCGGCTCGCCCATCAACCGGGCGGTGAGGAGTTGGGCGCCCATCATGCCGAGCATCAGCGGCAGCAGGAGCAGGCCGCCGGTGGTCGGTGAGGCGCCCTGGACGAACTGCAGGTACTGCGGCAGGTAGCCGACCAGGGCGAGCATCACCGCGCCGGTGAGGAAGCCGAGGATCTGGGCGACCGTGAAGTTGCGGTCGCGGAACAGGGCGGGCGGGATCAGCGGTCCGGGCGCGCGCCGCTCCACCCGGGCGAACCAGGCGAGCGCCGCCGCCGCGACGACCGCCGCGCCGAGGATCCGGGGCGAGGTCCAGGAGTAGGTGACGCCGCCCCAGCTGCCGATCAGGGTGAGGGCGAGGATGCCGGTGGTCAGCAGGACCACCCCGGCCCAGTCGAACGGCGCGCGGACGCGTTCCGTCCGCAGCCGGACGCCGAGGCCGACCGCCGCCAGCGCGAACAGGCCCACCGGCAGGTTGACGTAGAACGCCCAGCGCCAGCTCAGCCGGTCGGTGAGGAAGCCGCCGAGCAGCGGCCCGCCGACGAAGGCGATCGGCATCAACACCCCGATCACCGACTGCACCCGCCCCCGGTCGCCGGCCGGGAGGAGCACCCCGATCACCGAGAGCGCACCGACCATCAGCCCGCCGGCGCCGACTCCCTGGACCGCCCGGAACGCGATCAACTCGCCCATGTTCTGCGACAGTCCGGACAGCACCGAGCCGACCAGGAACACCAGCACCGCCCACTGGTACGCACCCTTGCGCCCGTACAGGTCGCCGAGCCTGCCCCAGAGCGGGGTGGCGGCGGCGGAGGTGAGCAGGTAGGCGGTGACCACCCAGGAGAGGTGGTCCAGCCCGCCGAGGTCGCCGACGATGGTCGGCAGCGCGGTGCCGATGATCTGCCCGTCGAGGGCCGAGAGGAAGATGCCGAGCATCAGCCCGACGATGCCGAGCAGCGGCGGCTTGGGGCGCTCCTCGACCGGTACCGTCTCCATCGTTCGTCCGCCTCCCGGTCGCCGGAGCGGATCAGGCCACGAACGGGCGGACGCGCCGGGCCTCGCGCAACGCCTCGGCCCACCAGGCGAGTTGGTCGAGCATGGTCTTGGCGGCGGCGTCCGCGGCCGGGTCCTTCGGCTTGCCGTCGGCGTCGAAGCACTGGGCGGCGCCGTGGAAGCTGACCGTGTTGCGAATCGTCATGGCGTTCACCTCGGCCAGGACCACCCGCAGTTGCTCGACGGCGCGCAGACCGCCGGAGAGGCCGCCGTAGGAGACGAAGCCGATCGGCTTGCCGTGCCACTGGCCGTTGTGCCAGTCGATGGCGTTCTTCAGCGGGGCCGGGAAGCTGTGGTTGTACTCAGGCGTGACGACCACGAAGGCGTCGGCCGCCTCCAGGCGGGGCGTGACGGCGGCGAGCAACTCGGCGGCCCCCGGCTCCAGTTCGCCACCGAAGGACGGGAAGGTGGTCGGCAGCGGGGTCTCGACCAGGTCGATCAGGTCGGCGGTCATGTCTCCGCGCGCGCCGAGATGGCCGAGCAGCCAGTCGGCGACGACCGGCGCGAACCGGCCGCTCCTGGTGCTGCCGACGATGACCGCGACCTGCAGGCCCTTCTCCGCGATGTCCGTGGACATGGCTATCCCCCTCCGGGACGATGCGTACACCGTATCTGTTGGATACAACGTACACACCGGCGCGTACGCCGTCCACTTCCGATACGCCGTACACGCCGGTGATACGGTGAGAGGACCCCAGCCGCAAGGAGCCCGCCGCCATGCCCACCCAGCAGGCCCCCACCGGGGACGACGACCAGGCCAAGCCCCAGGCCTCGCTCTGGGAGCGCCTCGCCCGCCCGGCCCCCGCGCCGCGCACCACCCTCACCCCGCACCGGATCGCCGAGGCCGCGGTCGCGATCGCCGACGCCGAGGGCCTCGACGCCGTCACCATGCGGCGGCTCGCCACCACCCTCGGCGTCGCCCCGATGGCCGCCTACCGGTACGTCTCCGGCAAGGACGAACTCATCGACCTGATGGTCGACTTCGTCTACGGCGAACTCCCCCTGGACGCCCCCGCCACCGGCTGGCGCGACACCATGCACACGCTGGCCCTCCACCTGCGCGCCATGAACCTGGCCCACCCGTGGATCGTCCGGGCCGCCGCCCTCCCCCTCACCCCCAACCAGCTCGCCATCCCCGAACGCGCCTTCGCCGCCCTCGCCGACCACGGCCTGGACGCCGACACCACCATGGCGGTCTTCCGCACCGTCATCGGCTACGTCCAGGGCTCCGTCGCCGCCGAGATCGCCCTGCACACCCTCCAACGCGACCACGGCTGGTCCGACGGCGACGAAACCCGCGCCGGCCTCGCCTCCCGCATGTCCTTCCTCATGGGCACCGGCCGCTACCCCAGCTACCAGCACTACCTCCACGAGGCCACCCGCAAGGACGACCCCACCTGGCAGTTCGAAACCGGCCTCGACTGCGTCCTCACCGGCATCGCCACCCACCTCAACATCTGAGCGCAGCCCTCAGGCAGAGGAAATTATGTAGACCGGTCTACATTCCCCGCGCCTCCATGCCCCCTCCATGCGCAGGAAGTCGACCCAGCCGACTTCCCGCGCAGGCGGCCGGGTCAGCGCCGGCGGCGGGGGTTGGCGGGAAGGGCGAGGGCGGCGAGGCCTGCGGCGAGGATGGCGAGGCCGCACCAGGAGGCGGCGGGGAGGCGTTCGCCGAGGACGGCGACGCCGAGGAGGGCGGCGACGGCGGGCTCGGCGAGGGTGAGGGTGGTGGCGGTCTGGGCGGAGGTGCGGCGCAGACCGTGGCCGAAGAGGCGGTAGGCGAGGAAGGTGGTGATCACGGCGAGGTGGAGCACCACCGCCGCGCCGCGCGGCGAGGCGAGCCACCGCAGGTCACCGAGGAACAGCACCGGCAGGACGAGCAGCCCGGCCGCGCCGAACATCGCCCCCATCACCCCGGCGGACGGGTGCCCGCGCGTGATGAGTTTCCCGCCGATGAGCGAGTACGCGGCGTACGAGAGGCCGGAGAGCGCGGCCAGCGCCACCCCCACGACGTCCACCGCCGCACCGCCGCCGGTGAGTTCGGGGCCCAGCACCAGGACGGCGCAGCCGGCGACCGCCGTCGCCGTGGCACCGGCCCACCGGCCGCTCGGCCGCCCCTGCCGGGTGAGCCAGCCGAGCAGGCCGGTGAAGACGGGGGCGCTGCCCAGCGCGATCACGGTGGCCACCGCCACCCCGGTGCGGGCCACCGCCGGGTAGAAGGTGACCGGGTAGCCGACCACCGCGACCGCGCCGACGACGAGTTGCCACCGCTCCCGGCGGCCGCAGGCCCGGGGCAGCGCGCGGGCGCTGCGGGTGGAGAGGAAGAGGAGGAGGCCCCCGAGGACCAGCGCGGCGGCGCCGATGCCCGCCGAAGGGGCGCCGTCGGGCGCGAGGGAACTGGCGGTCCCGGTGGTGCCCCACAGCAGTGCGGCGATCAGGATCGGGACCGGCCCGCCGAGGGGGCCGGTGCGGCGGGCGGCGGGGGTCGGCCGGGTGGGCGCGGGCGTGGAGGTGCGGTTCGGCCCGGAGGTGCGGTTCGGCCCGGAGGTGCGGTTCGGCACAGTCGTGAACTTCCGTCGTCGAAGACCGTCAGGGGAACTGGTTTCGCAACGAGCACACACGTCAACCCCCTGGCGGCCGGAGCGGCCTCACCAGGGAGTGCGGGGATCAAGTCACCGGTGTGTGCGCCCGATCAGGCGCTGAGCGGTGGCAGCACGACGCGCCAGTACAGGTTCACGGGCCCGATGCTACCCAGGCCGGGAGAACAGCGTCCGCGCCCGGTCGCGGAAGGGGGCCCTGGAGTCCCTCCCACCCGGCTGATCGTGAATATTCACAGGCAACGGCGTGAACCTATGCAAATTCCAAAGGTGAACTAGGTTACAAACCTTTCAATCCAAGTCGACCGGTTTGCCCACATGCTGAGATCCGTGCGATAGTCGAAGCAGCCCAACGGCGGGCGGCACAGCCCGCCGGCCTGGGCGTGGAGACTTCGGCTGGCCCGACCTGGCACGGCCGACGCCCATCGCGCGGCACGCACCCCCTTGGCCGGCGCGATGACTTGCAGGGGCCCCCATCCGCCGGACCACGGCGACTTCGGGGGCCCTGCGCGTTTTCCGGGGAAGGCCCGGCAGTCCCTGCCGACCCGGCCGACCCGGAAGGGTCAGTGCCGCTCGCGGACCTTCAGTTCGAACCAGACGCCCTTGCCGCGCGGCAGCAGGTCGGCGCCCCAGCGGTCGGCCAGGTCGTCGATGACCCGCAGGCCCCGCCCCCGCTCGGTCACCGGCTTCGGCTCGGCGAGGATCATGCAGGGCAGCGCCCGGGAGGAGTCGCGGACTTCGACGCGGAGCCAGCCGGGCTTGCGGATCACCTGGAGTCCGATGGTGCGTCCGGCGGCGTGCCGGACGGCGTTGGAGACCAGTTCGCTGGTGAGTAACTCACCGGCCTCCAGGTGCTGGTGGAGATCCCAGGACTCCAGAACCGACAGCACCAGCCGGCGGGCCACCGGGCCGGTCTCCGGCCGGGACGGCAGTCGTACCTCGTTCGGCACGGACTGATCGCTCAGCCTGCCGCAATACATCTCCTCCAGTTCCTCCGAGCTGAGCCGTTCCAGCGCCGCCAGCGCGCCCTGGACATCAATCCACGACGCCTCGGCGACCAATCCGGCCCCGGGAACTGATGACTGATCTGTTTCGCCCCAACCCGCCATGCGGTCCATCATTGCGGAACGCAAGCGGCCGCGTACGGACAATGAGCAAACGATCTCCTCCGAGTCGGCATATGCCGCGTGCAAGGAGAACCCGAGGGGAACCCGAGGAGAGGGCCAGGCGGGGGCCGGGCGGGGGCCGGGCGGGGGCCGGAAGCAGGCAACCCGGGCCGCGTCCACGTCAAGCCCGGGTTGCCACGGAACCGCCCCGACCAGGGCGGTTACCGGTCGGTCCGCTGGTCGGTCTACCAGGCGCTCCAGGGCAGGTTCCAGCCACTCAGGCCGTTCGCCGGGTCGAGGGTCTCCTTCTTGGTGGAGTTCTTCACGACCACCACGTCGCCGACGAGCGAGCCGTCGTAGAACTTGCCCATCGAGGTGGAGTCACCGCCGCCCTTGACGTCCTTGAGGCCGACGCAGCCGTGGCTGACGTTGTCCTCGCCGAAGACGTTGCTCCAGTAGTTGCCGTGCACGTAGGTGCCGCTCTCGGTGAGCCGCATCGAGTGCGGCACCTGGAGGTCGTACGGGGAGCCGGTCATGCCGGGGAGGGTGCTGGACTGCATCCGCACCACGCCCTCCTTGGACATGACGACCATGGTGCCGTTCCAGGTCGGGTGTTCGGGCGAGCCGGAGGTGATGTCGATCTCGGACGGTTTGCCGTCCAGTTCGACGGTCATCGTGTGCGCGGCGGCGTCAACCGTCGAAACTTGAGATCGCCCGATCGTGAAGGGCTCGTCCCGGTCGGTGCCGTACACCCCCGGGGCGATCTCGACGCTCTTGAGGCGGTAGTGCACGGTCACCTTGGTGCCGGGCTTCCAGTACTGCTCGGGGCGGAAGTCCAGCCGGCGGCTGTCGAACCAGTGGCCCTTGACCACGGTGCCGTTGTCGGTCTCGAAGGTGATGCCCTTGGCGACGACGTCCTTGTTCTTGACGTCCTTGCTGAAGTTCACCGAGACGATCATGCCGACGCCGTACGTCGCGTTGTCGTCCACGTTGTCGGCGGCCTTGGCGAGGGCCGCCGGCGTCAGCGTGGTGAAGCTGCTGTCCGCGGTGGCGACCACGCCGTTGGCGTCCGCGGCCATCGCGCTGACCTGGTAGGCGGTGCCCACCGCGAGGCCGGCCGACGGGGTCCAGCTGGAGCCGTCGGCGGCGATGGTGCCGGGCACCTCCGCGCCGGTCTTGTCGCTGACCTTGACGGTGGTCAGCTTGCCGCCGGTCGCGCCGACCTTGAGCGCGTTGGGTGCGACGTCCACTGTGCCGGCCTTGGGCTCGATGTTCACCACGGCCTGCGACACCTTCGGCGCCGCACTGCTCGCCGCCGCGGCACCCGGGGAGGCCGTTCCGGCGGCCGCGCCGGCCCCCAGGTCCGCCTTGGCCGCGCTCCCGCCCCCGCTACTGCTCCCGCCGCCGCACGCGGCCGTCAGCACCATCGCCCCGCCCACCAGACCGACGGCCACCACTCTGCGTATCGACCTCACGTCGATCCCTCCCTCAGAAACCCCACGAACCGAAACCCATGAACCGAAACCCACGCACCGCGAACCTACGAACCGCGAAACCCACGCACCGCGAAACCCTCGACCCGCGAAACCCCGTCAACGGAAGCCCCGTTCACGGGAAACCCCGCGAACACGACGGACCCGACCACTACACGCACCGGCCACCGGAAAGGTTGCGCCATGCGGGGGCCGGTGCGCCCCGAGAACGCGAGCGGCCCGACCCCAACGGGTGAGGATCGGGCCGCTCGTCTGCACCACGCCGACGAACCGGGACTATCCGGTCAGTCGGCGGGCAGGATCTACCAGTTCGCCCAGGCGACGTTCCAGCCGCCCAGCCCGTTGGAGGGCGCGACGGTCTTCTCCTTGCTGTTCACGACCTTGACCACGTCACCGATCATCGAGTCGTTGAAGAACTTGCCCGCGACGGAGGTGTCGCTGCCGCCCTTCTCGTCCGCCATCGCAACGCAACCGTGGCTGGCGTTGGACTTCCCGAACGGGTTGGCCCAGTAGTTGCCGTGCACGAAGGTGCCGGAGGTGGTCAGCCGCATCGCGTGCGGCACGTCCTGGATGTCGTACTCGCCGCCGAGGCCGACGGTCTGCGAGTTCATCCGGGTGACCTTGTCCTTGGACATGATCACCATGGTCCCGCCCCAGGACGGCGTCGCGTCCGCGCCCAGGGTGACCGGCACGGTGGTGCTCCTGCCGCCCCGCTCGATCGTCATCTGGTGCGTCTTGGCGTCCGCGGTGGCGATCTGGGAGCGGCCGACGGTGAACGGCTCGTCCTTGTCCACGTCGCCGTAGAGGCCCGGGGCGACCTCGACGCTCTTCAGCCGGTACTTGATGGTGACCTTGGTGTCCGGCTTCCAGTACTCGGCCGGGCGGAAGTCCAGCCGGTTGTCACCGAACCAGTGGCCCTTCACCTCGGTGCCGTTGTTCGTCTCGAAGGTGATGCCCTTGAGGACGGCGTCCTTGTTCTTGACGTTCTTGCTGAAGTTCACCGAGACGATCATGCCGACGCCGTAGGTGGAGCCGTCGCTGATGTTGTCGTTGGTGGAGACCTTCTTGTCCGGCGTCAGCGTGGTGAACGTCGTGGTGGACGCGGCCACCAGGCCGTCGGCGTCCTTGGCCTGCGCGTTCACCTTGTACGCCATGCCGACGGTGAGCGCGGCGGCGGGCTTCCAGCCGCTGCCGTCCGGGGTGATCGCCCCCTCGACCGGCTTGCCGTTCTTGTCGGTCACCTCGACGGTGGTGAGCTTGCCGTTCGCGACGGACACCTGCAACGCGTTGCTCGGCGCGACGTCCTGGGCACCGTCCTTCGGCTCGACGGCCAGCACCGCGGCCGAGGTCTTCGGCTCGGCCGACGCACCCGCCGGGGCCGCCGTCCCGCCCGCACCCGCCGTCGCCGCCGCCGCGTTGTCG
Organism: Kitasatospora sp. NPDC086801; assembly: GCF_044745805.1. Taxonomy (NCBI): domain Bacteria; kingdom Bacillati; phylum Actinomycetota; class Actinomycetes; order Kitasatosporales; family Streptomycetaceae; genus Kitasatospora; species Kitasatospora sp. NPDC086801. The sequence goes on from NZ_JBIVAX010000003.1 coordinate 174,644, forward strand.
CCCCCGCCGCCCGTACCGCCCTTGTCGTCTCCGCAGGCCGCGGTGAGCAGCAGCACCCCGCCCATGACCAACGCCATCGCACCCCTGCGGCCGTAGCGGCTGGTGGTGCGTATCGCGGCGTCGACCGTCTTCCCCGTCTTCACGGTTTCTCCCCTCCCGGTATTCACTCACTTGACGCGTCGAGTGCCCTCATGAGTTGCACCGGCGCCGATCTTTCACGCCGGGTCGGGGCGCGCCGGAGCAGGATAGCCGGGCCGCCTGAGCGAACCCCGAGGGGAGGTGGGTGGATCAGGGGTGAATCGACGGTGAAGATCGACTACTGCGCGGCGGGGCCAGCGGCGGGGCCAGCGGCGGGGCCAGCGGCGGAGCCGGGAACGGGACCGGAGACGGGGCCCGAGGCGGGGCCCGCGGCGGGTCCAGGGGCAGAGCCGACGGCAGGCCCGGCTGCCGGCCCGAGGGCGCTGCCCGCCACCCACTGCTCCCACGGCACGTTCCAGCCGTTGAGGCCGTTCTGCGGCGGCACGAAGTCCCCGGCGGAGGCCTTCACCTCCAACACGTCCCCCGGGATGGTGTGCTCGAACAGCCAGCCCGCCGGGGAGTCCTTGCTCGCGCCGCCCTTGGTGTCGACCAGGCCGATGCAGCCGTGGCTGGTGTTGGCGGTGCCGAACACCCCCGGATCCGCCCAGTAGTTGCCGTGCACGAAGGTGCCGGAGTTGGTCAGCCGCATCGCGTGCGGCACGTCCTTGATGTCGTACTCGTCGCCCATCCCGACGGTCTGCGAGTTCATCCGGGTCACCTTGTACTTCTCCGACACCACCATGACGCCCCGGTAGGTGGAGTGGTCGTGGCTGCCACCGGACACCTTGAGCACCCGCACCACCTTGCCGCCCTGGCCGGCCCGGACGGTCAGGGTGTGCGCGTCCAGGTCGACGGTGGAGACCTGGGCCCGGCCGACGGTGAAGTGCAGGTCCTTGGTCTGGGTGCCGAACTCGCCCGGCGCGCCCTGCACGTCCTTCAGCCGCAGCGCCACCGTCACCTTGGTGCCGGCCGCCCAGTACTGCTGCGGGCGGACGTCCAGCCGCTGGTTGCCGAACCAGTGCGCGGCCACCGGGACGGGCGGGTCGGCGCTCACCTGGACGGCCTTCTCCACCGCCGCCCGGTCGGTGATCGGCCGGCTGAAGCGCAGCGACACCGGCATGCCGACGCCGACCGTGGAGCCGTCCTCCGGGGTGAAGAAGGCGACGAAGGTGTGCGCCCGGGCCATCGTGGAGAACGCCGAGTGCTGGGCCGCCCGTTGGCCCTGGTCGTCCTCGGCGACGGCGTCCAGGGTGTACGCGGTGCCCAGCGGCAGCGGGCCGTCGGGCTTCCAGGTGGCGCCGTCCGGGGCGATCGTGCCGGGGAGCTCGGCGCCCCTGGCGTCGGCCAACCGGACGGTGACCAGCCGGCCCTGCGCCGCCGTCACCCGGACCGGGCCCTCCGGCGGCACGTCCTGGGCGCCGTCGGCGGGCAGCGCCGTGACGACCGCCCGGGACGGCGGCGGGGGCGGGGTGTGCGCCCCGGGCGCGGCGGCGTCCTGCGCCGGGGCCGCCGGGGAGCCGCCGCACCCCGTCAGGACGGCGAGGCCCCAGGCCACCGCCGCCGCCCGCCGCGCCCACACCCGTCCTCGGCGCCGCATTCCGGGGCCTCCCACTGTTCACGTCCGGTACCGGGAGCATCCGGTACCGGGCACCTCCGGTCACCGGGAACGCCCGATGCCGGGAACGTCCGGCACCAGGAGCGTCCGATACCGGGAACAACGAGGGCAATCACGGCGGGGACACGCGCAGCCGCGCGAAATCCCCCCATCCATCGGCCGCCATCCGCCGGTAAGCCCCCGTTCAGCCGCTTCCGATCTGCGCAATCCGGGAAAGAGGAAGTGAACGGGGTCCGGGACACCCCGTCCAGGGAGGGTGCGGCCATGGCGTCAGGGCAGGAGCTGGAAGCCGGAGTGCGGCCGCCCGGCGGGGACACCGCCGAGCCACCGTGGCCCGGCAGCTGGCAGCCGCTCGGCGCGCGCTTCCGGACCGACCAACAGGGCCGCCAGGGAACCAACTTCGCGCTCTGGGCGGCCGGCGCCGAGGCGGTCGACCTCTGCCTGTTCGACGAGGACGGCCGGGAGGCCCGGCACCGCCTCACCGAGCAGGACTTCCAGACCTGGCACGGCTTCCTGCCCGGCGTCCGCCCCGGCACCCGGTACGGCTTCCGCGTGCACGGCCGGTGGGACCCGTGGACCGGCGCCCGCTGGAACCCGGCGAAGCTGCTGCTCGACCCGTACGCCCGCGCCGTGGACGGCTGTTACACCAGCCACGACGCGGTCTGCGCCGCCGTCCGCAACTGGCCGGAGGCGGACGTCGCCGACACCGTCCGGGACAACCGCGACTCGGCCCGCTATGTGCCCAGATCCGTGGTCGTCCACGATGACGACGACTGGTACGACGACCACCGCCCGAAGACCCCGTGGGCCGAGACGGTGCTCTACGAACTGCACGTGCGCGGCTTCACCATGCGCCACCCCGGCATCCCGCCGGAGCTCCGCGGCACCTACGCGGGCCTGGCCCACCCGGCCGCCATCGCGCACCTGACCCGCCTCGGCGTGACCGCCGTCGAGCTGCTGCCGGTGCACCAGTACGCCAGCGAGGACCACCTCCAGGCGCGCGGCCTGGTCAACTACTGGGGCTACAACACGATCGGCTACTTCGCCCCGCACGCCGGCTACTCGGCGGCCGGTTCGCGCGGCGGCCAGGTCGGCGAGTTCAAGCGGATGGTCCGCGCCCTGCACGCCGCCGGGATCGAGGTGATCCTCGACGTGGTGTTCAACCACACCGCCGAGGGCGCCGAACTCGGCCCGATGCTCTCGCTGCGCGGCATCGACAACACCGCCTACTACCGCCCGGCCCCGCACCGCCCGCGCGGCTACGCGGACTTCACCGGCTGCGGCAACACCCTGGACACCCGCCGCCCGCAGGTGGTCCGGCTGGTCACCGACTCGCTGCGGTACTGGGTCACCGAGATGGGCGTGGACGGCTTCCGCTTCGACCTCGCCGCCGCCCTCGCCCGCGGCACCGACGGGGTGGACATGGACCACCCCTTCCTCGCCGCCGTCTCCCAGGATCCGCTGCTCAGCCGGGTGAAGCTGATCGCCGAGCCCTGGGACGTCGGCCCGGGCGGCTACCAGGTCGGCGGCTTCCCGCCGCTGTGGGCCGAGTGGAACGACAAGTACCGGGACACCGTGCGGGACTTCTGGCGCGGCGCCCGCCCGGACGTGCGCGAGCTGGGCTACCGGCTGTCCGGCTCCTCCGACCTCTACCAGCGCGGCGGCCGCCGCCCGTACGCCTCCGTCAACTACGTGACCGCGCACGACGGTTTCACGCTGCGCGACCTGGTCAGCTACGACCGCAAGCACAACGAGGCCAACGGCGAGGCCAACCGGGACGGCACCGACGACAACCGGTCCTGGAACCACGGCGTCGAGGGCGAGACCACGGACCCGGAGGTGAACGCCCTGCGGCTGCGCCAACTGCGCAACCTGATGGCCACGCTGCTGCTCTCCACCGGCGTCCCGATGATCACCGCCGGGGACGAGCTGGGCCGCACGCAGGGCGGCAACAACAACGCCTACTGCCAGGACAACGAGCTCGGCTGGCTGGACTGGTCACTCCTGGCGGAGCCCCGCTGGCAGGGGCTGTACGAGCTGACCGCCCGGCTGATCCGGCTGCGCCGGGCCCACCCGGTGCTGCGGCAGCGGGCGTTCTTCTCCGGCCGGGCCGCCGCCCCGGGCGGCCAGCCGGACCTCGCCTGGTTCACCCCGCTGGGCAAGGAGATGACCGAGGCCGACTGGTTCGCGCCGACCGCCTGCCTGGGCATGCTGCTGTCCGGCACCGCGATGTCCGAGCGGGACGAGGCCGGGCGGCCGACGCGGGACGACAGCTTCCTGCTGCTGCTCAACACCGGCCACGAACCGGTGCCGTTCACCCTCCCCGGCGAGCCCTGGGCCGCGCCGGAGGAGGCGTACGAGACGGTGGTCGACACCGCCGTCGAGGGCGGCGGCGAGTCCTGTCCGCAGGGCGTGACGGTACTGGCCGGGCGCTCGCTGCGGCTGCTGCGCGCGCCCGCCCCGCAGCCCTAGCCCGCTCCGGGACGCCGACCCGGCACGGGCCCCACGGCGCCCGGGCCCCCCGCGCCCCGCTCGCCCCGCCCCGCCGTTCACCCCCGCCCCGCCGTTCACCCGCACCCCGCCCGGACGGGTGGCCGGTTCTCGCCGAAGGGTTCTGTCAGGGGTGAAAAACCTGATGAGAAATGACGCGACCTCGTCCTACCCTCACGACGATGGCCGAGAACCGACAACACGACGACACCGCGACCGGGCACCGCTCCACGGTCCGCTCCCTGCTGCGCCTGTGGCCCTACGCCCGCGCCGTCCGCCGCCGATTGGCCACCTCGGTGGCCGCCGCCCTGGTCGCCATGCTGAGCGTCCTCGGCGTCCCGCTGGTCCTCGGCCGGATCGTCGACGGCCCGCTCGCCGAGCACGACCTGAGCGGACTCTGGCCGCTGGTGGGCCTGCTGCTGGTCCTCGGGCTGGTCGAGGCCGCACTGTTCTACACCCGCCGGGTGGTCCTGGCCCGCCCGCTGGCCGGGCTGGAGACGGCCATGCGCGGCGACCTCTTCGCCAAGCTCCAGCGGCTGCCGATCTCCTTCCACGAGCGCTGGGGCTCCGGCCAGTTGCTCTCCCGGGCGACCGCCGACATGTACACCATGCGGCTGTTTCTGGCCTTCCCCCTGGTCTTCCTGATCGTCAACTCGGCGATGTTCCTGGCCGGCACGGCGGTGATGTTCACCCAGGACTGGCGGCTCGCCCTGATCATCCTGCTGCCCGCCGTCCCGCTGTTCGTGCTCACCCGGCGGTTCGAGGCCGGCTACTCCGGCGCCTCCCGCCGCGCCCAGGACCAGAACGGCGACCTCGCCACCGTCATCGAGGAGTCCGTCCTCGGCATCCGCATCCTCAAGGCCTTCGGCCGCCACCGCTCGATGGCCGAGCGCTTCCGCGCCCAGGCCCACGACCTGCGCCGCACCGAACTGCGCAAGGCCGGGCTGCTCGCCAACCTCTGGGCGGTCATCGTCGGCCTGCCCGAGATCGCCCTCGGCTGCGCCCTCGCCGTCGGCGCCTACCTGGTCGCCCACGACGAGCTGAGCGCCGGCACCCTGGTCGCCTTCCTCTCCACCGCGCTGGCGCTGCGCTGGCCGGTCGAGTCCCTGGGCTGGCTGCTCGCCTACGCCAACGAGGCCGCCACCGCCACCGACCGCTTCTTCGAGGTGCTGGACGAGCCCGAGACCGCCGACCCGGGCACCGCCGACGGCCTCGGCCCCACCCCCGACGGCATCCGCTTCACCGGTGTCCGCTTCCGCTACCCCGACGCCCCCGACCACACCCCCGACCTGCTGGCCGGCATCGACCTGCACATCCGCAGCGGCGAGACGATGGCCCTGGTCGGCGCCACCGGCAGCGGCAAGACCACGCTCACCGCGCTGCTCCCCCGCCTGTACGAGGCCACCGCCGGCACCATCACCCTGGACGGCCGGGACATCCGCGACCTCCCCCGGGAGCGGCTGCGCGAGCTGGTCGCGGTCGCCTTCGAGGAGCCCACCCTGTTCTCCGCCACCGTCCGGGAGAACGTCCTGATGGGCGCCCCGGGCGCGAACGACCAGCAGCTGCGCGCCGCCCTGGCCACCGCCCAGGCCTCCTTCGTGGAGAAGCTCCCGGACGGCGTGGACACCGAGGTCGGCGAGCAGGGCCTGAGCCTGTCCGGCGGCCAGCGCCAGCGCCTCGCCCTGGCCCGTGCGGTGGTCGGCGACCCGGCCTTCCTGGTGCTGGACGACCCGCTCTCCGCCCTCGACGTGCACACCGAGGCCCTGGTCGAACGGGCGCTGCGCCAGGTCCTCGGCGCCACCACCGCCCTGGTGGTCGCCCACCGCCCGAGCACCGTGCTGCTCGCCGACCGGGTCGCGGTGCTCTCCGACGGCCGGATCGAGGCCGTCGGCACCCACCAGGACCTGCTGCGCGACTGCGCGCACTACCGCGAACTGATGTCGGGCGAGTCCGCCCCGATGCCCGAGGCCGCCTTGGTCTCCGAGGGGAGCACCACCCGATGACCACCACCATCTCGCCCGTCGGCCCCGCCGAACGGGAGACCGCCCAGCCGGCCGAGGACCAACTGCCGCCGCCCCCGGCCGACGAGGAGGACATCCCCGTCCCGCCCGGCGCGCCCCGGGCGCTGCTGCGCTCGCTGCTCGGCCCGCACCGGGCCCGGATCGCCGTCGCGATGCTGGTGATCCTGGTCCAGCAGGCCGCCCTGCAGTCCGGCCCGCTGCTGGTCGCCATCGCGATGGACCGCGGCATCCCGGCGCTGCGCGAGAGCGACAGCGGCCCGCTGGTCGCGGTGGTCTCCGCCTACCTGGCCTGCGCGCTGCTCAGCCTGCTGCTGCAGTGGGCGTTCATCAAGATCAGCGCCCGGGTCAACCAGGACATCCTGCTGGAGCTGCGCGGCCGGATCTTCCGGCACGCCCAGCGGCTGAGCCTGGACTTCCACGAGCGCTACACCTCGGGCCGGATCATCTCCCGCGCCACCAGCGACGTGGACGCGCTGCGCGAACTGCTCTCCGAGGGCCTCCAGGAACTGCTGACCGTCCTCCTGTCGGTCTGCTACATCTCGGTGCTGCTGCTGGTGCTGGACTGGCGGCTCGGCCTGGTCTCACTGGCGTCGATCCTGCCGCTGGCGCTGATCGCCCGTTCCTTCCGCAGCCGCTCGCGCCGGGTCTACCGCCGCTCCCGCACCTCGGCCGCCTCGCTGATCGTCCGCTTCACCGAGACCATGAACGGCATCCGCCCGGTGCAGGCCTTCCGCCGCGAGAAGGCCAACGACGACGCCTTCGCCGTGGTCAACCGGCAGTCCGCCACCGCGACGGCGGACGGCCTGCTGGAGATCGCCCGCTACGTCGGCCTCTCCCGCGTCACCGCCAACCTGTGGACCACCGGCGTGGTGCTGCTCGGCGCCTACCTGGTCGCCGACGGCACGGTCGAACTGGGCGTGCTCACCGCCTTCGTGCTCTACCTGCGCCGGCTCTACGACCCGATCGACCAGCTGGCGATGTTCCTGAACAGCTACCAGTCGGCCGCCGCCGCGCTGGAGAAGATCGCCGGCCTGCTGGCCCACGAGCCGACCGTCGCCGAACCGGCCGCGCCCGCCGAACTGCCGCAGGCCGTCGGCAAGGGGCGCGAGGTCCGCTTCGAGGGGACCCGCTTCGCCTACCGCACCGGAAAGCAGGTGCTGCCGCCGTTCGACCTGGTGATCCCGGCCGGGCAGACGGTGGCGGTGGTCGGCGCGACCGGCGCCGGGAAGTCGACGGTCGCCAAGCTGCTGGCCCGCTTCTACGACCCGACCGACGGCCGGATCCGGCTGGACGGCGTGGACCTGCGCGACCTCGCCACCCCCGAGCTGCGGCGCGGCGTGGTGATGGTGACCCAGGAGTCCTTCCTGTTCTCCGGCACCGTCGCCGAGAACATCGCGATCGGCCGCCCCGGCGCCGGCCGCGAGGAGGTCGAGCAGGCCGCCCGGGACATCGGCGCCCACGGGTTCATCGCCGCGCTCCCGGACGGCTTCGACACCGACGTGCGCAAGCGCGGCGGCCGGATCTCCGCCGGGCAGCGCCAGCTGGTCGCCTTCGCCCGCGCCCTGCTCGCCGACCCGGCGGTGCTGATCCTCGACGAGGCGACCAGTTCGCTGGACGTCCCCGGCGAGCAGGCCGTCCAGCGGGCCATGCGCACGGTGCTGGCCGGCCGGACGGCGGTGATCATCGCGCACCGGCTCTCCACCGTGGAGATCGCCGACCGCGTCCTGGTGATGGACCAGGGCCGGATCGTCGAGGACGGCTCCCCGCAGGAACTGATCGACGGATCCGGCCGCTTCGCCGCCCTCCACCAGGCCTGGCGGGACAGCCTGGTCTAGGGCTCCCCGCGGCAGGGCCTCACCGCAGCACCCCCGCGTCCATCCCCGACGACTCGGCGGGCACGGCCACCAGCCCCAGCTCGGCCGGGGAGGCCAGCCGGGGGTGGGCCGGCAGCACCCGGACGGTGTAACCGAACGGGCCGGTCCGGCACAGCTCCAGCGAGCCCTCGTAGCGGGTCCGGCCGTCCAGGTCGGACCCGCCGACCGGCTTGAGGGCGAGCACGCACCCGTCCGAGATGCCGTCCGTCTCGTCCACCCGGCCGGACACCGCCTGCACCTCGACGTCGCCCGGCTCCAGCACCCCGAGCGCGACCTGCACCCGCAACGACAGCGAGCTGCCCAGCTCCTGCGCCTCGTCCGGACAGTCCGCCTCGACGTGCTCGACCCGCACGGCCGGCCAGGCCTCCCGGACCTTCGCCTTCCAGGCCGCCAGCTCCAGGGCGCCGGCGAATCGCCCGCTCGCCCCCGGACGCTCGAATCCGGTGTCGACGGTCGTCGCTCCGGCGCTCCCTTCGGCTCGGGGCGGGTGCTCGGCCCCCACCAGCTCCCGCTGGGCCAGCGCCGCCGGGGTGTACAGCCGTTCGACGTACTCGCGGACCATCCGCCCGGCCAGCACCTTGGGGCCGAGGGTGACCAGGGTGTGCCGGACCATGGCGATCCAGCGGTGCGGCAGCCCGTCCGCGCCCCGGTCGTAGAACCGCCCGGCGACCTGCTCCTCGATCAGGTCGTACAGCGCGGCGGCCTCGATGTCGTCGCGGCGCTCGGCCTCGCTGCTGTCCGGGTCGAGCACGCCGCCGGTCTCGTCGGCGGTGGGGATCGCCCAGCCGTTCTGACCGTCGTACCACTCGTCCCACCAGCCGTCCAGGACGGACAGGTTGAGGCAGCCGTTGAGCGCGGCCTTCATCCCGGAGGTGCCGCAGGCCTCCAGCGGGCGCAGCGGGTTGTTCAGCCAGACGTCGCAGCCCGGGTAGAGGTGCCGGGCCATCGCCATGTCGTAGTCCGGCAGGAAGACGATCCGGTGCCGGACGGCCGGGTCGTCGGCGAAGGCGACCATCTGCTGGATCAGCCGCTTGCCGCCGTCGTCGGCCGGGTGGGCCTTGCCGGCGACCACGATCTGCACCGGCCGGTCGGGGTGCAGCAGCAGGGCGCGCAGCCGGTCCGGGTCGCGCAGCATCAGGGTGAGCCGCTTGTACGAGGGCACCCGGCGGGCGAAACCGATGGTGAGCACGTCGGGGTCGAGCACCGAGGAGACCCAGCCGAGTTCGGCCTCGCCCGCGCCGCGCTGGCGCCAGGAGTCGCGCAGCCGGCGGCGGGCCTCGTCGACCAACTGGGCGCGCAGGCTGCGGCGCAGGTCCCAGATCTCGGTGTTGCCGATCCTCTCCAGACCGGTCCAGCGCTTGGCGTCGCCGGTGGTCATGGCGTCCTCGGCGCGGTCGGCGCCGATCTCGGCGGCACCGAGCCGCACGACCGCCGGGTCGATCCAGGTGGCGGCGTGGACGCCGTTGGTGACCGAGGTGATCGGCACCTCGGCGGCGTCGAAGCCGGGCCAGAGGCCGTTGAACATGGAACGGCTGACCTCGCCGTGCAGGGTGGAGACCCCGTTGGCGCGCTGGGCGAGCCGTAGGCCCATGGCGGCCATGTTGAAGAGCTTCGGGTCCCCGCCGGGCCAGGTCTCGGCGCCGAGCGCGAGCACCGGTTCGACCGGGACGCCGGGCAGGGCGGCGTCGCCGCTGAAGTGGCGGGCCACCAGCTCGCGGTCGAAGCGGTCGATGCCGGCCGGGACGGGCGTGTGGGTGGTGAACAGGGTGCCGGCCCGGACGGACTCCAGGGCGGCGGCGAAGTCCAGGCCGACGGTGCCGGGGTCGGGTGCGCCGGCGGCGACCAGCTCGCGGATCCGTTCGACGCCGAGGAAGCCCGCGTGGCCCTCGTTGGTGTGGAAGACCTCGGGGGCGGGGTGCCCGGTGAGCCGGCAGTAGACGCGGACGGCCCGGACGCCACCGATGCCGAGCAGCATCTCCTGGAGCAGCCGGTGCTCGCTGCCGCCGCCGTAGAGCCGGTCGGTGACGTCGCGCTCGGCGGGCGAGTTGGCCTCGATGTCGGAGTCGAGGAGCAGCAGCGGGACCCGCCCGACCTGGGCCTTCCAGATGTGCGCGGCCAGGGTGCGGCCGCCGGGCAGGGCGAGGTCGACCCGGCTGGGGGTGCCGTCGCCCTCACGGACCAGGCTGACCGCGAGTTCGTCCGGATCGAGCAGCGGGTAGCGCTCCTGCTGCCAGCCGTCCCGGTTGAGGGACTGCCGGAAGTAGCCGTGCCGGTAGAACAGGCCGACGCCGATGATCGGGACGCCGAGGTCGCTGGCGGCCTTGAGGTGGTCGCCGGCCAGGATGCCGAGCCCGCCGGAGTACTGGGGCAGCGCGGCGGCGATGCCGTACTCCGGGGAGAAGTAGGCGATGGCGGCGGGCGGCGGGGTGGCGGCGGCCTCCTGCTGGGCCTGGTACCAGCGCGGGCCGCTCAGGTACTCCCGCAGGTCTTCGGCGAGGTCGCCGAGTCTGCGCAGGAACCGCCGGTCGGCGGCGAGGGCGGCGAGCCGGGCGGCCGGGACCTCCCCGAGCAGCCGCACCGGGTCCTCGCCGGTCGCGGCCCAGACCTCCGGGTCCACGGACCGGAAGAGGTCCCTGGTCTCGGGGTGCCAGGACCAGCGCAGGTTGAGGGCCAGCTCGTGCAGCGGCTGGAGTTGTTCGGGCAGGACGGTGCGGACGGTGAATCTGCGGATTGCCTTCACGGCGTGAAGCGTAGCCTCGATGGTCGTCATGACAGTGCGTCAAGTGGGCTATTGGGCATCCGTTCGGCCTATTGATGAGATCGCATTCGGCGCATTGGGCTGCATGGGGGGCGCACGAGGCGCACATTTCCGGGGCCTGCGCTACCAATGTGTGAACACTGCGGAACAGGTCCATTTCCGATGGCTCATCCGCTCAGGACAAAGCCCGAAACTACTGTCGTACCGCTGCAAAAGTCTTGTCCCCGGTGCGAGGATGACTCAAGGTCGTTGATGCTGCGGGGAGTGCGGCGGCGGGTGGCGTCCGCCTTGAAGCAGCACGTCCGAATCCTTTTCGCGTTGATCGTTCCCCTTCTCCTTAGCCCATTCGGCGCTCACCTCGCACCGACGCGTGTCCTCGTGCTCGGCCTGCTCGTTCACGGGTCGACCGGGTCGCCCACGGGCGTGCCCCTGGAGGCGCGCGCCGGGACGCGCGCGGCTCCAGGGCCCCCGCCACGGGCTGGGCGGGCGCCGGGCAGGTTGCCGGGGACGGCGGCGCGGGCAGGCTTCCGGTCGCACGTCCTCCCCACCCAGCAGTCCTCCCGGTACTCCCCTGGCCCATCCCCGGCCAGCGGGAGCTGCCGCCGATCTCGGGCAGGAGTTTGACATGCACGGCGACACGCGGGACCAGTCCACACCGGTGGCCGACACCCTCGACGCAGCGGTCGCGGAATCGGCTGGCCGGATGGATTCTGACACTCGGACGGATCCGGCGATGCCGGCGCCGCGGGCCGCGGGGGCGGTCGGCACCGAACCGGCCGAAGCGGCTCGACAACCCGGGGCCGAGGAGGGCCGGACCGCGGCACCGCGCAGGCGCACCACCACCACGCGCCGCGCCGCCGCCACCGCGAAGGCCACCGCCGAAGCCGCCGGGACCACCGGGGCCGTCGGGAGCACCGGGGCCGTCGCCGAGGGCGCCGCCGGCACCGCGCCGCGCAAGGCCTCCGCCCGCAAGCCCGCCGCCCGCAAGACGACAGAGAGCGACACCGTGATCGGCCGCATCCCCGTCCTGGACGTCAGCCCCCTCGTCGACGCCGGCCGCCGCCCGGCCAAGGCCGTCGTCGGCGAGACCTTCCCGGTCACCGCGACCGTGTTCCGCGAGGGCCACGACGCCGTCAACGCCAACGTGGTGCTGCGCGACCCGCGCGGCCGCAGCGGCCCGTGGACGCCGATGCGCGAGCTGGCCGAGGGCACCGACCGCTGGGGCGCGCACGTCACCCCGACCGCGCCCGGCCGCTGGTCGTACCTGGTCGAGGCGTGGAGCGACCCGGTCGCCACCTGGCGCCGGACCGCCGCCGTGAAGCTGCCCGCCGGGATCGACACCGCGCTGGTCCTGGAGGAGGGCGCCCGGCTGCTGGAGCAGGCCGCGGGCGGCGTGCCGAAGAAGGAGGGCCGCGCGCACGTGCTGGCCGCCGCCGAGGCGCTGCGCGACCCGGGCCTGCCACCGCTGTCCCGGCTGGCCGCCGCGCTCGCCCCCGAGGTGCTGGACCTGCTGGCCCGGTACCCGCTGCGCGAACTGCTCAGCACCTCCCGTCCGCTGCCGCTCCAGGTGGACCGCGAGCGCGCGCTGTACGGCTCCTGGTACGAGTTCTTCCCCCGGTCGGAGGGCGCGGTGGTGGACCCCGGCGGCGTCGAGCCGCCGCGTTCGGGCACCCTGCGCACCGCCGCCGAACGGCTGCCGGCCGTCGCCGCGATGGGCTTCGACGTGGTCTACCTGCCGCCGGTGCACCCGATCGGGCGAGCCTTCCGCAAGGGCCCGGACAACGCCCTGACGGCCGGTCCGCACGACGTCGGCTCGCCCTGGGCGATCGGCTCCCCCGAGGGCGGCCACGACGCGGTCCACCCCGACCTCGGCACGATCGAGGACTTCGACCACTTCGTCGCCGAGGCCCAGGCCCTGCACCTGGAGGTGGCGCTGGACTTCGCCCTCCAGTGCTCCCCCGACCATCCGTGGGTGAACAAGCACCCGGAATGGTTCAGCCACCGCGCGGACGGCACCATCGCGTACGCCGAGAACCCGCCGAAGAAGTACCAGGACATCTATCCGATCAACTTCGACCAGGACATGGAGGGAATCGTCAAGGAAACCATCCGGATCCTCCGGTTCTGGATGTCCCACGGCGTTCGGATCTTCCGGGTCGACAACCCGCACACCAAACCGGTGGCGTTCTGGGAGAAGGTGCTCGCCGACATCGCCCGCACCGACCCGGACGTCGTGTTCCTGGCGGAGGCCTTCACCCGGCCCGCGATGATGCACACCCTGGGGAAGATCGGTTTCCACCAGTCGTACACGTACTTCACCTGGCGCACCACCAAACCGGAAATCACCGAGTACCTCACCGAACTCACCGGTGACGCCGCCGCCTACATGCGGCCCAACTTCTTCGCCAACACCCCGGACATCCTGCACGGCTACCTCCAGCACGGCGGCCGCGCCGCGTTCGCCGTCCGCGCCGTGCTCGCCGCCACCCTCGCCCCCAGCTACGGCGTCTACGCCGGCTTCGAGCTGTACGAGGACGAGCCGGCCCACCCCGGGTCCGAGGAGTACCTGCACTCGGAGAAGTACGAGCTGCGCCCGCGCGACTGGACCCGCACCGACTCCCTCGCGCCGCTGCTCACCGTGCTGAACCGGCTGCGCCGGCGCCACCCCGCCCTGCAGCAGCTGCGCAACCTGCGCTTCCACCCCACCGACAACGACCAGGTGCTCGCCTACTCCAAGACCGCGACCACCCCCGAGGGCCTCATCGACCAGGTCGTCACCGTGGTCAACCTCGACCCGCACCACGTCCAGGAGGCCACCGTCACGCTCGCCCTCCCGGGGCATGACGCCGGCGGCCCCTACGCGGTGCACGACGAGCTCACCGGCGCCGTCTACACCTGGGGCCGGCACAACTACGTCCGGCTCGATCCCTCAGCCGAGCCGGCTCACCTCCTCACCGTTCGGAGGAACCCAGCGTGACAGTGAACGAGCCCGTCCCCGACACCTTCCCGGAGACCTCGAAGAAGAACCTGGACCCGGAGTGGTTCAAGCGTGCGGTCTTCTACGAGGTGCTGGTGCGGTCCTTCCAGGACAGCAACGGCGACGGGGTCGGGGACCTGAAGGGGCTCACCGCCAAGCTCGACTACCTGCAGTGGCTCGGGGTCGACTGCCTCTGGCTCCCGCCGTTCTTCGCCTCGCCGCTGCGCGACGGCGGGTACGACGTGGCCGACTACAAGTCGGTGCTGCCGGAGTTCGGCGACCTCGCCGACTTCATGGAGTTCGTCGACGCCGCGCACGCCCGAGGCATGCGCGTGATCATCGACTTCGTCATGAACCACACCAGTGACCAGCACCCGTGGTTCCAGGCCTCCCGGACGGACCCGGACGGCCCGTACGGCGACTTCTACATGTGGGCCGACGACGACAAGCAGTACCCGGACGCCCGGATCATCTTCGTCGACACCGAGACCTCCAACTGGACCTACGACCCGGTCCGCAAGCAGTACTACTGGCACCGGTTCTTCTCCCACCAGCCGGACCTCAACTACGACAACCCCCGCGTCCAGCAGGAGATGATCGCCGGACTGCGGTTCTGGCTCGACCTCGGCATCGACGGCTTCCGGCTGGACGCGGTGCCGTACCTGTTCGCCCGCGAGGGCACCAACTGCGAGAACCTGCCGGAGACCCACGAGTTCCTCCAGCGGGTCCGCAAGGAGATCGACGCCGACTACCCCGACACCGTGCTGCTCGCCGAGGCCAACCAGTGGCCCGAGGACGTCGTCGACTACTTCGGCGACTTCACCGCAGGCGGCGACGAGTGCCACATGGCGTTCCACTTCCCGGTGATGCCCCGGATCTTCATGGCCGTGCGGCGGGAGTCCCGCTACCCGGTGTCGGAGATCCTCGCCAAGACCCCGCAGATCCCCGGCGGCTGCCAGTGGGGCATCTTCCTGCGCAACCACGACGAGCTGACCCTGGAGATGGTCACCGACGAGGAGCGCGACTACATGTACGCGGAGTACGCCAAGGACCCCCGGATGCGCGCCAACGTGGGCATCCGCCGCCGGCTCGCCCCGCTGCTGGAGAACGACCGCAACCAGATCGAGCTGTTCACCGCCCTGCTGTTCTCCCTGCCCGGCTCACCGGTGCTCTACTACGGGGACGAGATCGGCATGGGCGACAACATCTGGCTGGGCGACCGGGACGGCGTGCGCACGCCGATGCAGTGGACCCCGGACCGCAACGCGGGTTTCTCATCCGCCGACCCGGGCAGGCTCAGTCTGCCGCCCATCATGGACCCGGTGTACGGCTACCAGGTGACCAACGTCGAGGCGCAGCAGAGCAGTTCGAGTTCGCTGCTGCACTGGACGCGTCGCATGATCGAGATCCGCAAGCTCAATCCGGCGTTCGGCCTCGGCACGTACACCGAACTGCCCTCCAGCAACCCCGCCGTGCTGGCCTTCGTGCGTGAACACGAGGGGGACCTGGTCATGTGCGTGAACAACTTCTCACGGTTCGCGCAGCCGACCGAGCTGGACCTGCGGCAGTACGGCGGACGGTACCCGGTCGAGCTGATCGGCGGGGTGCGCTTCCCCTCGATCGGCGAGTGGCCCTACCTGCTCACGCTGGCCGGCCACGGCTTCTACTGGTTCCAGCTCCGGCAGCCACCGCGCCTGAGCGGGACCAGGCGCTCGAAGTAACGATCCGCCACACCCTGCCCCACAGCAGCACCAGACCCTCCGGGGGCGCGAGTTGAACCCCTGCGCCCCCGGAGTTCTCTGCACCGCCGCGTACGGAGAACAGCCCAACGGCCACCCACACGAAGGCGTGACACCTGAGCCCCGCTCGCGTGCCGCCGCCGCCGCGCCGCCGAAATCCGGAAGACTGACGGACCCGGCCAGACCCGTCGGGCAGTCCGCCCGCTTCCGGGGAAAGGGAGTCATGTCCGAAACCTCCCGTTCTCAAGCCCATGTGCAGCAGGACGCCCCCGCCGACCCCGCCGCGCCGGCGGGCCCGCGGAGCACCGGGGCCCGGAGAACCGCCCTGGGGGTCAGCGAACTCGTCCAGGCGGCGCTGCCGCTGATCGCCGAGTGGCTCCCCACCCAGCGCTGGTACGCCGGAAAGGGGCGACCCATCACCGGCCTCACCCCGATGGTCGGCACCCCGCTCCAGGTCGGCGACCCGGCCCTGCTGCACCTGCTGCTACGGGTCGAGCACGCCACCACGGCCGGCGCCCCGCACGGCGACATCTACCAACTCCTGCTCGGCATCCGCTCGGAGGGGACCGAGGACATCGAGCCCAGCGCCGTGCTCGGCCGGCTCAGCCAGGGCCCGTACGACGGCGCGGCGCTCTACGACGCGGTCCACGACCCCGAACTCACCGGGCGGCTGCTGGAACACCTCGCCACCGGCGACCGGTTCGGCTCGCTGTCCTTCCGCCGCACCCCCGGCTCCGGACTCCCCGCCAACCTCCCCGGCCGCGCCTCCACCGCCGAGCAGTCCAACAGCTCGGTCATCTACGGCACCTCGTACATCCTCAAACTGTTCCGCCGCATCCACCCCGGCACCAATCCCGACCTCGAACTCTCCCTCGCCCTCTCCCGGGCCGGCTCCACCCGGATCCCCCGGGTCGCCGCCTGGTTCGAGAGCCGCCTGGAACGCGCCGAACCCGCCACCCTCGGCCTGCTCCAGCGCTACCTGCCGGACGCCGAGGACGGCTGGGAACTCGCCCTCGACCAGGTCGGCCGGCTCAAGGGCGACCCCTCCCCCGGCAACTTCGCCATCGAGGCCCACCGGCTCGGGCGGGCCACCGCCGAAGTCCACCGGGTCCTGGCCCGCTCGATGCCGGTCGCCCGGCTCGACCGCGCCCAGACCAGCCGGCTCGCCACCACCATGGCCGACCGGCTGGACAGCGCCGTCGCCGCCGTCCCCGGCCTGCTGCGCTACCGGGCCGCGCTGCGCACCGCCTTCCAGCAGCTCGCCGACGCCCACCCCGACGGCCTGCCCGTCCAGCGCATCCACGGCGACCTGCACCTCGGACAGGCCATGCGCACCCCGCACGGCTGGGTGCTGCTGGACTTCGAGGGCGAACCCGCCAAGTCCGTCAACGAACGCCGCGAACCGCAGCCCGCACTGCGCGACGTCGCCGCGATGCTCCGCTCCTTCGACTACGCGGCCGCCCACCTGCTGGCCGGCGGCCCGGTCGACCCGGAACTCGCCCACCTCGCCGCCGCCTGGGCCCAGCGCAACCGCACCGCCTTCTGCGCCGGCTACACCGCCGGCGGCGGCGCCGACCCGGCGGCCTCACCGGAGCTGATGCGGGCCCTGGAGATCGACAAGGCGGTGTACGAGGTGGTGTACGAGGCCCGGCACCGGCCGAGCTGGCTGCCGATCCCGCTCGCCGCGATCAACCGGCTCGCCCTCACCGTCTGACCGCCCCGGCCCACCCGCACCCCCGGTTCCGCCGCCCTGGAGTTAGCCCACCCCCCGTCGCAGGAGGACCCAGCCGTGACGCCGCTCGACCCGCCAGGCCGCACCACCCGCCCCGTCCCGGCCACCTTCCTGGCCGGCCCGGACTCATCCCGGCCCGAGCCCGTCCCGGCCGAGGAGTCCGTGCCGGCCGACGAACCCGGGCCGGCCGAGGAGTCCGCACCGGTCGCGGCCCCACCCACGGCCCCGCCCACGGCCCCACCCACGGCCTCGCTGCGCCTGCCCGAGGCGCCGCTGCCGCCGTCCGAGGTGGACCGGCTGGTCGGCGGGCAGCACCACGACCCGCACGCCCTGCTCGGGGCGCACCCGGTGCACGGCGGCACCGCGATCCGGGTACTGCGCCCGCTCGCCGAGCGGGTGGTCGTCGAGACCACCCAGGGCCCGGCCGAACTCACCCACCAGCAGGGCGGGTTGTTCACCGGACTGGTGGCCGGCGCCGACGTCCCGGACTACCGGCTGCTGGTGACCTACCCCGGCGGCGAGCCGCTGGTCCAGCACGACGGCTACCGCTCCCCGCCCACCCTCGGCGAACTCGACCTGCACCTGATCTCCGAGGGCCGGCACGAGCAGCTCTGGCAGGCCCTCGGCTCGCACGTGCGCACCGTCGACGGCGTCGCCGGCACCGCCTTCGCGGTCTGGGCACCGAACGCCGTCGGCGTCCGGCTGATCGGCGACTTCAACCACTGGGACGGCACCGGGCACCCGATGCGCTCGCTCGGCTCGTCCGGGATCTGGGAACTCTTCGTCCCGGGCCTCGCCGAGGGCGCCGCGTACAAGTACGAGATCCACACCCGGCAGGGCTGGGTGCTCGACAAGGCCGACCCGCTCGCCCGGGCCGCCCAGTGCCCGCCCGCCACCGCCTCGGTGGTCACCTCCTCCGACTACCGCTGGCAGGACGGCGAGTGGATGGCCCGCCGGGCCCGCACCGCGCACCACCGGGCACCGATGTCCGTCTACGAGCTGCACCTGGCCTCCTGGCGGCCCGACCTCACCGACTACCGCGCCATCGCCGAAGAACTGCCGCGCTACCTCAAGGAGTTGAACTTCACCCACGTGGAGCTCATGCCGGTGATGGAGCACCCCTTCGGCGGCTCCTGGGGCTACCAGGTGTCCGGCTACTACGCCCCCACCGCCCGGCTCGGCGGCCCGGACGACTTCCGCCACCTGGTCGACACCCTGCACCGGCACGGCATCGGCGTGATCGTCGACTGGGTGCCCGCCCACTTCCCCAAGGACGCCTTCGCACTCGCCCGCTTCGACGGCGAGCCGCTGTACGAGCCCGCCGACCCGCTGCGCGCCGAGCACCCCGACTGGGGGACCCTGGAGTTCGACTACGGCCGCACGGAGGTGCGCAACTTCCTCGTCGCCAACGCGGTCTACTGGTGCGAGGAGTTCCACATCGACGGCCTGCGGGTGGACGCCGTCGCCTCGATGCTCTACCTCGACTACTCCCGCGAGGGCGGCGCCTGGACACCCAACCAGCACGGCGGCCGGGAGAACCTGGACGCGGCCGCGTTCCTCCAGGAGATGAACGCCACCGTCTACCGGCGCTGCCCCGGCGTGGTCACCATCGCCGAGGAGTCCACCGCCTGGGACGGCGTCACCCGCCCCACCGACGCCGGCGGCCTCGGCTTCGGGCTCAAGTGGAACATGGGCTGGATGCACGACTCGCTGGTCTACATGTCCAAGGAGCCGGTGCACCGCAAGTACCACCACAACGAGATCACCTTCTCGATGGTGTACGCCTACTCGGAGAACTACGTCCTGCCGATCTCGCACGACGAGGTGGTGCACGGCAAGCAGGCGCTGGTCTCCAAGATGCCCGGCGACTGGTGGCAGCAGCGCGCCAACCACCGCGCCTACCTGGGCTTCATGTGGTCCCACCCGGGCAAGCAACTGCTCTTCATGGGGCAGGAGTTCGCCCAGGGCGCGGAATGGGACCACGAGCAGGGCCCGCAGTGGTGGGTGCTCGACGAGCAGTGGCCCGCCCACCGGGACCACCACGGCGTCCGCCGGCTGGTCCGCGACCTCAACCGGCACTACCTGGACACCCCCGCCCTCTGGGAACGGGACACCACCCCGGACGGCTTCCGCTGGCTCGACGGCGGCGCCGCCGAGGACAACCTGCTCTCCTTCGTCCGGTACGCGGCCGACGGCTCGCCGCTGGTCGCGGTCTGCAACTTCTCCCCGGTCGTCCGGCACGGCCACCGGGTCGGCCTGCCCGACCTGGACGGCCGCGACCAGCTGTGGGAGGAACTGCTCAACACCGACGCCGAGGCCTACGGCGGCGGCGGCATCGGCAACTCCCACCCGATCAAGGCCGAACCGACCCCCTGGCACGACCAGCCCCGCTCCGCCGAACTCGTCCTCCCCCCGCTCGCCACCCTCTGGCTCCGCCCGGCCCGCTGAGGGCCTGAGCGCCTGCCCGGCCGGGCAGGCGCTCAGCTCGGTGCCGACACCGGGAAGCCGAGGTCCTCCGCGGCCCTGCCCAGCTCGCGGTCGTAGGTGATGAACTCGGTCAGCTCCGTGCGGAACGGGTCCGCGCTGGCCAGGTGCAACGCGTCCAGCGAGCCGAGGCGCGGAGTGCGGTAGGAGAGCGCCCGGGCGAGCACCGCGCTGCTGAGGTCGACCTGGTAGCTGCCCCGGAGCGCCTGGTCCACGTAGTAGGGGACCTGCTGGTGGGCCAAGCCCGCCCGGAGCAGGGTGCGGGTGATCTCCAGCCGGGCCAGCGCGCTGGTGATCAGCTCCGTCCCGGTGGGCAGCGCCTGCCGCCACGCCCGCAGTGCGGCCGTCTCCGGCTCCGGCTTGATGAACTTCAGCAGCGCACAGGAGTCGAGATAGATCAACGCTCCCGCTCCCGTTCACGGTCTTCCACCAGGACGTCCGAGAGGCTGCCGATGTCCGGCAACAGGTCGAGGGCCAGCTCGGGCATGCCCTCCTCGGCGGGAGGGGTGACCTCGCCGGCCGCGATCATGCGCTCGAGGGTCGTCGCCGGGGGCTCCTCCGGCACCAGTCTCAGCACGGGCCGCCCGCGGTCGGTGACGACGATCGTCTCGCCGGCCCGGACCCGCGCGACCGCCTTGGACGGGTTCTGGTTCAGCTCACGCAGTCCCATGGTCTCCATGCCCTCCAATGTAACTACGTCATGTAGGTACATCAAGGGCGGGTGACAGCGCAAACCCCGAGCCCAGGACGTTCAGCCCTTGCCCCGACGTGGCCGCTCTGCTCGCGGACGCCCGTTCGCAGTGCGAAGGTATGGTCGATATGGCCATATTCCGAGACGACGGGACGGAGACACCCACGTGGCGCGCAGCGTGTACGTGACCGGTATCGACCGGGGGGACGGCCGGCAGGCGGTCGAACTCGGGGTCATGGAACTGCTCACCCGCCAGGTGGACCGGGTCGGGGTGTTCCGGCCGCTGGTGCACGCGCACGCGCCCGGCGGAGAGCCGGGCTCGGACCACGTGGTGGAACTGCTGCGCGGCCGCTACCGGATCGACCTGCCGAGTTCCGAGCTGTACGGGCTCAGCTACGAGGAGGCCGCCGCGCTGCAGGCCGCCCGGGGGCAGGACGAGCTGGTCTCCGCCCTGGTCGACCGCTTCCGCGCGCTGGAGCGGCGCTGCCAGGCGGTGCTGGTGCTCGGCACCGACTTCGCCGACACCAACATCCCGGACGAGCTGGCCTTCAACGCCCGGCTGGCCAACGAGTTCGGCGCCGCCGTGCTGCCGGTGGTCGGCGGGCACGCCGAGGACCCGGAGGCCGTGGTCGCCGAGGTCCGCAACGCCCACCGGGCGTTCACCGACCTGGGCTGCGAGACCCTGGCGATGATCGCCAACCGGGTCGCCCCGGGCGCCAAGCAGCGGATCCAGCGCAAGCTCACCGAGAAGCTGCCGATCCCGGCCTACGTCATCCCGGAGGAGCCGGCGCTGGCCGCGCCGACCGTCGCCCAGCTGGTCGAGACGACCGGCGCCGAGGTCCTGCTCGGGGACGCCGCCGGCCTGGCCCGGGACGTCCGCGGCTTCGTCTTCGGCGGCGCCATGCTGCCCACCTTCCTGGACGCCCTGACCGAGGGCGCCCTGGTCGTCACCCCCGGGGACCGCGCCGACCTGGTGATCGGCTCGCTGGCCGCGCACGCCGCCGGCGCCCCGCCGATCGCCGGCGTGCTGCTGACGCTCGGCCAGCACCCCGGCCCGAACGTGCTGGCGCTGGCCGCCCGGCTCGCCCCCGGCACCCCGGTCGCGGTCGTCCCGGAGGGCAGCTGGCCGACCGCCGCGACCCTCACCCACCTGGAGGGCAAGCTCACCGCGGCCAGCCCGCGGAAGGCCGAGATCGCCCTCGGACTGTTCGAACTGCACGTCGACACGGCCGAGTTGACCAACCTGATCGAGGTCGGCCGATCCGAACGCGTCACCCCGATGATGTTCGAGCACGAGCTGCTGGAGCGGGCCCGGGCGAACCGGCGGCACGTCGTCCTGCCGGAGGGCACCGAGGAGCGGGTGCTGCGCGCGGCCGAGATCCTGCTGCGCCGCAACATCTGCGACCTCACCCTGCTCGGCGAGGCCGACGCGGTGCGCCGCAAGGCCGCGAGCCTCGGCATCGACCTCCCGCAGGAGCAGTCGGGCGCCGACCGCGCCCAGGTCCGGATCGTCGACCCGACCACCAGCCCGCTGCGCCGCCAGTTCGCCGAGCTGTACGCCCGGCTGCGCGCCCACAAGGGGGTGACCGTCGAGCTGGCGCTGGACGTGGTCACCGACGTCTCGTACTTCGGCACCCTGATGGTCCAGGAGGGCATCGCGGACGGCATGGTCTCCGGCGCGGCGCACTCCACCGCGGCAACCATCCGGCCCGCCTTCGAGGTGATCAAGACCTCGCCGGGCGCGGCCATCGTGTCGAGCGTCTTCTTCATGTGCCTGGCCGACAAGGTGCTGGTGTACGGCGACTGCGCGGTCAACCCCGACCCGGACGCCCAGCAGCTGGCCGACATCGCGATCCAGTCCGCCGCCACCGCCGCCCAGTTCGGGGTGGAGCCGCGGGTCGCGATGCTCTCGTACTCGACCGGCACCTCCGGGTCCGGCGCGGACGTCGACAAGGTCCGCAAGGCCACCGAGCTGGTCCGCGAGCTGCGACCGGACATCCTGGTCGAGGGCCCGATCCAGTACGACGCGGCGGTGGACGCCCACGTCGCGGCCACCAAGCTGCCGGGCTCCGCGGTGGCGGGCCGGGCGACCGTGCTGATCTTCCCGGACCTCAACACCGGCAACAACACCTACAAGGCGGTCCAGCGCTCGGCGGGCGCGGTGGCGGTCGGCCCCGTCCTCCAGGGCCTGCGCAAGCCCGTCAACGACCTCTCGCGCGGCGCGCTGGTCCAGGACATCGTCAACACCGTCGCGATCACCGCCATCCAGGCCCAGGACGACAAGGAGCAGCAGGCATGAGCGAAGGAACGCGCGTCCTCGTCCTGAACGCCGGCTCCTCGTCGGTGAAGTACCAGCTGATCGACATGCTGGACGGCGCCCGGCTCGCCTCCGGGCTGGTGGAGCGGATCGGCGAGCCCGGCGGGCGGCTGGTGCACACCCCGCCCTCGGGCGGGCCGCGCGAGCTGCCGCAGCTCTTCCCGGACCACTCCGCCGCCCTGAAGGCCGTCGCCGAGGAGCTGGCCGCCGACGGCCTCGGACTGGACTCCCCCGAGCTGGCCGCGATCGGCCACCGGGTGGTGCACGGCGGCAAGCGCTTCACCGAGCCGACCGTGGTCACCGACGACGTGCTCAAGGAGATCCGCCGGCTGATCCCGGTCGCCCCGCTGCACAACCCGGCCAACATCACCGGCATCGAGGTGGCCCGCGCGCTGCGCCCGGACCTCCCCCAGGTGGCCGTCTTCGACACCGCCTTCCACGCCTCGATGCCCGAGTTCTCGGCCCGGTACGCGATCGACAAGGCCGTGGCCGACGAGCACCGGGTGCGCCGCTACGGCTTCCACGGCACCTCGCACCAGTACGTCTCGCGGGCCACCGCCCGGCTGCTCGGCAAGGACCCGGCCGAGGTCAACGTGATCGTGCTGCACCTGGGCAACGGCGCCTCCGCCTCGGCGGTCGCCGGCGGCCGCTGCCTGGACACCTCGATGGGCCTGACCCCGCTGGAGGGCCTGGTCATGGGCACCCGCTCGGGCGACATCGACGCCGGTGTGGTGTTCCACCTGCACCGGGTGGGCGGGCTGTCGATCGACGAGATCGACGACCTGCTCAACCGCCGCAGCGGTCTGCGCGGCCTGTGCGGCGACAACGACATGCGCGAGATCATGCGCCGGGCCGAGGCCGGGGACGCGGACGCGAGGCTCGCCTTCGACGCGTACATCCACCGGCTGCGCAAGTACATCGGCGGCTACTACGCGGTGCTCGGCCGGGTGGACGCGATCGCGTTCACCGCGGGCGTCGGGGAGAACGCGGCGCCGGTGCGCGCGGCGGCCACCGCCGGGCTGGAGGAACTGGGCATCGCGGTCGACCCCGAGCTGAACTCGGTGCGCTCCGGCGAGGCCCGGATCATCTCGCCCGAGTACGCCCGGGTGACGGTCGCCGTGGTCCCCACCGACGAGGAACTGGAGATCGCCCGACAGGCCTTCGCCCTGGTGCACCGGCGGTCCGGGGACTGACCGGCGTCCGTCTCGCCCCTCGGAATCCTTCGTCGGCGATTCCTCACGATTCGTGCCGAATGCACCTATAACACGAACGGATAGACTGATCCATATGCGCCGAGCGAAAATTGTCTGCACCCTGGGTCCGGCGACGGACTCCTACGAACAGCTGAAGGCCATCGTCGAGGCGGGCATGAACGTCGCCCGACTGAACATGAGCCACGGCAACCACGCGGACCACGAGGAGCGGTACCGCAAGGTCCGCCAGGTCTCGGAGGACACCGGCAAGGCCATCGGCGTCCTGGCCGACCTCCAGGGTCCCAAGATCCGTCTGGCGACCTTCGCCAACGGCCCGGTGACCGTCGACAACGGCGACGAGTTCACCATCACCACCGAGGACGTCCCCGGTGACCAGCACATCTGCGGCACCACCTACAAGGGCCTGCCCGGCGACGTCAAGCCCGGCGACCCGATCCTGATCAACGACGGCGTCATCGCCCTGGAGGTCGTCAGCGTCGACGGCCCGCGGGTGAAGACCGTGGTGGTCGAGGGCGGCGTGCTCTCGAACAACAAGGGCATCAACCTGCCCGGCGCGGCCGTGAACGTGCCCGCCCTGTCCGAGAAGGACAAGGACGACCTGCGCTTCGCGCTGCGCCTGGGCGTCGACATGGTCGCCCTGTCCTTCGTCCGCAACGCGGACGACATCAAGGACGTCCACGAGGTCATGGACGAGGTCGGCATCCGCCTGCCGGTCATCGCCAAGATCGAGAAGCCGCAGGCCGTCGAGGCCATGGAGGAGATCGTCCTCGCCTTCGACGCCATCATGGTCGCCCGCGGCGACCTCGCCGTCGAGTACCCGCTGGAGCGGGTGCCGCTGGTCCAGAAGCAGCTGATCACGCTGGCCCGCCGCAACGCCAAGCCGGTCATCGTCGCCACCCAGATGATGGAGTCGATGATCCACGCCTCGCGCCCCACCCGCGCCGAGGTCTCCGACGTCGCCAACGCCATCCTGGACGGCACCGACGCGGTCATGCTGTCCGCCGAGTCCAGCGTCGGCAAGTACCCGATCGAGACCGTCCGCACCATGAGCCGGATCGCCGAGAAGGCCGAGGAGGAGCTGCTCTCCCACGGCCTCCAGCCGCTCAACCCGGGCCGCAAGCCGCGCACCCAGGGCGGCTCGATCGCCCGCGCCGCGTGCGAGCTGGGCGACTTCCTGAACGGCCAGGCGCTGGTCGCGTTCACCAAGTCCGGTGACACCGCCCGCCGCCTGTCCCGCTACCGCTCGCCGATCCCGGTGATCGCGTTCACCCCGGACGTCGCCACCCGCAACCAGCTCTCGCTGAGCTGGGGCGTCGAGGCGCACGTCACCGAGCAGGTCGGGTCCACCGACGAGATGGTCGCCCAGGTCGACCGCGAGCTGCTCAGCATGGGCCAGCTCGCCGAGGGCGCGACCGTCATCGTCACCGCCGGCTCGCCCCCCGGCATCCCCGGCAACACCAACATGGTCCAGGTGCACCACCTGGGCACCCGGGGCGAGTAACACCCCGTGGCACCGACGCCCGTGGGGCGGTCCTCCGGTGGAGGGCCGCCCCACGGGCGTTCTTGCGACGCCGTCGCCGCCGGGGCGCGGCTACCGGTCGCCTACTTGTCGCTGTACGGCGCGTCGTCGTTGAACAGGTGCATGCCGGGGATGGTCAGCGTGCCGCCGAACTGGCCGGCCTGCTTGGCGGTGACCCCGGTCAGCTCCAGGTCCAGTGGGATCGGGATCGAGCCGATCAGGTCGTAGAGCCAGCGCGGCAGGGTGTCCGGGGTGAGGGTGATCTCGCCCAGGTCGATCGGGATCGGCAGGCCGAGCAGCTTGGAGAGGTGGCCGGACAGCCGCTCCACGTACATGGTGACCGGGCCCTTGCGCATGGTCGAGGTCGAGCCCGGGGCGCCCTGCACGTGGAAGGTCACACCGTTGCCCTGCAACGTCGACATGTCGAGGTTCTCGATGTCCACGCTGTCCACCACGAACTTCAGCACCCGCTTGGTGCCAGTCGGGGTCCGCACGTCGTAGACGCCGTGGAAGACGGCGCCGTGCAGGCCGAGCCGGCTGGTCTGCAGCGTCCAGTTCTGCTCCGGGACGACGTCCCCGGTGGCGGGCGCGCCGGCGGTCAGGCCGCGGGTGTCCACCGCACAGTTGGGGTTGGCGCTCGGCGAGGAGGACGGGGTGTCAGTGGCGGTCTCTGACGGCGTGGAGGGGGTCGTCTTCGGGCTCGCCTTGCCGCTCGCCTTGCCGCTCGCCTTGCCGCTCGGCTTCCCGGCGGTGCCGTCGGCCGCGCCACCGGTCGCGGACGCCGTCGGGGCGGGCGAGGCCTGGTCGCCCGCTGGGGCCTGGTCGCCGGTGCCGGCGGCGGGCGGCGGGGTGCCGGGCTGCGCGTCGGCCGGGGCCCCGGTCGCCGGGGCCTGCGGCTGGGCTGGCGTCCCGGCGCGCGGGGCCGGCGCGGGGGCCTGGGTGGTGACCGGCGCGGGGGTGTCGACCGGCTTCGCGCTCGGCGTCGGGCTCGGTGAACTACCCGGGTTCAGCAGGTGGTTGACGCCGCCCAGGATGTCGTCGATCAGCCCGGCCCGGCTGGCCGTGCCAGCGCCTGTGCCTGCGCCGCCGGAGCCGCCCTGGTGAACCGCGCTCACGCTGCCCGAACCGCCGGCCGCGGCGGAGCGGGCGGCCGGCGGCGTGGTGGCCGTGCCGGTCGGGGTGGCGGTCGGTGTCCCGGTGCCGCTCGGCGTACCGGCCGGCGCGGAGGGCTGCTGGGTGGGCGCGGTGGTCGGCGTCTGGGTGGGGATCGCGCTCGGCCCCGTCGAGGGCGCTGTCGGGGGCACGGTGGACGGGCCGGGCGGCGGCTCGGGCAGCTCGCTCTTGGGGACGGGCGTCTCCAGCGGCGCGACGTCCGGCACGGTGGCGGGCGCGGTGCCACAGGCCTTGCCCGACTCGGCGACGGCCGGGTTCGGGGTGTACGCGGCGGCCATCAGCAGCGCGGTCGGCACCGCGGCCATCGCCAGCGCGCGGCCTCTCAGCCGGGCCCGGACGGGTGTGCGCGGCGCCGCGTGCCGACCGGCGCGCTGCTGCACGGGGACGGCGGCGCCGTCCGGTTGCTCCGCCGGCCCGGTCACCGCGCCTCCTCGGGGTCCCCGGTGGCGGCCTGCCGCGGGACGGTGCCCTCGGCGGCGGGCCCGGTGGCCGACTGCTGCGGCTCGCCCTGGGCGGGCAGCTCGGCAGTGGGCGCCTCGGCGGCCTCGGCCACCTCGGCGCTCTCCGTCGCGACGCTCTTGGCTACCGCGTTCTCCGCGACCGCGTTCCCGGCCACGTCGGCCTCAGCGGTACCGACCTCGGCCGCCCGGCGGGACCTGCGGGACTTCCCGGACTCCGCCGCACCGGCCTTCGGCTCCGGCAGCGGCGCCCAGGAGACCATCAGCCCGCCGCCGATCAGGCCCGGCAGCAGGGCCAGGCCGAAGCCCGCCAGGTTGGAGACCGGGATGGAGACCAGCGTCAGCAGGATGGTCGCGATCCCCGCGAAGACCCGGACGGCGGGCTGGAACCAGCCGGTCAGACCGAGGATGATCATCAGCACTCCGATGATCATCGACCCGGCGCCCGCCGTGGTGGACATCGCGATGGTCAGGCCCCCGAGCGACAGGTGCGCGTAGGGGAAGTACAGGATCGGGACGCCGGCGATCATGGCCAGCAGGCCGCCCCAGAAGGGCCTGGTGCGGCGGAACACGCGGAAGTGCCGCCAGAGCCACCCGATCGGATTCTGGTGGCCGGTCCCGGTTTCGACCGTTGCGCTGGACATGGTGCGACTCCTCGACGTCTCTACGAGGGGAAAGACAATGGGGGTAAGGCCGGGAACGGCGGTCGCCCGCCGCCCCCGGCCTACGAGGACCCGTCATTCGGGTGCGCCGGCCGGCGCACCGTCAGGCCGGGCTCAGAAGCACTCGTTGCCCGGACCGTCGCCGTGCTTGAGCGACAGGTTCAGTCCACTGAGCACGAAGTTGCCGGCCGAGGTGGCGCGCGCGGTCTGCTGGACGTTGTCCAGCGTGGCTCCCTCGGCGGCCTGGGCGAAGCCCGTGGGGCCGGTCGGCAGGCCCTTGCCCCCGCCCGCCTTGGTGACCCCGGCGTGCGGAGTCCAGCCCTGGGTCGCCGTGCCCGGGAGGGTGGAGGCGTCCTGGCCGATGTTGATGTTCTTGAAGGTCGCGTCGGCCTTCAGCTGCTCCAGGTCGATGAGCAGGTTGTCGGCGTGTACCGGCTTGCTGCCCGGGCCACCCGCGTTCAGCTGGAGGGTGATCTTGCCGAGGCCGAACGCGGACAGGTCGGTCACCACGGACTGGCACAGGTTGGTGATGTCGGCCGAGTCGAAGGCCGAGACGGCGACCGGGTGCGGCGTGCCGTTGGCCTCGATGTCGACGGTGCCGAACTGCGAGAAGTTCTTGCCCTCCAGGTGCGGAGTGCTCACCTTGAACTGCTGACCGGAGATGCTGAACGAGGCGGCGAGCGCACTGTTGGCGATCGAGACGCCGACCATCGCGGTGGCCGCGACGCTCGGCACCATCACCAGGGCGAAGCGCTTCCAGCGGGTCTTGCCGTAGGTCTGGGACATGCGAGTCCTCCTTCTAGGACGTACATCTCCGGCTCCCCGGCGGCGCGCCCGCGCCGGTGGGGGACTGGGATGGGAGAGAGCTACGTCCTCGGTAGCGGAGAGCGCCTTGGGCGTCGTCGGACGCGGGAGCGGCCGGCGTACAGCGGCACTCCCGTCCCTTCACCGGCCGCCCTTGCGGGGCGGCGGGCAGGACCGACGACATCGGCGATCACCCCCGAGCGACAACCAGCGACCGCGCAGGGCCGCGCGGCCGGTCGAAGGACAGGAACCGCCGTGGGACCGCGGATACCCCCCTGCCCTCCCTACCGCCGGCCGGGGCCGGCGGACCACCCGGTGGGGATCCCTCGCTCCACGTGGCCGACCGCTGTCGGAGGGCGTGGGGTCAGGGACCGGGCGTCGCCGATCGTGCTCGAATCCCGGGCGAAGCACAAGAGGTTCCTTACTGACGGGTAATGCAACACCCGGCGGCGTTGATCATGGAACCGGCGTGACATGCACCGTGCGTGACGTCTTGAAGGAAACGTGACGAAGAAATCCGCCGGAAACACCAACGAAACACCCGTGGACAGTCACCAAGTGTGACTGTCCACGGGTGTTGTCAAGATTTGGTAAACCTCTGTCCGGTTGGCCGTATTGTCGCCAAATCACCCGGCGACACCGCAGGTCATCCGACGTGCCAAGACGTGTCCGAGACCTGCCCAGGACCCGTCCAGGACCCGTCCGAGACCTGCCCGGCCCGGCCCGGAAACAGCGTCAGAACAGCACGCGCGCCAGCGCCGTACGGGCCGCGGTGACCCGCGGGTCCTCCGGGCCGATCACCTCGAACAACTCCAGCAGGCGCAGCCGGGCGGCGTCCCGGTCCTCGCCCGCCGTCCGGCCGACGGTGTCCACCAGCCGGCCGAAGGCGTCCTCGACGTGACCGCCCACCAGGTCCAGGTCGGCCGCCCGCAGCTGGGCCGCGACGTCCTTCGGGTCGGCCGCGGCCGCCGCGCGGACGGCCTGCGGGTCCACGCCCTCGATCCGCTGCAGCAGTTCGGCCTGGGCGAGGCCCAGCTTGGCCTCGGTGTTGCCCGGCTGGTCGGCCAGCACGTTCCGGTAGGCCTGGACGGCGCCGCCCAGGTCGCCGCTGTCCAGCGCGTCGTGCGCGGCGGCCAGGGCCGGGTCCTCCGGTCGCTGCGGGGCCTCGTCCGGTGCCTCGCCCGGGGCACCGGCGCCGCCGACCACGCCGAAGCGCTGCTCGGCGACCAGGATCAGCTGGTCCAGCACCTTGCGGACGTTGGCCGCGCTCTCGGCGCCCTGGAACAGCGGCACCAACTGGCCGGCCACCACGGCCATCACGGCCGGGATGCCCTGGATGCCGAACTGCTGGGAGATCAGCGGGTTGGCGTCCACGTCGATCTTGGCGAGCACGAACCGGCCGGCGTACTCCTCGGCCAGGCCCTCCAGGATCGGGCTGAGCTGCTTGCAGGGGCCGCACCACTCGGCCCAGAAGTCGATGACGACCGGCACCTCGGTGGAGCGCTGGACGACCTCGGTCTCGAAGGTGTCCTCGGTGACGTCGATGACGAGCGCGTAGGCGGACTGGGCGGGTGCGACTCCGGCCGCTTCGGCGGCGGCCGCCTGACGGGCCCGCTCGACCCGGGCCTGCTCGGCCTTCTGGGCAGCCTCGCCGGCTGCCTTCACTGCGGCGAGGTCGACCGCACCGCGCAGGGCGGAGCTGTTGAGACGCGAATTCCGTGGCTGCATGACACCATCCTCCCCCGTCCGCGCCGCCTGCTTGCAACCAACTTCGGGAAAGTCGCCCCGCGCGGGCCGCATGACGCGGGTTCCCCGGCGCGGCGGCCATCCCCCGGTAGCCTGAACCGTTCGGCGCGGATCCCCACCCGCACCCGCGCCGCCCCGTCCCACGGGTGCGGCGCCTGGTTGTCACTGCTTTCGCTACGAGTCGTAGCGTAACTGGAGCCGGGGCCCCGGCCGCAAGCCCCACCGGCGGTTCCGGGACGTGACCTGCCCCACTTTCCGAGGCGGCCCGGCTGCCCGAACGGGCGAACAGCCGCTACCGTTACCAGCCCCACCCATGTTACTCACCAGTAGAGCGCAAGGAGGCCCGGTTGCCGGCCCCCCAGCCCCCCGCGAACCCGGACGTCACGGACCCGGAGGCCGCGGACGACCCCGCCCCCGCGGCGGGTGCCACGACCAGGGCCAAGGGGCGCCCGCGCAGCGCCGCCGCCGACCGCGCCATCCTCGACGCCACCCGCGAGGCCCTCGCCGAACTCGGCTGGGGCGGGCTGACCATGGGCCACGTCGCGGCCCGCGCCAAGGTCGCCAAGACCACCCTCTACCGCCGCTGGCCGTCCAAGAACGAACTCGTGGTGGACGCCGTCGCCACCCTCTTCGACGACCTGGTGATGCCCGACCTCGGCACCCTGCGGGCCGACATCGAGGCGGTGGTCGCCCAGTTCGCCGACCTGCTGGCCCGCCCCGAGACCCAGGCCGCACTGCTCGCACTGTTCGCCGAGGGCACCCGCGACCCGCACCTGCGGCGCCGGATCCGGGAGGCCATCGTCGACCCGCAGAAGCGGCTGGTCCGGCAGGGCCGGGCGGCCGCCCAGGCGCGCGGCGAACTCGCCCCGGACGCCGACCCGGGGACGGCCGGCGAGGAGATCGACATCATCTTCGACACCATCGCCGGGACGGTCGAACACCGCGTCCTGGTCAGCGGCGAGCCGGTCACCGCCGACTGGACCCGCCGCTTCACCGATCTGCTGCTCGGCCCCTTCCCCAGCCTGCCGACCGACTGAGGGCACGACGGAGCCGCCCCGCACGAAGCTCCGGACGGGGCGGCTCCCGAGGTACCGCGGCTAGAACATCGCGTTCTCCTGGTACGTCCCCCACTCCTCGCGCAGCGCGTTGCAGATCTCGCCCAGGGTCGCCTCGGCGCGCACCGCGTCCAGCATCGGCGGGATCATCGACTCGCCCGAGCGCGCGGCCGCCAGCATGGCGTCCAGCCCGGCCCGCACCGCCGCCTCGTCCCGGGCCTCCTTGCGCTCGCGCAGCACCCGCACCTGCTCGCGTTCGACCTCGTGGCTGACCCGCAGGATCTCCAGTTCGGGGGTGACACTGCGCGGGTGGCAGTTGACGCCGACCACGCGCTTGTCGCCCTTCTCCACCGACTGCTGGTACTGGAAGGCCGCCTCGGCGATCTCTCCGGTGAACCAGCCCTCCTCGATCCCGCGCAGGATGCCGGTGGTGATCGGGCCGATCCCGTGGTCCTCGCTGCCCTTGTCCAGACCGCTCTTGTCCAGGATCCGCTGGAAGATCGCCTCGGCCTGCTGCTCGATCCGGTCGGTGAGCGCCTCGACGTACCAGGAGCCCCCCAGCGGGTCGGCCACGTTGGCGACGCCGGTCTCCTCCATCAGCACCTGCTGGGTGCGCAGGGCGATCTCGGCGGCCTGCTCGGAGGGCAGCGCCAGGGTCTCGTCCAGGGCGTTGGTGTGCAGCGAGTTGGTGCCGCCGAGCACCGCGGACAGCGCCTCCACGGCGGTGCGGACCACGTTGTTGTACGGCTGCTGCGCGGTCAGCGAGACGCCGGCGGTCTGGGTGTGGAAGCGCAGCCACTGCGCCTTGTCGGTCTTGGCGCCGAAGCGGTCGCGCATCCAGCGGGCCCAGATCCGGCGCGCGGCACGGAACTTGGCGATCTCCTCGAAGAAGTCCAGGTGCGCGTCGAAGAAGAAGGACAGGCCGGGCGCGAAGACGTCCACGTCCAGGCCCCGGGACAGGCCCAGCTCGACGTAGGCGAAGCCGTCGGCGAGGGTGTACGCGAGTTCCTGCGCGGCCGTCGCCCCGGCCTCGCGGATGTGGTAGCCGGAGACGGACAGCGGCTTGTACGCGGGGATGCCCTGGGCGCAGTACGCCATCAGGTCGCCGATCAGCCGCAGGTGCGGCTCGGGGGCGAAGAGCCACTCCTTCTGGGCGATGTACTCCTTGAAGATGTCCGTCTGCAGGGTGCCGTTGAGCACCGCCGGGTCGACGCCCTGGCGCTCGGCGGCGACCAGGTACATGCAGAAGATCGGGACGGCCGGGCCGCTGATCGTCATCGAGGTGGTGACCTCGCCGAGCGGGATGCCGTTGAACAGCACCTCCATGTCGGCGGCCGAGTCGATGGCGACGCCGCAGTGGCCCACCTCACCGAGCGACTTGGCGTCGTCGGAGTCGTAGCCCATCAGGGTGGGCATGTCGAAGGCGACCGAGAGGCCGCCGCCGCCCGCCTCCAGGATCATCCGGTAGCGCTCGTTGGTCTGCTGCGCGTTGCCGAAGCCGGCGAACTGGCGGATGGTCCAGGTGCGGCCCCGGTAGCCGGTGGGGTGCAGCCCGCGGGTGAACGGGTACTCGCCCGGCCAGCCGATCCGCTCGAAGCCCTCGACGGCCTGCCCGGGGGCGGGCCCGTACATCGGCTCGACCTCGTCGCCGGACAGGGTGGTGAAGTCCGCGTCCCGCTTGCGGGCGCTGTCGTACCGCTGCTGCCAGCGCTGCCGTCCGCGCTCGATCTCCTCGGCGTCCATGGCCCCGAACTCCGCTCCGTACGGCCGCCACGGCACCGGGGCGGCACAGCTATTAGGACGTCCTACCAATTTACTCGGACGTCCTAGTAGCTGTCGATGGAAACCGGGGTCGAAACGCCGGGGCCGCCGGGGCCCGGAACGCGCGAGTGCCCCTTCCCCCGCGGGGGAAGGGGCACTCGCCCGGGCCGTCGGATCAGACGCCGGCGGGCTGGCGGGCGTCGGCGCCGGCCGGGAGCCGCTCGGCGGCCTCGCGGACCACCTTGCGCTCGAAGACGAAGGACGCGAACGGGATGCAGCCGGCGGCCAGGGTCAGGATCATCCGGCCGAGCGGCCACTTCAGCTTCTGCCCGAGCAGGAAGGTCACCACGAAGTACCCGATGTACAGGTAGCCGTGCAGCATCGCGACGTACGTGGTCAGGTCCTCGGCCGCATTGAAGCCGTACTTCGCGACCATGAAGCCGCAGAACACCAGCAGGGCCACACCGGTCGCAATGGCCAGGCCCCGGTACCAGCCCAGCAGGGGGGTCGCCTTCATACTTCTCATCGCCTCGCTCGGCAGGGATCGACCGGTACGCCCGGATCCGCGCACCGCTCCCACGAGGGTAGCCGTCCTCACGGCCGCTCCCGCGCAGCCCCCTCGCCGCGGTCGTCGGTGAAGTCGCCGGCGGCGATCCGCAGCGGCCTGAGCAGTTCGAACACCTGCTGACACTGCCCGGTGTCGTACTCCTCCAGCCCGAAGTCCATCGCCATGAGTTCCCGGGTGGCCTCCTCGACCGTCTCGCGGCCGCGGCCGGTGATCGCGGCGAGCACGCCGCGGCCGTCCAGCGGGTTGGGACGGCGGGCGACCAGGCCGGCCCGCTCCAGTCGGTCGACGGTGTTGGTGACGCTGGTCGGATGGACCATGAGCCGCTCGCCGATCTTGGACAGCGAGAGCTCTCCGGTCCGGCTGAAGGTCAGCAGCACCAGCGCCTCGTACCGGGCGAAGGTCAGCCCGTACGGCTTGAGCACCGCGTCGACCCGGGAGAGCAGGATCTGGTGGGCGCGCATGATCGAGGTGATCGCCGCCATCGAGGGGACCCCGCCCCAGCGGCGGGTCCAGAGCTCGTCGGCACGGGCGATCGGGTCGAAGTCGAGGGCTAGGGGCTTGGGCACCTCCTTACCGTACCGGCGGACAGGGCGGGCGCTACCAGCCGTCCTGATGGTGGACAAGCGCGACGCGTGGCGGGAACCCGCCAATCGGGCGGCCAGGTCCATACCAGGACATTGCACCGGCGTGAATGCGCGGCAACGGGAGCCGGGCGCAGCGGAGTTGACGGCCGATCGGTCCGCAGCCGCACTATCAGGCCTCGGTTCGAACGGTAACCCGCTGAAAGGCCGGGTGATTCGCCCCTTTTATCCGCCCGTTCACAATCCCTCCGGCTGGCGGGACTTGGCCAATTCATGAGCAAGACCTGTCATTTGATTTGCTCGATTGTCATGCTTTCGGCCAACCCCGTCCGGCAGCCACCACCCCCACCCACCGGTGGCCCGCCGCTCGACCGCACGGGGTCCGCACGTCAGTGCCCGTTCCGCCCCTCAGGTGCCGACCCCGGCCCCCGGGACGCGGCGCGACCGCCCACACGCGGTTACCCGGAAGGACTCGTCCGTGAAGCGAAAGCTCGCAGCAGTCGCCGTACTCTCCGCCACCGCCCTGCTCACCGGCGTCGTCCAGGTGAGCACCGCCGCCCAGGCCAGCCCGATCCCCGCGCTGCAGGCGCAGGCCGCCGAGCAGCACGCGGCGGCGCTCGCCCTGGCGGGCGGCCAGTCCGGCCCGCTGGCGAAGGCCCTCGCCCTCGGCGGCCAGGAGCAACTGGTGGCGAAGGACGCCGTGGTGGACCAGGACGGCACCCGGCACCTGCGCTTCGAGCGCACCTACGCGGGCCTGCCGGTGCTCGGTGGCGACCTGGTCGTCCACCAGAGCGCCCGCGGCGCGGTGCAGTCGGTCGACAAGGCGGTCTCGGCCCAGCTGAGCCTGTCGAGCCTGGCCCCGCAGATCCCGGCCGACAAGGCCGCCGAGCAGGCCACCGGCGCGGTCCAGGCCACCGTCGGGGTCGCCGCGGACAAGGACGAGTCCCCGCTGGCGGCCGTGCACCAGACCGGCAAGGCCGAGCTGGTGGTCTGGGCGAGCGACGGCAACCCGCGCCTGGCGTACCGGACCACCGTCGAGGGCGTGCGCGCCGACGGCACCCCGAGCAGCCAGCTGCTGGTCACCGACGCCGCCACCGGCCAGGTGCTGTCCACCCACGAGCAGGTGCAGACCGCCGCCGGCACCGGCAAGGGCGTCTTCGTCGGCAGCGTCCCGCTGACCACCACCCAGAGCGGCACCTCGTACCAGCTGAAGGACGCCACGCGCGGCGGCCAGTCGACCGTCAACCTGAAGAACAAGACCTCCGGCAGCGGCACGCTGGTCGCCAACTCGACCAACTCCTTCGGCAACGGCCTGGCCTCCAACAGCGAGTCCGCCGCCGTGGACGCCCAGTACGGCGCGGCCGCCACCTGGGACTTCTACAAGAACACCTTCGGCCGCAACGGCATCAAGAACAACGGCGTCGGCGCGACCAGCCGGGTGCACTACGGCTCCAACTACGTCAACGCGTTCTGGAACGACTCCTGCTTCTGCATGTCCTACGGCGACGGCAGCGGCAACACCCACCCGCTCACCGAGATCGACGTGGCCGGCCACGAGATGAGCCACGGCGTCACCTCCGCCACGGCGAACCTCAACTACTCCGGTGAGTCCGGCGGCCTCAACGAGGCCACCTCCGACATCTTCGGCACGATGGTCGAGTTCTACGCCAACCTGCCCTCCAACCCGCCGAACTACTGGATCGGCGAGCTGATCAACCTGAACGGCGACGGCAGCCCGCTGCGCTACATGGACAAGCCCAGCAAGGACGGCACCTCCGCCGACTCCTGGTACTCGGGCGTCGGCAACCTGGACGTCCACTACTCCTCGGGCATCGCCAACCACTTCTTCTACCTGCTGTCCGAGGGCAGCGGCGCGAAGAGCATCAACGGCTTCAACTACAACAGCCCGACCTCCAACGGCTCGGCGGTCACCGGCATCGGCCGGGACAAGGCCGCGCAGATCTGGTACCGCGCGCTGACCGTCTACTTCACCTCCACCACCAACTACGCGAGTGCCCGCACCGGCACCCTGAAGGCCGCCTCCGACCTGTACGGCGCCACCAGCGCCGAGTACAAGGCCGTCGCGGCCGCGTGGAGCGGCGTCAACGTCAACTGACGTACGACGCACGGCGACAGGACGTCCGGGGCCTCCGTGGAGGGCGGCCCCGGGCGTCCGCGCGCCCGCCTCCCCCGCGCGCCCGCCCCGCACCCGGGGGGGGTGGCGGAGTCCCACCAGCCGGACGAACCGCCCGTAGCGGGCACCAGGCGGTGGCCGAACCATCCGCACCGGCACTGGCGGATCCCGGCCAATTCTTGTCCGAGGTCTGTCATTTCCTGCCATCAATTGTCATGCTTCTGCCCAAGCCCCCGTCCGACGTCCGTCACCCCCACCCGTCGACGGATCGTCAGGGACCGCACGGGAGCAGCACGTCCGCGCCCTACCGCCCCAACGGCGCCAACCCCGGCGCCCCGGTACGCGGCGCAACCGCGCGCACACGCGGTTTCGTGGAAGGAACCCCGCACGTGAAGCGAAAGCTGACAGCCGGCGCCCTACTCTCCGCCACCGCCCTGCTCGCCGGCGTGATCCAGATCGCCATCGTCCCCGCCGCCCAGGCCGCCGCCCCGTCGCCGGAGCAGCAGCAGGCGGCGCTGCTCGCGGTGGCCGCCGGGCAGAGCAGCCCGATCGCCCAGTCCCTGGCCCTCGGCGGCCAGGAGCGGCTGGTGGTCAAGGACGTCGTCGCGGACGCCAACGGCGAACGCCACCTGCGCTACGAGCGGACCTACGCCGGCCTGCCGGTCCTCGGCGGCGACCTGGTCGTCCACCAGCGCGCCGACGGCTCGGTGGACTCGGTCGACCGGGCCTTCGACGGCAACCTGGCACTGCCGAGCCTGGCCCCGGGCCTCGCCGCCGGGCAGGCCGCCGAGCGCGCCACCGCCGCGGTGCGGGCGACCGTCGGAACGGCCGCCGACGAGGACGAGGCGGCGCTCAGCCGGGTCGACGGCGCGGGCGCGGCCGAGCTGGTGGTGTGGGCGGCCGACGGCGCGCCGCGACTGGCCCACCGCACGGTCGTCCACGGCGAGCGGGCCGACGGCACCCCGAGCAGCCAGCAGGTCGTCACCGACGCCGCCACCGGCCAGGTGCTGTCCACCCGCGAGCAGGTGCGGACCGCGGCCGGCACCGGCAAGGGCGTCAACGTCGGCACCGTCACGCTGACCACCGCCCAGAGCGGCTCGACCTACTCGCTGAAGGACGCCACGCGCGGCGGCCAGTCCACCACCGACCTCAAGGGCGCCACCTCGGGCAACGGCACGCTGTTCGCCAAGACCAGCAACTCCTGGGGCAACGGCCTGGCCTCCAACCGCGAGTCCGCCGCCGTGGACGCCCAGTACGGCGCGGCCGCCACCTGGGACTACTACAAGAACACCTTCGGCCGCAACGGCATCAAGAACAACGGCGTCGGCGCCGCCAGCCGTGTCCACTACGGCTCCAACTACGTCAACGCGTTCTGGGACGACTCCTGCTTCTGCATGACGTACGGGGACGGCTCCGGCAACACCAACCCGCTGACCGCGATCGACGTCTCCGGCCACGAGATGAGCCACGGCGTCACCTCCGCCACGGCGAACCTCAACTACTCCGGCGAGTCCGGCGGCCTCAACGAGGCCACCTCCGACATCTTCGGCACCATGGTCGAGTGGTCGGCCAACCTGCCCGCGGACCCGCCGGACTACCTGATCGGCGAGAAGCTCAACATCTTCGGCAACGGCAAGCCGCTGCGCTACCTGGACAAGCCCTCCAAGGACGGCCAGTCCGCGGACTCCTGGTACTCGGGCGTCGGCAACCTCGACGTCCACTACTCCTCGGGCATCGCCAACCACTTCTTCTACCTGCTGTCCGAGGGCAGCGGCGCCAAGGTGATCAACGGCGTCAGCTACAACAGCCCGACCTCCAACGGCTCGACGGTCACCGGCATCGGCCGGACCAAGGCGGCCGCGATCTGGTACCGCGCGCTGACCGTCTACATGACCTCCACCACCAACTACAAGGCCGCCCGCACGGCGACCCTGAAGGCCGCGACCGACCTGTACGGCGCCACCAGCACCGAGTACAAGACCGTGGCGGCCGCGTGGAGCGGCGTCAACGTCAACTAGCCACCCCCGGTAAGAAACGGCGACAGGCTGCCGCGGCCCTTTGGGAGAGGAGGCCGCGGCAGCCTGTCGACCGTCGCGTGGCGGGGTGTCCGCGGGGGCTAGGCGGTGGCCGGCTCCAGTTCGCCGCGCTCCTCCTTGGCGAGCATCCGCTCGGCGAAGAAGCCGCCGGTGGGCAGCACCGAGAGGACGAACAGCAGCACGCCGCGCTTGGCGTCCCACTTCTGCGCCTGCCAGGCCTGGATCCAGAAGACGACGTACAGGATGAACAGGATCCCGTGGACCATGCCCATCACCGGGACGCCGTCGAAGGACGTGGTCCGCTTCAGCACGGAGCAGATCAGCAGCAGGATGAACGAGACCCCTTCGGGGCCGGAGACCAGGCGCAGGCGGTGGACGGCGCTGCTGTTCACGATGGGTACCTCAATACGGGGGTCGGAGGCGTACCTGCTTGTGAAGCGACTCACAAGCCTTCCGGCCATTATCACCGAGCACATGTCCGAAGCCCCGGCCGGGGCGGGCACCGTGGCCGACGTCACAACCGCCGCGCCCGCCACCACGACCGCCGTGCCCGTGCCGCGTCGGTGCACGCCGACGGGTGCGCACCGGTGTCACAGCTGTGCGCCAGAACCCGACGGGTCGCGGCGGCCCGTCACCCGCTGCCCCTATCCTGCTGCCCGCGCCCGAAGCACCGGGCGCCGTAGACATCGGACGACCGGGGGTAGCGACCACATGTTCAAGCGGGACTGGGACCGAAGGACCTGCGCCAAGCGCGGCCACACCACCTACGCGCCGACCGAGCCCGAGCTGGCCGCCCGGC
Organism: Kitasatospora sp. NPDC086801; assembly: GCF_044745805.1. Lineage (NCBI taxonomy): Bacteria > Bacillati > Actinomycetota > Actinomycetes > Kitasatosporales > Streptomycetaceae > Kitasatospora > Kitasatospora sp. NPDC086801. The sequence goes on from NZ_JBIVAX010000003.1 coordinate 213,930, forward strand.
TGCACGCCGCGACCGCCCTCGGCGACGCCTGGCGCTGCCTGCGCTGCGGCGACTTCGCGCTCGGCGCCCCGCACGGCTCCGGCCCCGCGCAGGACGCCCCGCTGGTGCCGCGCGGCAAGGCGCTGCGGGACCTCTTCATCCTGCGCTTCCTCGCCGTCGAGCGGGTGCTGCGCGGCCTGCTGATCATCGTCGTGGCCTGGGCCGTCTGGAAGTTCTCCAACAGCCAGGACGCCGTGCACCGGGTCTTCGACGAGAACCTGTCGGTCTTCCGGCCGGTCACCGACCACTTCCACTGGGACCTCGAACACTCCCCGATCGTCGACACCATCCGCAAGACCTTCGACTACAAGAAGAGCACCCTGCTGATCGTCGCGGGCGCGCTGGTGGCCTACGCGCTGATCGAGATCGTCGAGGCGGTCGGCCTCTGGCTGGGCAGGCGCTGGGCCGAGTACCTCACCGTCGTGGCCACCGCGGCCTTCCTGCCGCTGGAGGGCTACGAGCTGAGCGAGCACGTCAGCGCCGTGAAGATCGGCACGCTGGTGCTGAACATCGCCGCGGTGCTCTGGATCATGCTGTCCAAGCGGCTGTTCGGGCTGCGCGGCGGCGTGGTGGCCTTCGAGGCGGAGCGCCACTCGGCCTCGCTGCTGGAGGTCGAGGAGGCGGCCGGCGCCATCCCGCACGCCGCCCGGGGGGCGCACGCGCGGGCGTGACCGGCGCGTTTGTCCCAGACCGGTACCAGTTCCACCCCTGCCCCTCCCCCCGCCCCGGCCGCGCCCGCTAGATTGCGGCCGTGGCACAGTTCAGACTCCAGGGATCCCGGGTACTCGCGGTCGAGTTGGCCGGCGAGGCCGTCAAGGCCAGACACGGCTCGATGGTCGCCTACACCGGCCAGATGAGCTTCAAGAAGCTGACCGGCGGCGGGGACGGCCTGCGCGGCATGGTCGCCCGCCGGCTCACCGGCGAGCAGATGACCGTCATGGAGGTGAAGGGCCAGGGCACCTGCTACTTCGCCGACAAGGCCACCGAGATCAACCTCGTCCGGCTGAACGGCGAGACGCTGTTCGTCGAGGCGGACAACCTGCTCTGCACCGAGGGCTCGCTGCGCACCGGCACCACCTTCACCGGGCTCAACGGGATGTCGTCCGGCAACGGCCTCTTCACCACCAAGGTGGAGGGCCACGGCTGGGCCGCCGTCACCTCGAACGGGCCCGCGATCATCCTGCGGGTCGGCAAGGGCCAGCCGCTGCGGGTGGACCCGGGCGCCTACGTGGCGCACACCGGCAGCCTGCACCGCAGCCTGAAGTCGGGCGCGGGCTGGACCACGGTGATCGGCGAGGGCGGCGGCGAGGCCGTCCAGGTGGAGTTCACCGGAGAGGGCCTGGTGTACGTGCAGCCGTCGGAGAAGGTCACCATCGGGGGCGACGTCTGATGGGCTTCACGAAGATCAACGGCAAGATGGTCGAGGCCCAGGTGTTGCCCGGGCAGCGGCTGTTCAGCCAGCGCGGCGCGATGCTCGCGTACACCGGGGACGTCCGTTTCACGCCGAACATCACCGGCGGGCAGGGCGGCGTGATGTCGATGATCGGCCGCCGGGTGGCCAACGAGGACACCCCGCTGATGACCGTCGAGGGCCAGGGCCGGGTGATGTTCGGCCACGGCGGCCACCACGTGCACGTGATCGACCTGGTCGGCGACACCCTGTACGTCGAGGCGGACCGGCTGCTGGCCTTCGAGGGCACGCTGCGCCAGTCCACCATGTTCATGGGCTCGCAGGGCGGGGTGATGGGCATGGTCCGCGGCCAGGTCACCGGGCAGGGCCTGTTCACCACCCGGCTGGACGGTCAGGGCGCGGTCGCGGTGATGGCGCACGGCGGCGTCTTCGAGCTGCCGATCGTCCCGGGCCAGCCCGTGCACGTCGACCCGCAGGCGTACGTGGCACACCGCGGCCAGGTGCAGAACAAGCTGTCCACGGCGCTGGGTTGGCGCGACATGATCGGCCGCGGCTCCGGCGAGGCGTTCCAGCTGGAGCTGTCCGGGCAGGGCGCGGTGTACGTCCAGGCGAGCGAGGAGAAGCTCTGATGTCCTACCCGCCGCAGCCGCCGTACGGGCAGTCGCCGTACGACCAGCCGACCCAGCCCGGCTTCGCCGCCCCTCCGCCGCCGGGCTACGGGCCGCCGCCCGGCCAGGGCTACCCGCCGCCCGCGCAGGGCCATCCGCAGCAGGGCGGCTACCCGCCGCCGCCTCCCCCGCAGCAGCCCCCGCAGGCGTACGCCCAGGAGCAGTTCGGCGGCCCGCAGGCCCCGCTGCCGAGCGCGCACGGCGGCTCCGGCCCGGTGGTGCACGACGCGTACAGCCTGCCGGTCAACGACAACGTCAACCCGTACGCCTACTCGGTCGACCTGAACGGCTCGTACTTCCTGCAGAAGGGCAAGATGGTCGCCTACTACGGCGACATCACCTTCCAGGGCGTCGGCGCCGGCATGCTCGACCGGGTGATCGGCCAGCACTTCAACTCGCCGATGCACGCGGCGGACTGGGTGGTCGCCCAGGGCCGCGGCAAGCTGCTGCTGGCCGACCGCGCCTTCGACCTCAACTCCTACGACCTGGACGAGGGCAACCTGACCGTCCGCTCGGGCAACCTGCTGGCCTTCGACCCGTCGCTGCGGCTCAAGCAGTCGATCATCCCGGGCTTCCTGACCCTGATCGGCACCGGGAAGTTCGTCGCCGCCTCCAACGGGCCGGTGCACTTCGTCGAACCGCCGATCCGGGTGGACCCGCAGGCGCTGGTCGGCTGGGCGGACTGCCCGGCGCCGTGCCACCACTACGACCACGACTACATGCACGGGCTGATCGGCGGCATCCGCCGGCTGACCGGGCTGGGCGGGGCCTCCGGCGAGGAGCACCAGTTCGAGTTCATCGGCGCCGGCCAGGTGCTGCTGCAGTCCAGCGAGAAGCTGATGGCCGAGCGGTCGGTGGGCCAGGTGGACGCCGAGGCGGGCGTGCCGGTGGGCGGGGTGCCGTCGCAGCCGGCGGCGTCGGGCCACGGCGGGGGCAACCTCAACGTGCCGGGTCTCGGTAACCTGGGCGATCTGGGACGGCGTTTCGGCTTGTAAACTTGTACAAGATTGAACTAAATAGGGTATGCTGAACCTATGGATACGCACACGATCAACACTGCGGACACCCCTCCGTCGCAGCCCGAGGAGGAGACTCCCTGGCTGACCGCCAGGGAGCAGCGGATGTGGCGCGCCCATCTGGAGGTCGCCAAGCTGCTGGAATACCAGCTCAGCCGCGAACTCCAGCCGCACAACCTGGCGATCAACGACTACGAGATCCTGGTCGTCCTCTCCGAGGCCCCCGACCGCCGGATGCGGATGACCGACCTCGCCACCGCCACCCTCCAGTCCAAGAGCCGGCTCTCACACCAGATCACCCGGATGGAGAACGCCGGCCTGGTGCTGCGTCAGGAGTGTCCCGGCGACCGCCGCGGCCTCTACGCCCACCTCACCGAACAGGGCTGGGAGACCATGCAGCGGGTCGCCCCCGACCACGTGCGCAGCGTCCGGGCCCACTTCATCGACCGCTTCACCCAGGAGCAGCTCGACGCCATGTACGAGGCGCTCGCCCCGGTCGCCGAACACCTGCGCGGCCTGCGCGGCCGCGCGTAGGCACGACCGCACCTGACGCACGGAAGGGCCGGCCCCACCCGGGGCCGGCCCTTCGGCGTCCTCAGCGCTCGGTGAGCCCGGCGACGAGTTCGTCGGCCGCGCCGTACGGGTCCAGTTCGCCCGCCACCACGCGCTCGGCCAGGCCGGCCAGGTGGCGGTCCCCGCGCAGGTCGCCGATCCGGGTGCGCAGTTCGGCCAGCGCGATCGCCTCGATCTCGTCGGAGGCCCGGCGGCGGCGGCGCGCCGCGAGCTCGCCGTGCTCCTCCAGCCAGGCACGGTGCTTCTCCAGCGCCTCGACCACCTCGTCGACGCCCTCGCCGCGGGCGGCGACGGTCTTGACGATCGGCGGGCGCCAGTCCCCCGCCCCGCGGGCCTCGCCGAGGCCGAGCATGTGGTTGAGCTCGCGCGCGGTGGCGTCGGCACCGTCCCGGTCGGCCTTGTTGACCACGAAGACGTCGCCGATCTCCAGGATCCCGGCCTTGGCGGCCTGGATGCCGTCGCCCATGCCGGGGGCGAGCAGCACCACGGTGGTGTCGGCCTGGGCGGCGATCTCCACCTCGGACTGGCCCACCCCGACGGTCTCGACCAGGATCACGTCGCAGCCGGCCGCGTCCAGCACCCGCAGTGCCTGCGGCGCCGTCCAGGACAGCCCGCCGAGGTGGCCGCGGGTGGCCATCGAGCGGATGAACACCTCGGGGTCGGTGGCGTGGTCCTGCATCCGGACCCGGTCACCGAGCAGCGCGCCGCCGGAGAACGGCGAGGACGGGTCGACGGCCAGCACCCCGACCCGCTTGCCGAGCCGCCGGTAGGCGGACACCAGCGCCGAGGTGGAGGTGGACTTGCCGACCCCGGGCGAGCCGGTCAGGCCCACCGTGTAGGCCTGCCCGGTGTACGGCGCGAGCGCGGCCATCGCCTCGCGCAGCTGCGGGGCGGCGTTCTCGACCAGCGTGATCAGCCGGGCGACGGCCCGCGGCCGGCCCGCCCGGGCCTGTTCGACCAGCGTGGCGACATCGATCATCGGGAGCTCCTAGCGCGGATGCGGATGCCGAAGGGGCTGCGGACCGCTTGTGGCGGTCCGCAGCCCCGAAGATCAGATCAGCTGATCAGGCCTTCGGGACGCGCACGATCAGCGCGTCGCCCTGGCCGCCGCCGCCGCACAGCGCGGCCGCGCCGACCCCGCCGCCGCGCCGCTGGAGCTCCAGCGCCAGGTGCAGCACCACGCGGGCGCCGGACATCCCGATCGGGTGGCCGAGCGCGATCGCGCCGCCGTTGACGTTGACGATGTCCGAGGAGACGCCCAGGTCCTTGGTCGACTGGTAGGCGACGGCCGCGAACGCCTCGTTGATCTCGATCAGGTCGAGGTCGGAGACCTCCAGGCCCTCCTTGGCCAGCGCGTGCCGGATCGCGTGGGACGGCTGCGACTGGAGCGAGTTGTCCGGGCCCGCCACGTTGCCGTGCGCGCCGATCTCGGCGATCCAGCTCAGGCCCAGCTCCTCGGCCTTGGCCTTGCTCATCACGACCACCGCGGCGGCGCCGTCGGAGATCTGCGAGGAGGTGCCGGCCGTGATCGTGCCGTCCTTGGCGAACGCCGGCCGCAGCTTGGCCAGGCCCTCGACGGTGGTGTCCGCGCGGATGCCCTCGTCCTGACCGAACAGCACCGGCTCGCCCTTGCGCTGCGGGATCGCGACCGGGGTGATCTCGGCGTCGAAGACGCCGTCGGCCTGCGCCTTGGCCGCACGCTGGTGGGAGGCCGCGGCGATCTCGTCCTGCACCTCGCGGGCGATGCCCAGGCGGGTGTTGTGCTTCTCGGTCGACTCGCCCATCGGGATGTTCTCGTAGGCGTCGGTGAGGCCGTCGTGGGCCATCGAGTCGAGCAGCCCGATCGCGCCGTACTTGTAGCCCTCGCGGGACTTCGGCAGCAGGTGCGGGGCGTTGGTCATCGACTCCTGGCCGCCGGCCACCACGACGTCGAACTCGCCGGCCCGGATCAGCTGGTCGGCCAGCGCGATGGCGTCCAGGCCGGAGAGGCAGACCTTGTTGATGGTGAGCGCCGGGACGCTCATCGGGATGCCGGCCCGGACGGCGGCCTGGCGGGCCGGGATCTGGCCGGCGCCGGCCTGCAGCACCTGGCCCATGATCACGTACTGGACCTGCTCACCCGTGATGCCGGCCCGCTCCAGCGCGGCCTTGATCGCGAAGCCGCCGAGGTCGGCACCGGAGAAGCCCTTGAGGGAACCGAGCAGGCGACCCATCGGGGTCCGCGCACCGGCGACGATCACAGAGGTGGTGTTGGTCATGGGACGAGCCCCTTCGCACGTCGTGGCCAGGTGAGGATGCGCTCAATGTACTGACCCGTTACCCGCCCGTCACCGGAGCGACGGTGTGATCGAGCGCACTGGCACCTTCCAGTCAACACCGTGTCAACGCGGCCCGGGTGAACCCCGACGCACGACCCGGGCGACCCCCCGGCGCGTGCCCCGGGTGAACGACCTGCGCGCGCCCCGGGTGAACGCCCTGCGTGTGAGCAGACTCGCACGTCCGGCGCTGGCGCCGGTCAGGAGCGATGCGCTGCACTGGTGCCACCTGGTTCCCGAGGTACCCAACCCGTCTCCCGGAGGTCGCCGTGCTGACCCGTATCGACCACATCGGCATCGCCTGCCGCGACCTCGACAAGACGGTCGAGTTCTACCGCACCACCTACGGCTTCGAGGTGTCCCACACCGAGGTCAACGAGGAGCAGGGCGTCCGCGAGGCCATGCTCAAGATCAACGACACCGGCGACGGCGGCGCCTCCTACCTCCAGCTGCTGGAGCCCACCCGGCCCGACTCGACCGTCGCCAAGTGGCTGGAGAAGAACGGCGAGGGCGTGCACCACATCGCCTTCGGCACCGCCGACGTGGACGGCGACGCCGAGGCCGTCCGGGCCAAGGGCGTACGGGTCCTCTACGACCAGCCGCGGATCGGCTCGATGGGTTCGCGGATCACCTTCCTGCACCCCAAGGACTGCGGCGGCGTCCTGACCGAGCTGGTCACCTCCGCCGAACCGGGCGGCCACGACGCCCACTGAGCCCCGCCAGGTGCCGCCCACGGCCGGACGGCACCCCCCGAACCGCCGGTCATGACCAGTCAGTAACCTCGTCGGACAGCCGGAAAACCACCACGCGGCCATTCCCCCGCAGTGCGGTCCCACTACAATGCCCAGGTGCGCGAAGGCTCCGGGGGACGGAGGCGACGGGCACGGCCGATGACAGGCCCGTCCGCCTCGCGGTGGCCGGCCCGTCGCAGGGGAGTCCACAACGCGGGCACGGCTGAACAGTCGCAACACGGATCTGTCACCATTCTCCACAAGGCAAGAGTTCGCCCAGGAGTCCACCCGGACGGGGGAACGCGGCATCACCGCGCTTCCACGCCCAGGGCTCCGAGACCGCGGCGGGCGGCCCCGGCTTGACCGGAGGGCCGTCCACCGGCTGCGGATGCAAGGAGCCAGTCGGACCAGTGCCCGGACAACGGGTGCCCTGGACCGGCCGGGTCGAGGACGCGACCAGGAGATGGATGGGACCGCGGAGTGCGGGGCAACGACCGCTACGAGGTTGACGATCACCTCTCCCAGTTCGAGGCCGAGATGGGTCGGACTCGAAAGGAGCGGGACAAGGCAGTCGAGCATGCCGAGGACCTCGCCTACCAGGTGGAGGTGCTCCGGGCCAAGCTGCACGAGTCCCGCCGCATGCTCGCCCAGCCGCGCGCCTTCGACGCCGTCTCCGGCCAGGCCGAGCAGATGCTCCGCACGGCCGAGATGCAGGCCCAGCAGCTGCGCGCCGACGCCGAACGCCAGCTGCGCGACTCCCAGGCCGCCACCCAGCGGATCATGGCCGAGGCCGCCGAGCGCACCGCCCGGCTGGAGGCCGAGCTCACCGCCCGCCGCCGCCAGCTGGAGGACGAGCTCGCCGAGCTGCGCCGCACCGCCGAGCAGCACGTCAACGGCTGGGCCGAGCAGACCCGGACCGGCTCCGAGCAGGAGGCCCAGCGCCTGCTCCAGGACGCCCGCGCCGAGGCCGAGCGCATGGTCGCCGCCGCCCGCGCCGAGGCCGTCGCGCTCTCCGACCAGGCCCGCGCCCAGACCGCCGCCGACGTCGACGCGGCCCGTGGGGAGGCCCAGGCCGCCGCCGAGGCCGCCCTCCAGCGGGCCCAGAGCGACGCCGAGCGCCTGCTGCGCGCCGCCTCCGAGCACGCCCAGCAGGCCGGCGCCCAGGCCGCCGCCGACGTGGACGCCGCCCGCGGCGAGGCCCAGCTGCAGCTGGCCACCGCGCACGCCGCCGCCGAGCAGCAGCTCGCCGCCGCGAAGGCCGAGATCGGCCGGCTCAAGGAGCAGTCCTCCGCCGAGCAGATCCGGGCCGAGCAGCAGCTCGCCCACGCGCAGGCCGAGATAGAGCGGCTGCGTGCCGAGGCGATCGCCGAGGCCGAACGCACCCGCCGCGAGTCCGCCGAACTGCGCGCCCAGGCCGAGCAGGCCGCCGAACAGCTCCAGGCCGACGCCGAGGCCGCCGCCGAACGCAAGGTCGCCGACGGCGAGGCCGCCAACGAGCAGCGCTCGCAGACCGCCCGCGCCGAGGTCGCCCGGATGGTCGCCCACGCCACCAAGGAGGCCGAGGCCATCCGCGCCGAGGCCGCCACCAAGCAAGCCGAAGCGGAGGCCGCCAAGGCCGCCGCCGCCGAGGAGAGCGAACGGCTGCGGGCCACCGCCGAATCGGTGGCCGGCGAACTGCGCGCCGAGGCCGAGGCCGCGATCGCCGAACTCCGCGCCCAGGCCGACCGGGACGTCGCCGAACTCCGCGCCCACGCCGAGGCCGAGGCCCAGCGCCTGCGCCACGCGGCCGAGGAGGAGGGCCGGGCGACCGGCGCCAAGGACGCCACCGTCCACCTCGCCAAGGCCGCCAAGACCGCCGAGGAGGTACTCGGCCAGGCCAACCAGGACGCCGAGACCGCCCGCACCGAGGCCGCCACCGAGGCCGAACGGATCCGCACCGAGGCCGCCGCCGAGGCGCAGCGCCTGCGCGAGCAGGCCCAGGCCGCCGTCGAGCAGGCTCAGAACGCCGCCCTCGACGACGCCGCCGCGATCCGCGAGCGGATCGAGCAGATGCAGGACGAGGCGGCCCGGCTGCGGGCCGAGGCCGAGGAACTGCGCGCCCAGGCCGCCGCCGAGGCCGACCGCACCCGGGGCGAGGCCCGCCGCCAGGCCGTCCTGCAGATCGAGGAGTCGGCGAAGAACGCCGAGGAACTGCTCACCAGGGCCAAGGCCGACGCCGACGAGCTGCGCGCGGGCGCGGCCGGGGAGATCGAGCGGCTGCGCGCACAGGCCCAGGAACAGGCCGCCGAGACCCAGGGGCGGGCCGAGCAGACCCTCGCCCGGGCCCGCGCCGAGGCCGAGAAGACCACCGCCGCCGCCGAGCAGCAGGGCCAGGACGCCCTCGCCGCCGCCAAGGCCGCGGCCGCCGAGAACCGCGCCGCCGCCGAGCGCGAGACCGCCGAGCTCCGCCGGGACGCGGCCGAGTTCGACCAGCGGGTCCGGTCCGAGGCCGGCGCCGCCGCGACCGCCCTCACCACCGACGCACAGGCCGAGGCGAACGCCGTCCGGGACGCCGCGGTGGCCGACGCCGAGCGCGTCCGCACCGAGGCCGACACCGAAGCCGCCCGCACCCGGGGCAAGGCCGAGGCGGCCGCGAACGCACTGCGCGAGGAGAGCCGGCGCGAGCACGAGGAGGCCGCCGCCGGGCTGCACCGCGAGCGCGAGGAGACCGCCGAGCAGCTGGCCGCCGCCCAGGCCGCCCACGAGCAGGCCGAGCAGACCGCGGCCGAACTGCACTCCCTCGCCGAGCGGGAGACCGCCGAACTGCGGGAGCTGGCCGACCGCGAGACCACCGAACAGCGCGCAGCCGCCGAGGCGTACGCCGCCGACGTCCGGACCAAGGCCGAACAGGCCGCCACCGAACTCACCGAGCGCACCACCGCCGAGACCACCGAACAGCGCGAGGCCACCGAACAGCACGTCGCCGCCCAGCGCGCCGAGGCCGAGGAACTGCTGGAGGCCGCCAAGACCGCCGCCGAGCAGCGCCAGGCCGAGGCCGCCCGGGACGCCAAGGCCGTCCGGGAGAAGGCCGCCGCCGAGCTGGCGCTGGCCTCCGAGCAGGCCGAGACGGTCCGTGCCGAGGCCGGCCGCGAGCTGTCCGAGGCCCGCGCCACGGCCGACGGCATCCGTGCCGAGGCCACCGCCGTCCTGGAGCAGGCCCGGGCCGACGGCGAGGAACTGGTCGCCGCCGCCGGGGCCGAGGGCGCCGCCCTGGTCGAGGCCGCCGAGGAGGAGGCCGCCGAGGTCCGCCAGTCGGTGGCCGGCATGCACGAGGCCGCCGCCGAGCAGATCGCCGAGCGGCAGGCCGCCGCCGAGCGGGAGGCCGCCGAGGTCCGCGACCGGGCCGAGCAGGCCGCCGCCGAGGTCCGCGAGCTGGCCGAGCGGGAGACCGCCGAACAGCGCGAGCTGGCCGACCGCGAGACCGCCGAACAGCGGGCCCTCGCCGAGCGGGAGACCGCCGAACAGCGCGAGCTGGCCGACCGCGAGACCGCCGAACAGCGGGCCCGCACCGAGGCCGAGACCACCGCCCTGCGCGAGCTGACCGAACGGGAGCTGACCGCCGAACGCGAGGCCCATGAGGCCGAGTTGGGCCGCCAGCGCGCCGAGGCCCAGGCCTACGACGAGCACCTGCGGGCGGAGGCCGACGCCGTGCTGCACGCGGCCCGGGAGGCCGCCGAACAGCTGCGCGCGGACGCCGAGGCCCAGGCCGTCCGGACGATGGCCGCCGCCGACGAGCGCTCGGCCGCCCTGGTCGCCGACGCCGAGGAGCTGGCCGCCGCCCTGCGCACCGAGGCCGAGGAGTACGCGCTCGCCACCCGTACCCTCGCCGACGAGTACGACGCCGCCACCCACAGCCGCGCCGACGCGTTCGACGCGGAGACCCGGAACGCCGCCGAGCAGTTCGACAGGGCCACCCGCGAGCAGGCCAACTCCGTCCTGGAGAAGGCCTTCGCGGACGCCGAGTCGCTCGGCGAGGACGCCCAGACCACCGCACTGGCCACCACCGCCGCCGCCGAGGAGCAGGCGGACGCGATGGTCGCCGCCGCCCGCAAGGAGGCCGACCGGCTGGTCGCCGCCGGCGAGGCGGCCGGCCAGGCCGAGGTGGAGAAGGGCCGGTCCGACGCCGACACGCTGCTCGCCGAGGCCCGCCGGGACTCCACCGCGATCCGCGAGCGCGCCGAGGAACTGCGCGAGCGCACCGACGCCGAGGTGGAGGCGCTGCACGAGCGCGCCCGCAAGGAGAACGCGGCGGCCATGAAGTCGGCCGGCGAGCGGGTCGACGCGCTGGTGACGGCCGCTCAGGAGCAGCTGACCGAGGCCGAGGAGCAGGCGGTGGCCACCGTCGCCGAGGCCGAGGACCGGGCGGCGGCGCTGGTCGCGGCCGCCGAGGACCGCGCGGGCGAGCTCACGTCGGAGGCGTCCGCGGAGGCCAGCAAGGTCCGGATCTCGGCCGTCCGCAAGGCCGAGGGCCTGCTGAAGGAGGCGGAGACCAAGCTCGCCGACTCCACCAGCCGCGCCGAGGCGCTGATCGTCAAGGCCGAGGCCAAGCTGCAGTCGGCCGAGGCCGAGGCCGAGGAGCGGCTGGAGAGCGCCGCCGCCGAGGCGGAGAAGCGGCTGCGGGACGCCGACCGCGGCGCGGACGAGCAGGTCGAACTGGCGAAGGCGGAGGCCGAACGGCTGCTCGCCGAGGCGCAGGCCGAGGCGAAGCGGGTCACCGACGAGGGCCGGCGCGAGCTGGACGAACTGGTGCGGCGGCGCAAGGACATCAACACCGAGATCTCCAGGGTTCAGGACGTGCTGTCCGCGCTGGAGGCGTTCGAGGCACCGGCACCGGTCGCCCAGGCCAACGGGGGAAGCAGCACCAAGAAGGACGGGGGTGCCAAGGCGGGTGCCGGAATTGGCTCCCCCCGGTCAGGTGGCAATCGCTCCAAGAACGCACCACCCGATTGAGCGGACATTGTCCGCGGGACGACGGCATCCCGCCGTCGACACTCCGGTACCGTGTCAGGATTCCCTCAACCACCTCAGCGGTTTGACGACAGGAAGCCCAGAACCCCATGAGCGACAGTCACTCCCCTCACGGCTTCGACCTGGTGCGCCGTGGGTACGAGCGCGCCCAGGTCGACGAGCGGATCACCAAGCTGGTGGCCGACCGTGACAGTGCCCTGACCCGGATCAGCGCGCTCGAGAAGCGCATCGAGGAACTCCACCTGGAGACCCAGACCGCGCAGGCGGCGGTCACCGAGGCGGAGCCCTCGTACGCCGGTCTCGGCGCCCGGGTCGAGAAGATCCTGCGACTGGCCGAGGAGGAGGCCAAGGACCTGCGCGACGAGGCGCACCGCGCCTCCGAGCAGCACCGCGAGCTCGCCGAGGCCGCCGCCCAGCAGGTCCGCACCGAGGCCGAGAACTACGCCAAGGACCGCAAGGCCAAGGCGGAGGACGAGGGTCTGCGGATCGTCGACAAGGCCAAGAGCGACAGCGCCCAGCTGCGCGCCGAGGCCAACAAGGACGCCCAGAACAAGCGCGAGGAGGCGGACGCCCTCTTCGAGGAGACCCGCACCAAGGCCGCCCAGGCCGCGCTGGAGTTCGAGACCAACCTGGCCAAGCGCCGCGAGCAGTCCGAGCGCGACCTGGCCGCCCGTCAGGCCAAGGCCGAGAAGCGCCTGGCCGAGATCGAGCACCGGGCCGAGCAGCTGCGCCTGGAGGCCGAGAAGCTGCGCACCGACGCCGAGCGCCGCGCCCGCCAGACCGTCGAGACGGCCCAGCGCCAGTCCGAGGACATCGTGGCGGACGCCAACGCCAAGGCCGACCGGATCCGCAGCGAGTCCGAGCGCGAGCTGGCGGCGCTCACCAACCGCCGCGACAGCATCAACGCCCAGCTGACCAACGTCCGCGAGATGCTGGCGACGCTGACCGGCGCGGCCGTGGCCGCCGCCTCGCTGCCGGGCGACGACACCATGGGCGTGCCCGCCCAGCAGTCGCGCTGACGCCGCCGCCGGGCACGAGCGCCCGGCGGCACGTGCGGAACAGGCGGCACGTGCGGAACGGTAGACGGGCCAGGCCCTCACCCACCCGGGTGAGGGCCTGCCGTCTTTTCCACCGTCATCATCTCGGGTGACCCGGATGAGCGGGCGTCACCTGGGGTAGGCCCCGTCGGGCCGCTGGTGCCCGCTGCTGAGCTGGTTGCCCTCGTCGTCGGAGACGGTGCCGAACCACGAGGTGCACCAGACCGACACGGAGTCGGGCCAGTACTGCACCTCGAACGGGTGGCCGGATCCGTGGTCGCCGTACGAGGTGACGATGAAGGTCTCGCCGGGGCGCAGCCAGTAGTCCTCGCCGAGCGGCTCCAGGGTCAGTTCGACCAGGCCCTCGCCACGGTTGGTCACGGGCACCCGGCCGGTCACCTCCAGCGCCGAGAAGTCCCAGCCGGGCGTGTCCTCCCTCATCCGGCCGCCACCCGGGCCAGCAGGTCACGGACGGCGGTGTTGAACGCCTCCGGCGCCTCCAGGGCGCTCAGATGGCCCGCCCCGGGGATGACGGTCAGTTCGGCGTCCGGCCGGGCCCGGAGCATCAGTTCGGCCTCCTCCGGCGCCACCAGGGCGTCCTGCGCGCCCGCGACGACCGCGGTGGGCACCCGTAGTCCGGCCAGCACGTCCAACGCGTCCGGCCGGGCCGCCATGGCCCGGTGGGCCCAGGCGACGGCGGCCGGCGACGCGGCGGCGACCAGCGACTGCACCCGTTCCACCAGGTGCCGGGAGTCCGGCCCGAGCTGCCCGGCGGCGACCTGCTCGTCGAGCAGCAGTCGGACGCTGTCCCGGGCGGTGACGGCGGCGGCGATCCGCTCCCGGTTGGCCCGGACGGCGTCGGTGTCGGCGGTGGCGCGGGTGTTGGCCAGCAGCAGCCCGGCCAGTCGGTCCGGGTGGCGGCGGGCGAAGGCCAGCGCCACGTAGCCGCCCATGGAGAGCCCGCCGACCACCGCGCGCCCGATCCCGGCCGCGTCCAGCAGCAGGGCGAGGTCGTCGGCGACCAGGTCCAGCGAGGGTTCGTCGGCCCCCAGCTCGGTGCCGCCGAAGCCGCGCTGGTCCGGGGCGAGCACCCGGGCCTCGTCGCCGGTCAGACCGGGCAACGCGTCCAGTTGGGCGGACCACATCGCGGCGTTCAACGGGAAGGCGTGCAGCAGTACGAGGGGTGTTCCGGTGCCGCTCTCGCGGACCGACACTGCGGAGGGGGGCTGGGTCATGGGCCCACCGTATTCCGGCACGCCCGGCGGGCCCACTCAGCGGGCCGCGATATCCGCTTTGTCCTAGCCTGCCAGAGAGCAAGGGAGCGCGAATGATCGAGCTGCACAATCTGACGAAACGTTACGGCAAGACCCTCGCGGTGGACCGGCTCAGCTTCCAGGTCCCCCAGGGCGTGGTGACCGGCTTCCTCGGCCCCAACGGCGCGGGCAAGTCCACCACCATGCGCATGATCCTCGACCTCGACCGCCCCACCAGTGGCCGGGTCACCCTCGACGGCAAGCGCTACGGACAGCTCAGCGAGCCGCTCAAGTACATCGGCGCGCTGCTGGAGGCCAAGGCCGTCCACCCCGGCCGCACCGCCCGCGACCACCTGCTCTGGCTCGCCCAGAGCAACCGCATCCCGACCCGCCGGGTGGACGAGGTGCTCAACCTGGTCGGCCTCACCCCGGTCGCCCGCAAGCGGGCCCGCGGCTTCTCGCTCGGCATGGGCCAGCGCCTCGGCATCGCCTCCGCACTGCTCGGCGACCCGGAGATCGTCATGTTCGACGAGCCGGTCAACGGACTGGACCCGGAGGGCATCCTCTGGATCCGCAACCTGATGAAGCGGCTCGCCACCGAGGGCCGGACCGTCTTCGTCTCCTCCCACCTGATGAGCGAGATGGCCGTCACCGCCGACCACCTGGTGGTCATCGGCAGGGGCCGGCTGCTCGCCGACCTGCCGATGCCGGAGTTCATCCGACGCAACTCCCGCTCCGCCGTCCGACTGCGCACCCCGCACCCCGAGCGCCTGCTCGACGTCCTGTCCGGCGCCGGGCTCCGGCCCGAACCCGGGCCCGGCGGCTCCTACGAGGTGGTCGACGGCGACCTCGCCCGGCTCGGCGACCTGGCCGCGACACACGGCGTCGTCCTGCACGAACTCAGCCCGCAGCAGGCCTCGTTGGAGGAGGCGTTCATGCAGATGACGGCCGACTCGGTGGAGTACCACGCGGGCGACGGCCCGGGCCGGGACGCGGCCGGCGCACCCGGCGTCTGGGGCGCCGGCTGGAAGGCGGACGGCGCCCCGCAGACCGCGGCGGCCCAGCAGGAGGAGAACTGAGATGGCGTCCTTCCCGGCGATCCTGCGCTCCGAGTGGACGAAGATCCGCAGCGTCCGCTCGACGATCTGGACGCTCGCGCTGACCTTCGTCGTGACCGTCGGCATCGGCGCGCTGCTGTCCCTGCTCACCAACAACAACTTCACCGAGTTCCGGCGGGGCGACCAGTCCCAGTTCGACGCCACCAGCACGGCCTTCTCCGGCATCATGCTCGGCGAGCTCGCCATCATCGTCTTCGGCGTGCTGGCCATCGGCAACGAGTACAGCACCGGCATGGTCCGGGTCACCCTGGCCGCCGTCCCGCAGCGCGGCACCCTGCTCACCGGCAAGGCGGTGGTGCTCGGCGCGATGGCCCTGGCGGTCTCGGTGGTGACGGCCTTCGCCACCTTCTTCACCGGCCAGTCGCTGCTCGGCTCGCACTCCACCAGCCTCGGCGAACCGCACGTGCTGCGCGCGGTGTTCGGCGCCGCGCTGTACCTGACGATGCTCTGCCTGTTCTCGGCCGGCGTCACCACGATGCTGCACAACCAGACACTGGCGCTGGGCGTGCTGGTCCCGTTCTTCTTCCTGCTCTCGCCGATCCTCTCCGCGGTGCCGAAGGTCAGGACCCTGGCCCACTACTTCCCGGACTACGCGGGCTCGCGGATGCTGCTGGTGTACGAGCAGCACGGCCAGCCGTACGGGCCGTGGGCGGGCTTCGTGATCTGCCTGGCCTGGACGCTCGCCGCCCTGCTCGGCGGCGCGCTGGTGCTCAAGAACCGGGACGCGTAGCCGGCTCAGTACCGCGGAGCGCCGCGGCCTCGCAGGACGTTGGAGGCCCGGCGCTCCCGCGCGCCCCAGCAGGCGCGGTGCCAGTGCCGCCGGTCGTCCACGCCCGCGCCGTGCATCGGCCAGGCCACCACGTGCCCCGTCCCGGGCGGGATCTCCTGGTCGCAGCCCGGACACCGGTAGTGCCGTCCGGCCGTCCCGGCGACCGTCTGGACCACCCAGTCGTCGCCCTGGTAGCTCTCGGTGCGGCGCAGCGATCCACCGAGCGGGGAGGCCTGCTCGGCGCTCTCGCTCGGGTCGACGCTCTTGATCCGGTTACGGCGCGGCGACACGTCGGACTGCCTCTCTTCCGGGGGTTCGGGGTCGTTCCAGCCTACGGCCGGCCGCCCCTACCGAAGGCCCCTATCACGGCACCGTCCGGCGCTCCCGGGTTTTTGCCGAGATCCACCCGATCTTCGGCGAAATTCAGGGTTCCGCGTGCCATTGGCACATGACATCGGATACCCACAAGGGGAACAGGCGGGGCCCGCAGACCCTGCGCGCACCCGAGGAGGCCCCACGATGACCAAGACCAGTGCCCGCGCCGAGACCCGTCGACCCGTCGGGGTCCGGCCGCCCGCCCCCGGCCCGGTGCTGACCTCGCCCGCCCCGGTCACGGCCGCGGCGGGCGAGCCGCTGCCCGTGCCGCAGCGGGCGGGCGCGCTCCCGCCGGACACCGCGCCGGTACGGGTCGGCGCGTTCCTGCTGTCCGCGCAGTTCCCCGGGCAGAGCCACCGCGAGGCGCTGGACCGCACCGTCCGGGCCGCCGTCGAGGCCGAACGCGCGGGCCTGGACAGCGTCTGGCTGGCCGAGCACCACTTCGTCCCGTACGGGGTCTGCCCCAACGCCGCCACGCTGGCCGCGCTGCTGCTCGGCCGCACCCGTCGGATCGGCATCGGCACGGCGGTCAGCGTGCTCTCCACCGCCCACCCGGTGGCGCTCGGCGAGCAGGCCGCGCTGCTGCACCTCACCTCGGACGGGCGCTTCACGCTCGGGGTGGGCCGCGGCGGCCCCTGGATCGACCTGGACGTGTTCGGCGGCGGCGTGGACGCCTTCGAGAACGGCTTCCCGGAGCGGCTGGACCTGCTGCTGCGCTGGCTGCGCGGCTCCCGGGTGAGCGCGGACGGCCCGCAGTTCGCCTTCCCCGAGGTGGCGGTGGTGCCGCGCGCCACCGAACCGGTGCGCCGGTCCGGGCTGGGCAGCTGGCTCGGTCTCGGCGAGCAGTCCGGCCCGGTGCGCTTCCCGCGCCAGCGGCAGGACGTCGAGGGCCTCGGCGAGGGCGTCGGTGAGGAACTCGATCCGTCCGGGCGGCCGGTGGCGGGCCCACCGATGGTGGTCGCGTGCACCTCGCCGGGCGGGGTGCGGCTCGCCGCCGAACGCGGCCTGCCGATGCTGCTCGGCATGCACTCCGGCGACGACGACAAGCTGCACATGCTGGAGCTGTACCGGACCGCCTGGCTGGCCGCCGGACGCGGCGAGGAGCAGCTGCGCCGGGTGAACCGTCAGCACGTCGCGGCCGGGGTCGCCCAGGTCGAGGACCGCACCTCGGCGGCCCGCGCCACCCTGCTGAACGCCATGCCGGGCTGGTTCGAGTACGGGCTCGGCGCCCACCGCACCGTGGACGGCCGGGAGCGCAAGATGCGCGACCCGCGCGAGTACACCGAACTCCTCTGCGACCTGCACGCGGTGGGCACGCCGCGGCAGTGCGCCGACCGGCTGCTGGCCACCGCCGAGCGGACGGGCATCCGCCGCTTCGCGCTGCTCGCGGAGGGCAGCGGCGACCGCGAGGCGACCCTGCACAACATCGCCCGGCTCGGCTCCGAGGTGCTGCCGCAGCTGGGGTGAGCCCGGGGGTGGACCGGCCGGGCCCGGCCCGGGCCGCCGCCCCTCCCCCCGCACCGGGGGACGGGGGCGGCCCGACGACCTTCCGGGCCGGTACGGCCCGCGATCGGCGGTGCTGCCGGGTCAGCAGTCCCGCAGTTCCTCGGACTGGTTGAGCAACTGCTCCCGGACCGAGGTGAAGCGTGCGTGCCGTGCCTCGTTGGCCTCCGACGGCAGGAAGACCGCCACCCGGTGACAGTTCTGGAAGGCCAGCCGCACCCCGAAGTGCCGCTGAAGGGCACCCCGGATGGCGTCGCTGGCGAGGGCCCGCAGGAGCTGGCCGCGGGCCTGCTCGCTGGGCGGCGGTACCTGGTTGTCGGCGAAATCGGTACCGTCGACCTTCGCCTGGGCGACCAGCGAGCTGATCAGGTCCCAGGCGTACGGCAGCGAGACGCGGACGCAGTCGACGAATTCCCGCTCGTCGACCTCGCCCCGCTCGGCCTTTTCCAGCAGGGCCGGTGAGACGTCGAGCGACATGGATTCTCCTCTCGCGGTCCACCCGCGCGGCGCCCGGGTGGTCGTGCGTAGCCAAGCTCACAGTGAGGGTGGGCGAATCGCGCGTGGCGTCCGGAACACCGTGGAACGGGCGTTTCCGACACCCCGCGAAAGCGGCGGCACCACGGGACGTGACGTCCCGGACACCGACCGCGCTCAGAACAGCGTGGCAGTCAACGGCGGGGCGGGCCGGTCATTCCTGTGGATTGCTTCGGAAATACGCCGTGGTGCACCAGATTGGCCGGATACCGTCGGATCGTTCATCTGAAGTCTCCATCCCCGTTGACAGCGATCCCGCACGCGTGCCGTCACGTACGGTAGCGACCCCAGGGAGTGGGCGCCAGACCGCGACGGGCGGTGAGCGGAATTGCCGAACCTCCATGTTCGCGGGGTTCCCGGTTTCTTCACCCGGTCGTCGTGGAATCGCATCAACTGGCCCCGGTGGGCTAGCGTGGTCGACCGTGCGTCTCGTAATTGCCCGCTGCTCAGTCGACTATGCCGGTCGGCTCTCCGCCCATCTGCCCTCCGCCACCAGGCTCATCCTGGTCAAGGCCGACGGCAGCGTCAGCATCCACGCCGACGACCGCGCCTACAAGCCGCTCAACTGGATGTCCCCGCCGTGCGCGCTCAAGGAGGCGGACGGGGTCTGGACAGTGGAGAACAAGGCCGGCGAGAAGCTCATCATCACGCTGGAGGAGGTGCTGCACGACTCCTCCCACGAACTCGGGGTGGACCCGGGCCTGATCAAGGACGGCGTCGAGGCGCACCTCCAGGAGCTGCTCGCGGACCGGATGGAGGTGCTCGGCGCCGGCTGGTCCCTGATCCGCCGCGAGTACCCCACCGCGATCGGCCCGGTCGACATCCTCTGCCGCGACTCGGACGGCGCCACGGTGGCCGTCGAGATCAAGCGCCGCGGTGAGATCGACGGCGTCGAGCAGCTCACCCGCTACCTCGAACTCCTCAACCGGGACCCGCTGTTGGCCCCGGTCAAGGGCATCTTCGCCGCCCAGGAGATCAAGCCCCAGGCCCGCGTGCTGGCCACCGACCGGGGCATCGGCTGCGTGGTGCTGGACTACGACGAGCTGCGCGGCATCGACGACGACAAGCTCAAGCTGTTCTGACCGGTCAGCTCGCGGGCGGCGAGGACGCCGTCGACGACGGGCTGGGCGTGCCGGTCGCGGTGGCCGTGGCGGTCGCCGTGGCGGTCGCGGTCGCCGAGGGCGAACCGGTCGACGGCTTCGGCGGGGGCGGCGTACTGGCGCCTCCGCCGGGCTGAGCGCCCCCGGAGTTGCCACCGCCGCCACCACCGCCACCGCCCGGCGGCGGACCGGGCTGCTGGGCCGGCGGCTGCGACTGGCCCGGTGCGGGCGGCTGCGACTGCTGCGGCTGCTCGCCGGCCCCCGCGCTCTCGCTCGGCCCGCGGCTCGGCTTCTTCGACGCGCTCGGCGGGCGCGACGCACTGCCGCTCGCCGACGGCTCCGGGCTGGTCCCGTCCGTCGCCGGACCGCCACCCGCGTCCGCCCCCGCCGTCGTACCGGTGGCGCCGGTGGTGGCGGTCGGACCGCCGCCGGCGTGCGGCGCCGGGACCGACCCGCTCTGCCCGCCGTCGGGGTCGTCGAGCCGGGTGTGCGGATCGTTGCCCGGGTGCTGCTCCGGACCGGTGGCGCTCATCGCCACCGCCGTCCCGAGCGCCCCGAGCGCGAGGACGGCCGCCGACGCGGCGATCACCCGGCGCCTGGCCCCGGAGCGCAGACTGGACGGCACCTTGGCTATCGCGCGGATGACGGGCCGCCGGACGGGCGCCGACCCGGGCGGCGCGGCGGGCGCCAGCTGCCGCCCGTCGGCGCGCAGCAGGTCCAGCATCCGGCCCGCGGCGGCGACGCCGCGCTGCTCGTCGGCGGCGGCCCGCAGGGTGAGCGCGGTCTCCAGCTCGGCCATCGCCCGGGACGGCTCCTGGACGCAGAACGCGTGCACGCCCGCCTCGTGGTGGAACCAGGCCTGGTCGGTGCCGGAGCCCGTCCGCCGGGCCGCCTCCAGCCCCAGTTGCAGGACCCGCTCCCAGGCGCCCCAGCGCAGCGCCAGCGCCAGCGCGGGCGCTGCCGCCCGGGCCAGGCGCACGACGGCGTCGTGCCGGCCGGCCGCCCGGTCCGCGAGCAGGACGCCGACCACCACCTCCGCCTCGGCCGCGACCTGTGCCAGCGACACCGAGCTGTGCCCGACCCACCAGGCGAAGTGCTGGGCGGCGCCGTCCAGGCAGCCGCGGGCCGGCCAGTGCGGGGCGAGCAGGTCCAGCACCCCGGCGGTCAGCCGGTGGTGCCCGCCGATGGACACCGCCAGTCCGGCGTCGGCGAGTTCGGCGAGGGCGCTCTCGCCCTGGCCGACGTCGATCAGCGCCGGCAGGTGCGGCGCGGTGGGGCACTCGCCGCCGAGCGCGACGGCGAGCCTCAGGACGGCCTGGGCGGGCTCGCTCAGCCCCTCGGCGAGCCGGACGGCGGGTGAGGCGGTCTCGGCGACGGACGGCAGCGGGACGGTCCGGCGCAGCGCGTTCTCGCGGACGGCCGGGTCGGGGTCGTGAACGGGCTCCTCGACCGCGCCGAAGACCCCCATCCGGTCCTCCTCGGCGGCGACCAGCGCGTCCACCGCGACGTCCCGCTGGCGCAGCAGCGCGGCGGCCTGGACGAAGCGCAGCGGCAGGCCCTCGGACTCGAACCAGAGGTCGACCGCCCAGGCCTTCTCGGAGACGTCCAGCGGCCGCCCGGCCTGGCGGGCGGCGAGGGCGAGGCAGGCGGAGCGGGAGAGCCCGGCGACCAGGTGGTCCTGCAACCGGGAGCCGGGCGACAGCGCCGGGCTCCCGGGGGCGACGGAGATCAGGAAGGCGCAGCCGGGGGCGGTGGCGAGCAGGCCCTCCAGCTCGTCGCCGGACTGCTCCGCGCCGTCGACGACCACGATCGCGCCGACCTCGGCGAGGTGCACGGCCAGCTGGCCCGGGTCGGGCCGGTAGCCGGGGGCGTGGTGGGTGGCGGCGAAGAGGTCCTGGAGCAGGTCGGCGGCGGTGCGGCGGTGCCCGCAGAGCTGGACGACACCGCCGGGGGCAAGGTCGGCGGCCGCCTCGGCGACGGCCGACAGCAACGCGCTGCGGCCCGAGCCGGCCTGGCCGACCAGGCGTATCGAGCGGCCCTCAGCGAGCAGGCCGAGGAGCTCGGCGATGTCGGCCTCGCGGTCGAGCAGCGGCAGGTCGGCGGGCCCGGCGCCGAGGGCGAGCGGGCCGACCGCGCGGCCGACGCCGCCGACCGGGCCGCGGGCGGGCTCGCTGCGCTCGATCCGGCGCGGGCGGGGCCGCCACTCCTCGGGGCAGGGCCTGACCTCGGAGCCGTCCGGGGCGCCGACGCCGACCAGCAGGCCGCCGGAGACGAGTTCGCCGCCTCGGGTGCGGGCGGCCTCCTGCCGGAACTCCCCGGATGGCTGTGCCACGTTCTGCTCCGCATCGTGCTCGGCCGACGGCGCCCCGCGCCGGCCGGCTGACGTCTCGGTCACGGCCTCGCGCGGGCTGGGGGCAGCTGGCTGAGGCGGCCGTCATCTGACGGGCAGACTCTTGCACATCCGGGCCCGCCCGCGCAGGGCGGTCCCGTCCGGGGCCCGGGCCTGGGCCGGGTCAGGGGCCGGGCGGGGGCCGGTCCGGGCCGGGTCAGGGGCCGGGCGGGGGCCGAACGCTGACTGAACGGGAGCCGGGCGACGGCCAGGTCCTGTCCGGGCCTAGAGGGCGATCCCGTGGGCCTCGGCGATGCCGCCGTCGACGGCCAGGATGCGGTGCAGCTTGGTGGCCACCAGCAGGCGCTGGAGCTGGGCCGGGACGGAGCGCAGCACCAGTCGGCGGCCGATCCGGCCGGCCCGGCGGTGGGTGCCCATGATCACGCCGAGGCCGGTGGCGTCCCAGAACTCCAGCCGGGCGAGGTCGAGCACGAGGTCGCCGAGGCCGCCGTCCACGGCCTGGTGCAGCCGGGCCCGCGCATCGGCGGCGGTACGCACGTCGAGGCGGCCTTCGATGGCCAGCGCCCTGTGGTCGCCGGTGATGCGCACGCTCTCCTCCTTCGCCTGACCGGTCCGGTACGGGGGTGTTCCGACCCGGCCGGGCCGGGGGCGGGGTGTCCATCCGGGCGGGCCGTGGCCCCTCGCCCGGGCCCGGTCGCAGCCACATCGGTGCTGGGCCGGGTTCCCCCTCATCTGACGGTGAACCAGCACCGCAGGTTGCTGGTTCCGGCCAGATCTGAAGCAACTTCACTCGTCCGAGGGAATATACGCAGTCAGTCTCCACACCTACGCTCGATTACCGCCCAAATCACCCGTCTGCGGCATCTGGCGTGAGGAAACTCACCCGCCCCCGACCGGGCGGGCCGTACGGTGTTCCGGTCGCACGGCCCGCCCGGTCGCCAGGCGTCGTCGTTCACCCGTTCCGGCGGGGGCTCACTTGCCCTGGTACGGGTAGAAGCCGCGGCCGCTCTTGCGGCCGAGGTCACCGGCGGTGACCATGCGCGCCATGATCTCCGGGGCGGCGAACTTCTCGTCCTGGGTCTCGTCGTAGATGTTGCGGGCGGCGTGCAGCAGGATGTCCACACCGGTCAGGTCGGCGGTCTCCAGCGGGCCCATCGGGTGGCCGAAGCCGAGCCGGCAGGCGGCGTCGATGTCCTCGGCGGTGGCGACGCCCGACTCGTACAGCTTGGCGGCCTCGACGACCAGCGCGGTGATCAGGCGGGTGGTGACGAAGCCGGCCACGTCGCGGTTGACCACCACGACCTCCTTGCCGACGCCCTCGGCGAAGGCGCGGGCGGTGGCCAGGGTCTCGTCGCTGGTCTTGTAGCCGCGGACCAGCTCGACCAGCTTCATCAGCGGTACCGGCGAGAAGAAGTGCACGCCGACGACCGACTCGGGGCGCCGGGTGGCGGCGGCGATCCGGGTGATCGGGATGGCGGAGGTGTTGGAGGCCAGCACCGCGCCGTCCTTGGCGAGCTTGTCGAGCTCCCGGAAGACGCCCTCCTTGACGTCCAGCTGCTCGAACACGGCCTCGACCACGATGTCGGCCTCGGCGACGGCGCCCAGGTCGGTGGTGGTGGTGATCCGGCCCAGCGCGGCCTCGGCGTCCTCGGCGCTCAGCCGGCCCTTGGCGACGAACTTCCCGTAGGAGGCGCGGATGCCCGCGAGACCGCGCTGCAGGGCCTCCTCGGTGACGTCCCGCAGCACCACCGGGTGGCCGGCCTGCGCGGACACCTGGGCGATGCCGGCGCCCATCAGGCCGGCACCGATCACGGCGATCTGCTTGCTGGACGCATTGCTCATGGCGGGTCTCCCGATGCCGTCGCCGCCCTGGGGCGGGCCCTGAAGGCGGCTCAGGGCAGGGGTCACCGCCAAGGAGCCGCGTCGCTCGTTGCCGGGACTCTAATGCCCAATCCGGCCCCGTGGTGTCAATCGGGAGTGTGATCTGCGACCGACCTGGTCGGTCGACCCAGACCGGCGGTGACCAGGTGATCGGACCGTCAGACGGTCAGCCCGAGGTCCTGCGCCAGGATCGCCGCCTGCACCCGGTTGCGCAGCCGCAGCTTCGCCAGGATCCGGCTGACGTGCGTCTTGGTGGTCGCCTCCGCCATCGCCAGCCGGGCCGCGATCTCCCCGTTGGACAGCCCGGCCCCGATGCAGGCCAGCACCTCCCGCTCACGCGGGGTCAGCCCGGCCACCGCCTCCCTGGCTTCGGGCCCGACCGCCCGGTCCGGCCGGGCGAAGGCGCCGATCAGCCGCCTGGTCACCGAGGGCGCCAGCATGCCGTCCCCGCGCGCCACCGTCCGGACGCCCTCGACCAGGGTGTCCGCCTCCAGGTCCTTGAGCAGGAAGCCGGCCGCGCCGGCCCGCAGCGCGCCGTAGACGTACTCGTCCAGGTCGAACGTGGTCAGCACGAGCACCTGGCCGGCCCCGGCGGCGACCACCTCCCGGGTCGCCGAGACGCCGTCCAGCCGGGGCATCTGCACGTCCATCAGCACCACGTCGGGCCGCAGCTCCAGCGCCAGCCGGACGGCCTCCTCGCCGTCGGCGGCCTGCCCGACCACCTCCACGTCCGGCTCCGCCCGCAGGATCATCACCAGCGCCGCCCGTACCGCCGCCTGGTCCTCGGCCACCAGCACCCGGATCGTCATGCCCCTGCCCCGCTCTCCCGCCCGCGCGGCAGCACCGCGCGCACGTTCCAGTAACCGTCCTGTGGTCCCGCCTCGAAGCTGCCGCCGAGCAGCCCGGCCCGCTCCGCCATGCCGACCAGCCCGGCCCGGGCGCCGGGCAGTCCACGGCCCGGTCCGTCCCGGTACGGGCTGTCGACGGCGATCCGCAGCTCCTCGGGGTCGAACTCCAGCCGCACACTGACCAGTCCGGGCCCGGCGTGCTTGAGCGCGTTGGTCAGCGACTCCTGGACGATCCGGTACGCGGCCAGCCGGACCGGCACCGGGACCTCCCCGGGCTCGCCGTGCTCGGCCAGTTCGAAGTCCAGCCCGACGTCCTGCCCGGCGGCCCGGGCCTTGGCCAGCAGGGCGTCCACGGCGGCCAGGTCGGGCGCCGCGTACGACTCGTCCGCCTCTCCCCCGCCGCTGTCGCGCAGCAGTCCGATCATCCGACGCATTTCGGCCAGACCCTGGACGCTGCTCTCCCGGATCACCGCCAGCACCTCCACCAGCGGGTCGTCCGCGGCCAGCCGACGGCGCCGGGCGACGGACTGCGCGGCGGTCGCGTGGATCGCGATCGCCGACAGGTGGTTGGCCACCACGTCGTGCAACTCCCGTGCCATCCGCGCCCGTTCGGCGACGACGGCCTCACGCCGGTCCATCTCCGAGAGCAGCGCGGTCTGTTCGGCCCGCAGCCGCTCGCTCTCCGCCCGGTCGCGGTGCTTGCGGACCACGTCCCCAGTCCAGACCGGCGCCAGGTAGATCAGCACGGTGAGCACCACCACCGCCACCGCGTTCGAGGCGTCGCTGTAGATCAGCACCAGGGTGGACAGCACCAGCACCGAGCCCGTGCCGGTCAGGTGCAGGATCCGGGACATCTTCGGGGTGCCGTAGAGCACCGCCGCGTAGAGCAGGTCGGTGTACATCAGGCTGGTCGCCAGCAGGGCGCCGGTGAAGATGCTGTACCCGAAGGCGAGCCCGCCCAGCGTCGTGGTGAGCACCGGCCTGGTCCGGCGGAACAGCTCCAGCACCGCCATCACCAGCAGCGCCGGCACCACGGCCCAGCGCGGGATCCGCGAGGAGTTGTCGTAGACCTGGAGCGCGATCAGCAGCGCTCCGCCGAACAGACCGAGCAGGGCGATCCCCCGGTCCTCCTGGCGCGGGGTGAGGGTCGGTCTCAGCACACCCCCATCTCACCATCCCCGGGCGCCGGGCGGCTCCGGTCCCCGGAGGAGCCGCCGTACATCGAAAGGTGCAGGCCGGGACGGCACCCGGCGACGACGACGCGGCCACGCCCGCGCGCCAGGCTGGAGGCACCGCCGACCGCCCGGGAGCACAACGTGATCGTCACCCTCATCGTCGCGGCCGAGATCTCCTTCTGGATCCTGCTCGGCCTCGGCCTCACCGCCCGCTACCTGCTGCGGTGGCGCCGCACCAGCACCGTCCTGCTGATCGGCCTGCCCGTAGTGGACTTCACCCTGTACGTGCTGACCGTGCTCGACCTGCGCGGCGGCGCCACCGCGAGCTGGACGCACGCCCTGGCGGCGAGCTACGCGGGCTTCTCGGTCGGGTACGGGCCCTCGCTGGTCCGCTGGGCCGACCGGCACTTCATGCACCGCTTCGCCGGCGGCCCCAAGCCGGAGCCGTCGCCGAAGTACGGCTTGGCGCGGGCCAGGTACGAGTGGCAGATCTGCCGCCGCACGGTGGTCTCGGCCGCGATCACGCTGAGCCTGATCACCCTGCTGGTGCCGCTGTCGGGAGGCTCCGCGCACTTCGGCACCTTCGGCCAGTGGTACCTCAAGCTGGGCATCGCGGCCGTGGTCAACGTGGCCATCGCCGTCAGCTACACGATCTGGCCGAAGCAGCCGCCGGCCGGCGAGCAGGACGCGGACGACCCTGCCGTCGAGCAGCCCGCCGCCGGCGTCCCGGAGAAGCGGCTCTGAGCTCTCCGGCGGCTCTGAGCTCTCCTGCGGTTGCGAGCCCCTAGCGGTTCTCGCCCGGCACCCAGAGCACGTCGCCGCGTTCCTTGTTGGCCACCCGGGCCAGGATGAACAGCAGGTCGGAGAGCCGGTTGAGGTACTTCGCGGTCAACGGGTTGACGCTGTCCCCGTGCTCCGCGATCGCCGCCCAGGTGGCCCGCTCGGCCCGCCGCACCACCGTGCAGGCCAGGTGCAGGTGGGCCGCGCCGGGCGTGCCGCCGGGAAGGATGAAGCTGCGGAGCTTCTCCACCTGCGCCAGGTAGTGGTCGCAGTCCCCCTCCAGCCGGTCGACGTACGACTGCAGCACCCGCAGCGGCGGGTACTTCGGGTCCTCGACCACCGGCGTGGACAGGTCCGCGCCGACGTCGAACAGGTCGTTCTGGATCCGGACGAGCACGGTGACGACGTCCTCGGGCAGCGATCCGGCGGCGACGGCCACCCCGATCGCCGCGTTCGCCTCGTTGGTGTCGGCGTACGCCACCAGGCGGGGGTCGGTCTTGGTGGTCCGGCTCATGTCGCCGAGCGCGGTGGTGCCGTCGTCGCCGGTACGGGTGTAGATGCGCGTCAGATTCACCATGCGGCCAGCGTAGCCGGACGGGTTAGGCGGCGTTAACCCCGAGCGGGATCAGCGCCGGCGATCGTCGCTGCGCGACGTTGCCCCTCCCCCAGCCTCCGCCGGGGCCCCCCGTCGCTACGCGACGTTGACCCTTTGCCCGGGCGGGGCGGCCTCCAGCCAGGCGAGGAAGCCGGTGAGCGCGTCGTCGCTCATCGCCAGCTCCAGCGGCTCCCCGTTGTGCAGGCAGCGCAGCACCACCGAGCCGGAGAGCAGGGCGAGCTCCTCCTGGCCCTCCGGGTAGCGCCGGCCGAGCACCTCGATCTCCCGGCGCGGCAGCACCCTGCGCGGGCGCGGGGCGTACGAGAAGACCCGGAACCACTCGATCGAGTCACCGCTGTAGCGGCCGATACCAAAAACCCACCCCTTGCCGTCGGTCTGGGGGACCGGGGCCGAGGTGGGTTTGCCGTTCTCGTCGAGGTCGGGCTGCGTCGAGGCGTCGGCGGGCATTTTGAGCCGGTAACTGCAGTCGAACGTGCCGCCGACCCGCTGGATCAGGCGGCGTCGTACCGCGAACGCCACCAGGCCGATCACACCCAGCGCCACGACCGCCGCACACACCACAAGCGCGAGGACCATGCTCACCTACCTCCTCGCTACCCGCGTTCCCCGTATCGGTCGTATCAAGCGACCGCGTTGACCTACCAACTACGACGACAGTCCCGGGGTCACGCTCGCGCGTCCCCGGGACCGTCGGTCGACCCCGCTAAACCAGGGTCCGGCGCACTCAGACGTGGGCCTTGAGGCCGCGCGCCGCGAAGAGGCGGACCTCGGCGCGCCGCTCGGCGTGCTCGTCCAGGCCCGACTTGGCCTTCTCCAGCGCGCGCTCGGCACGGGCGACGTCGATCTCGTCCGCCAGCTCGGCGATCTCCGCGAGCAGAGACAGCTTGTTGTCGGCGAAGGAGATGAAGCCGCCGTGCACCGCGGCGATCACGGTGCCGCCGTCCGCCGTGCGGATGGTGACCGGACCGGTCTCCAGCACGCTCAGCACCGGGGTGTGACCCGGCATGATGCCGGTGTCGCCGGAGGCCGTACGGGCGACGACGATGGTGGCCGCACCGGACCACACCTTGCGGTCGGCTGCGACCAGCTCGACGTGCAGCTCAGCCAACGTGGGCTCCTAGGCTCATGCAACCCCCGATTACTCGGGAGTTTCGGTAAGAATAACGGCCGCGCGCCTCCGGCATGAAACCGGCGGCACGGATTTGACCGGAATCACAGCCGATGCGACGCGAGGGGTGGTCCCGGGCTCGGGGCCACCCCTCACGGTCACTCAGCTGCTACCGGCCGCGACTACTTCTTCGCCAGCTCGGCGGCGTTCTTCTCGAGGTCCTCGATGCCACCGCACATGAAGAAGGCCTGCTCCGGGATGGAGTCGTACTTGCCGTCCGCGATCGCG
This sequence comes from Kitasatospora sp. NPDC086801, assembly GCF_044745805.1. Classification (NCBI taxonomy): domain Bacteria; kingdom Bacillati; phylum Actinomycetota; class Actinomycetes; order Kitasatosporales; family Streptomycetaceae; genus Kitasatospora; species Kitasatospora sp. NPDC086801. Next base: position 242,425 of record NZ_JBIVAX010000003.1, read on the forward strand.
TTGAAGGCCTCGATGGTCTCCGACAGCGGCACGGTCGAACCCTCGACACCGGTGAACTGCTTCGCCACGTAGGTGTTCTGCGAGAGGAAGCGCTCGATGCGACGGGCACGGTGGACCGTGACCTTGTCCTCCTCGGACAGCTCGTCGATACCGAGGATCGCGATGATGTCCTGGAGGTCCTTGTACTTCTGCAGGATCCCCTTGATACGGAGGGCCGTGTCGTAGTGGGTCTGCGCGATGTACCGCGGGTCGAGGATGCGGGACGTGGAGTCCAGCGGGTCGACGGCCGGGTAGATGCCCTTCTCCGAGATCGGGCGCGACAGAACGGTCGTCGCGTCCAGGTGGGCGAAGGTGGTGGCCGGGGCCGGGTCGGTCAGGTCGTCCGCGGGGACGTAGATCGCCTGCATCGAGGTGATCGAGTGACCGCGGGTCGAGGTGATGCGCTCCTGCAGGAGGCCCATCTCGTCGGCCAGGTTCGGCTGGTAGCCCACCGCGGAGGGCATGCGGCCGAGCAGGGTCGACACCTCGGAACCGGCCTGGGTGAACCGGAAGATGTTGTCGATGAAGAGGAGCACGTCCTGCTTCTCGACGTCACGGAAGTACTCCGCCATGGTCAGCGCGGAGAGCGCGACGCGCAGACGGGTGCCCGGCGGCTCGTCCATCTGGCCGAAGACCAGCGCGGTCTTGTCCAGAACGCCCGAGTCGACCATCTCGTCGATGAGGTCGTTGCCCTCACGGGTGCGCTCGCCGACGCCGGCGAACACCGACACACCACCGAAGTTCTCGGCGACGCGGTAGATCATCTCCTGGATCAGAACGGTCTTGCCGACACCGGCACCACCGAACAGACCGATCTTGCCACCCTGGACGTACGGGGTGAGGAGGTCGATGACCTTGATGCCGGTCTCGAACATCTCGGTCTTGGACTCGAGGTCCTTGAACTCCGGCGCCTTGCGGTGGATCGGCCAGCGGACCTCGACCTGCTGGTCGAACTCCTTCTGGTCCACGTTCAGCACGTCGCCGAGGGCGTTGAAGACCTTGCCCTTGGTGATCTGGCCGACCGGCACCGAGATGGCGGCACCGGTGTCGGACACCTGGGTGCCACGGACCAGACCGTCGGTCGGCTGCATCGAGATGCCGCGGATCATGCCGTCGCCCAGGTGCTGGGCGACCTCGAGGGTCAGGGTCTTCTTGCCCGAGCCGTCGGGGTTCTCCACCTCGACGTGCAGGGCGTTGAACATGTTCGGAATGGCGTCGACGGGGAACTCCACGTCGACGACCGGGCCGATGACCCGCGCGACGCGGCCCGTCGCCGTGGTCGGCTCAACAGTGGTGGTCATTCTCATTCGCTCCCGCGGCTAGCGTCGGCGAGGGCGTTGGCACCGCCGACGATCTCGCTGATTTCCTGGGTGATCTCGGCCTGACGGGCCGAGTTGGCAAGCCGCGTGAGCGACTTGATGAGCTCGCCGGCGTTGTCCGTCGCGCTCTTCATCGCGCGCCGGCGTGCAGCGTGCTCGGAGGCGGCCGACTGCAGCAGCGCGTTGTAGATCCGGCTCTCGACGTACCGCGGCAGCAGCGCGTCCAGCACGCCCTCCGCCGACGGCTCGAAGTCGTACAGCGGGAAGATCTCCGCCTTGGCCGGCCGGTTGTCGCTGAGCTGGACCTCGTCCAGCTTCAGCGGCAGCAGCCGGGCCTCGACCGCGTTCTGCGTCAACATCGACACGAACTGGGTCGAGATCAGGTGGAGTTCGTCCACGCCGCCGGTCTCGGCCGTGAAGGCCTCGATCAGGTCGGCCGCCACGGTCTTCGCGTCGCCGTACGTCGGCTTGTCCGAGAATCCCGTCCACGATTCCGTGACCTCGAAGCCACGGAAGGTGTAGTACGAGACGCCCTTGCGGCCGATGATGTACGTCACCACGTCCTTGCCCTCGGCCCGCAGACGCTCGCTGAGCGCCTGCGCGGCCTTGATGGCGTTGGTCGAGTAACCGCCCGCCAGGCCGCGGTCCGCCGTGATCAGCAGGACGGCGGCGCGCGAGGCGCTCGGGTTCTCGGTGGTGAGCGGGTGCTTGGCGTTGGACCGGGTGGCCACCGCCGTCACCGCCCGGGTGAGCTCATCGGCGTACGGAGTGGAGGCGGCCACCGCGCGCTGCGCCTTGACGATGCGCGACGCGGAGATCATCTCCATCGCCTTGGTGATCTTCTTCGTCGCGGTGACAGAGCGGATCCGGCGCTTGTAGACCCGAAGCTGTGCTCCCATGGGTCGTTACGTCCTTTCCCTCGCTACCGGACTCAGGCCTGCTCGGAGAGCAGCTTGCCGTCAGCGGTCTGGTAGCCCTGCTTGAACGCGTCGATGGCGCTGGTCAGCGCGTCGACGGTGCCCTCGGCGAGCAGACCGGTCTCGACGATGCCCGCGAGCAGGTCCTTGTGCTGGAGGCGCACGTGGTCCAGGAACTCGCGCTCGAAGCGGCGGATCTCGGCGACCGGGACGTCGTCCAGCTTGCCGGTGGTGCCGGCCCAGATGGAGACGACCTGCTCCTCGACCGGGAACGGCTGGTACTGACCCTGCTTCAGCAGCTCGACCATGCGCGCACCGCGCTCCAGCTGGGCCTTGGAGGCCGCGTCCAGGTCGGAACCGAAGGCGGCGAACGCCTCCAGCTCGCGGTACTGGGCGAGGTCCAGACGCAGGCGGCCGGCGACCGAACGCATGGCCTTGATCTGGGCGGAGCCACCGACGCGGGAGACCGAGATGCCGACGTTCACGGCCGGGCGGATGCCGGCGTTGAACAGGTCGGACTCCAGGAAGCACTGGCCGTCGGTGATGGAGATGACGTTGGTCGGGATGTACGCCGAGACGTCGTTGGCCTTGGTCTCGATGATCGGCAGACCGGTCATCGAGCCGCCGCCCAGGGCGTCGTTCAGCTTGGCGCAGCGCTCCAGCAGGCGGGAGTGCAGGTAGAAGACGTCGCCCGGGTAGGCCTCGCGGCCCGGCGGACGGCGCAGCAGCAGCGACACGGAGCGGTAGGCCTCGGCCTGCTTCGACAGGTCGTCGAAGATGATCAGGACGTGCTTGCCGTCGTACATCCACTCCTGGCCGATGGCCGAACCGGTGTACGGGGCAAGGTACTTGAAGCCGGCCGGGTCGGAGGCGGGAGCAGCCACGATGGTGGTGTACTCCAGCGCGCCGGCCTCCTCCAGGGCGCCGCGGACGGACGCGATGGTGGAGCCCTTCTGGCCCACGGCGACGTAGATGCAGCGGACCTGCTTCTCCGGGTCGCCCGAGCGCCAGTTGTCGCGCTGGTTGATGATCGTGTCGACGGCCACCGCGGTCTTGCCGGTCTGGCGGTCACCGATGATCAGCTGACGCTGGCCACGGCCGATCGGGGTCATCGAGTCGATGGCCTTGATGCCGGTCTGCAGCGGCTGCTTGACCGACTTGCGGGCCATGACGCCGGGGGCCTGCAGCTCCAGGGCGCGACGGCCGGTGGAGGCGATGTCGCCCAGACCGTCGATCGGGTTGCCCAGCGGGTCCACGACGCGGCCGAGGTAGCCGTCGCCGACCGGAACCGAGAGGACCTCGCCGGTGCGGCGCACGGTCTGGCCCTCTTCGATGCCACCGAACTCACCGAGGATGACGACACCGATCTCGCGGGTGTCGAGGTTCAGCGCGAGGCCGAGCGTGCCGTCCTCGAACTTCAGCAGCTCGTTCGCCATGACCGAGGGCAGGCCCTCGACATGGGCGATGCCGTCCGCCGCGTCAGTGACCGTGCCGACCTCTTCCACAGAAGCGGCGTCCGGCTGGTACGACTGGACAAAGTCGGCCAGCGCGTCCCGGATCTCCTCCGGACGGATCGTAAGCTCCGCCATCAGGCTTCCCTGCTCTCCTAGTTTGCGATCCTCGGCCCGCCATTGAGGGCCGCAAGTATTCGACTCTCGGCCGGGTCTGCCGAACCGGCCGTCCGATGTGCCGGCCCCTTGGGGAGCCGGTTTCCCGACCGAGGGTCGGATGTGCTGCTGCTTCGGTGCTCAGTCTTCGAGCGACTGGCGAGCGCCTTCGAGGCGGCTCGACACGGTGCCGTCGATGATCTCGTCGCCGATCTGCACCCGGACACCGCCGACGACCTCGGGGTCGACGTCGATGTTCAGGTGGACCTGGCGGCCGTACATCCGGCCCAGAGCACCGGACAGGCGCTCCTTCTGGGTGTCCGACAGCGGCACCGCGGTGGTGACCAGGGCCACCACGCGGCCGCGGCGTGCGGCGGCGAGCTTCGAGTAGGACTCCAGGCCCTGCTCCAGGCTACGGCCACGCGGCGCGTTGACGATGGCCGTGACCAGCCGGACGGTGCCCGCGTGGGCGCGGCCGCCGAGCAGCTTCTTGATCAGCGCGGCCTTCGCGGCGAAGCCGGCCTTCGGCTCGGTCAGCGCGGCGCGCAGCTCGTGCGAGCCGCTCACCACCCGGCTGAACCGGAACAGCTCGTCCTCGACGTCGTCCAGGGCGCCGGCCCTGTCCGCCGCGATGACCTCGGCGTACGCGGCGAGCTCCTCGATCGCGTCCACCAGGTCGCGCGAGCCCGACCAGCGGGAACGGACCAGACCGGAGACGAGGTCGACGGCCTCGCCGGAGACCTGACCGGTCAGCAGCGAGGAGACCAGCTGGGCCTTGTCCTGGCCCGACCGGGACGGGTCGGTCAGGACACGGCGCAGCGACACCTCACGGTCCAGGACGGCCGTGACGGCGGTGAGCTCCTCGGCGAGCTTGGCCGCGTCCACCGAGGTGGAGTCGGTCAGGCTCTCCAGGTTCTGCCGCCCGGCGGCGAGGGCCTCGCGGCTGGCGCCGATCACTTGGCCGCACCCTGAGCAACGGTGGCCTTGGCCTCCAGCTCGTCCAGGAAACGGTCAATCACGCCGCTCTGCCGAGCGCTGTCCTCAAGGGACTCGCCCACGATGCGGGAGGCCAGCTGGGAGGCCAGCGAACCCACGTCCTGGCGCAGGACGGCAGTCGCCTGCTTCTTGTCGGCCTCGATCTGCGCGTGGCCGGCGGCGACGATGGCCTCGCGCTGACGCTGGCCCTCCTCGCGCATCTCGGTGAGCTGGGCAGCGCCCTGCTCGCGAGCCTGCTCGACGATGCGGGCAGCCTCGTGACGCGCCTCGGCGAGCTCGGCGCGGTACTGCTCAAGCAGGGCCTGGGCCTCCGCCTGAGCGGCCTCGGCGCGCTCCATGCCGCCCTCGATGGCGTCCCGACGCTCCGACAGCACCTTTTCGATGCTGGGGAGGAGCTTCTTGCCGAGGAGACCGAAGACGATGAAGAAGCAGAGCAGGCCGATGATGATCTCGGGCCATGCGGGGAGGAGAGGGTTCATCGTCTCCTCGGCCGCGAGCTGAGCCGCGATGGTCATATCTGGACCTTCCTCGAAGGGTCTACGGCGGGGATTACTTGGGGCCCTGGCCGAAGACGAACGGCATGACGATGCCGATGAGGGCGAGCGCCTCGGTCAGCGCGAAGCCGATGAACATGTTGGAGCGGATCAGGCCGGCAGCCTCGGGCTGACGGGCCATCGCCTGGACACCGTTACCGAAGATGAGACCGACACCGATGCCGGGGCCGATCGCGGCGAGGCCGTAACCGATCGAAGCGACGGAACCGTAGACGCCGACCTCAGCGAGCATGCTCATTGCAGTGTGTCCTTTGCGGGGATGGTGTACCGGTGGTGATTGGCCACCGGGCGTTCCGGGAGTGGTTCAGGAGGGCCGGGGCCCCCTGGCTCAGTGCGCCTCTTCGAGGGCACCGGCGATGTAGCTGCTGGCCAGCATCACGAAGATGTAGGCCTGCAGGAACTGGACCAGCAGCTCGAAGGCGGTCAGGCCGACGGCGACGATGAACGAGGCCGAGCCGTAGAGCGCACCCAGGGTCGGGCTGAGCAGGTACCAGGAGGCGACGGAGAACATCACGACCAGCAGGTGGCCCGCGAACATGTTCGCGAAGGCTCGGACCGCGAGCGTGAAGGGGCGCACGAAGATGTTCGAGAAGAACTCGATCGGCACCAGGATGAACATGACCCAGCCGGGGATGCCCGAGGGCCAGCAGAGGTTCTTGAGACCGCCGACGAAGCCGTGCTTCTTGAAGGTCAGCGTCATGTAGGTGATCCACACGACCGCCGCGAGGCCGGCCGGGAACGCGATCGCCGCCGTCACGGGGTACTGCGCGAAGGGGATGATCGACATGATGTTCATCAACCAGATGAAGAAGAACATCGAGACGAGCATCGGGACGTACTTCTCGCCCTTCTTGCCGATCGTCTCCAGCACGATGGAGCGCTTGACGAAGTCGTAGCCGATCTCACCGACCAGCTGCAGCTTGCCGGGGACCAGGCGCGGCTTGGCGAAGGCGGCCCAGAAGAAGACGACGACCAGCAGCGCGACGATGACCGACAGCAGCATCGGCTTGTTGAAATCAATGCTGCCGATCGAGAAGATCGGCTTGAACTGGAACTCGTTCAGACCCGGGGCCGGGAAGCCGCAGCCAGCGTCCCCGAAGTGGCAACTGCCTGAGGCGAGGAACGTGAGCTGATCAGCACTCACCACGGACTCCTTCGTCGTGACGCATGGTTACGGCAACCTCGGTGTGTCGGCGTGGCCTGCGGCCACGGAGCGGCACTGGAACTTGATGGGTTTCTCGCCGATCCCGCGCGACGGTGCGCCGCACCCCAGCGGGATCATCGAAGACTGCGCGGATCCGGGGGGCGATCCGTCCGCTGTTCGGACAGACCTGGCCGCTTCCCGTACTCCGCTGCTGCGACGGACGATAGCAGTCCGTCAGCGCGGCATAAACACCGCCCCCCTCGTTGGGGGGACAGCCAGGCCTCGTCACTGTTGACGCCCCGAGTCGGAGGGCTTGTCGCCCTTCTTTTCCGAGGCGTCGGGGTCGACGTAGAAGGTCTTGGCCTTCAGCGCACCGCGCACCTGGAATCCCGTCCAGATCAGCGCGCAGCCGAGCAGCGTGAAGGCGAAGGCCTGCCGGTTGAAGAGCTCGGTGTTCTTGAAGACGGCCAGGACGATGCCGACCAGCAGGATCTGGGTGGTGTACACCAGGAGCGCCGCGGCCATCATGATGTGCGGGTTCGACCTGGTCAGGCGGTCGAGCGCGACCTGGCCGGAACTGAAGAAGGCCATCACCAGCAGTGCGCCGAAGAGGGCGCCGAGCAGCCCCTTCCCGCCGGCGACGGCGAACGAGATCGCCATGGCGATGATCCCGGCGGCCGCAGTGGGAATCGCGGCGCCTCGGAGGATCCGGGCGTCGGTGGACGGCATGTCGGCAGCTCCGGCGGCATGTCGATGTGACGGGGGACGGGGCACAGAAGGTGGTGGGTGACACCGGACCGAGAGGCCGCCGCCCGGGCCGCCCGCTGGAGCGGCGGGCCCGTCGAGGGAGACCGACCAGGGACGGAAGTCCTCCACCTGTCAGGTCTTTCGGCGTGTTCTCGGTACTCGTGAACGGTATCACAAACTATTTGATGAGAGCTTTACCATGAATGTGTGGCACCTGTCACACCGACGGCGCAACGGTGCATCCGAACGGGTGAGGCCATTTGACCGAACATCAACTGCCTTGCTAGCGGCGGCCGGTGGTCCGGCCGTGCTCGTCGAGCGCGGAGGCCTCCCGGCCGGCTTCACCAAGAAGTTGCTTGTCCTTTGCCGACAGTTCAGCCATGGGGGCGTGCGGACGGCGCCGGTAGCGCGGCGGGACGAAGGCCTGCACCGCCTTCGGCGCGCGCGGCCGGAACTGCGGCGTCAGCAGCACCACCAGGCCCACCAGGCAGAGCCCGGCGAGCGTCAGCACCACCGTGCGGCCGGTGTTGGTGACCGAGAAGGCCACCGTGCCGAAGGCGATCAGCGCGGCCCAGAAGTACATGATCAGCACCGCCCGGCTGTGCGAGTGCCCGACCTGGAGCAGCCGGTGGTGCAGGTGGCGCTTGTCCGCGGCGAACGGCGACTGGCCGGCCCAGGTGCGGCGCACCACCGCGAGCAGCAGGTCCGCCAGCGGCAGCGCGATGACCGTCAACGGCAGCAGCAGCGGGATGTAGATCGGCACCAGGGCGTGCACGGTCGCGGTCTGCGACCCGGTCTCGCTGCTGATCAGGTCCGGGTCGACCCGGCCGGTGATGGAGATCGCGGCGACGGCGAGCATCAGGCCCAGCATCATCGAGCCGGAGTCGCCCATGAAGATCCGCGCGGGGTGCATGTTGTGCGCCAGGAAGCCCAGGCACATGCCGATCAGCAGCACGCTGAACAGCACCGCGGGCGCCGCGTCGGTGATCGTGTAGCCGTACCAGAGCCGGTAGCTGTACAGGAAGAACGCCATCGCGGCGATGCAGACCATGCCGCCCGCCAGGCCGTCCAGGCCGTCGATGAAGTTCACCGCGTTGACCATGACGACGACCAGGGTGACCGAGATGACCATGCCCTGGGTGGGGCTCACCGCGACCGCGCCGACACCGGGCACCGGGAGGGTGATCACCGTGACGCCCTGCCAGACCATCACACCGGCGGCGATCATCTGGCCGCCGAGCTTCACCAGGGCGTCCACGCCCCACTTGTCGTCGAGCACCCCGAGCAGCCACATGATCCCGGCGCCGGACAGCAGCGCCCGGATGTCGGTGCCCTGGGAGAACACCTTGCTCAGGTTGTCCAGTTGCGAGGCGACCAGGATGCCCGCGCACAGACCGCCGAACATGGCGATCCCGCCGAGCCGAGGCGTCGGCTCGCGGTGCACGTCCCGGGCGCGGACCGGCGGCATGGCGCCGGCCGCGATCGCGAACTTCCGGACCGGGCCGGTCAACAGATAGGTGACGGCAGCGGTGCAGAACAGCACCAGCAGATACTCACGCACCACCGGCCTCCTGCGTCACTGTCCAACGGGGAGGTACCGAAGGTACTCCCCTGCCTTCCCGGGGTTCGAGGTGCGTCGCCACGCCCCACACCTTATTGAGTCGGACGCCCAAGGCACGCATCGCGGTTCGCTCTCCCGGGTAGGAGATCCGGATTACCGTCGACCGCTGTCCCGTCACCGCCGGTCGGCGAAGGACAGGGCCAGCTCCCGGACCCGCTCCGCCAGCCGCGCGCTCGTGCCCTCGGCGAGCACCTGAGCGATCAGAGCGGCGATCTCCGCGAGTTCCGCCTCGCCCATGCCCTGGCTGGTCACCGTACCGGTGCCCAGCCGGATCCCGGAGGCCTCCGCCGCCGGCGCCGGGTCGTACGGCAGCGCGCACTTGCCGAGCAGCAGCCCGGCCACGGCGCAGCGCCGCTCGGCCTCCACGCCGGTGACGCTCAGCGGGCGCACGTCCGCCGTCACCAGGTGGGTGTCGGTGCCGCCGGTCAGCGGGCGCATCCCGGCCGCCGCGAGCCCGGCCGCCAGCACCCGCGCCCCGTCCACCGTCCGCTGCGCGTACGCCCGGTAGGCGGGCGTCGCCGCCTCGGCCAGCGCCACTGCCTTGCCCGCCACCTCGTTCATCGCCGCCCCGCCCTGGCTGAACGGGAACACCGCCCGGTCGATCCGCTCGGCCAGCTCCGCGGTGGACAGCAGCAGGCCCCCGCGCGGGCCGCGCAGCAGCTTGTGGGTGGCCGCGACGGTGACGTCCGCGTACGGCACCGGGGAGGGCGCCACCCCGGCCGCGACCAGGCCGGCGGTCTGGGCGACCGAGGCGATCAGGTAGGCGTCCACCTCGTCGGCGATCTCGCGGAACGCGGCCCAGTCCGGGTGCCGGGGGTAGGAGATCGAGCCCGCCACGATCGCCTTCGGGCGGTGCTCGCGGGCCAGGTCGCGCACCTGGTCGAGGTCGATCAGGCCGTCGTCCTCGCGCACCCCGTAGCCGGTGAAGGCGAACCAGCGGCCGGAGAAGTTCGCCCGCGAGCCGCAGCTGAGGTGGCCGCCGTGCTCCAGCGACATCGCCAGCACCCCGTCGCCGGGCCGCAGCAGCGCCGCGTACGCCGCCAGCATCGCCGAAGTCGCCGACCGGGGCTGGACGTTGGCGTGCGGAGCGGCGAACAGCTCACGGGCCCGGTCGATCGCCAGCAGTTCGGCGGCGTCCGCGAGGGCGCAGCCGGTGTGGTGCCGACGGCCCGGGTAGCCCTCGGCGTACTTGTCGATCAGCGGCCCGCTCAGCGCCGCCAGGACGGCCGGGGAGGTCAGGTTCTCCCCCGCCAGCAACTGGATCGTCTCGGCCCGCCGCTCGGCCTCGGCCGCCAGCAGGTCGGCCAGCTGCGGGTCGGCCCGGTGCAGCGCCTCGGAGGCCCACGGGCGCCCCCTGGTCGCGGTCGGGCCGGTCGGGGCGTCGGTGACGGTCATGGCGGGGCTCCGGGGCGGCGTGGGGGCGCCTCCCGGCGTGGGGGCCGGGAAGGGTGGGTTCCTCCAGCGTAGGACCGGCCCGGCCGGGCGGCTCGCCGACGTGGGGCCATTCGGCGCTCGGCCGCCGCGGGCCGTCCCCGGGACGCCGGGGGCGTCGCGGACCGCCGGGGGCCACCGGGGTCGCCGGGCCGCTCGCGGCGCGGGCGGTCAGCGCAGCGCGGGCACGCCGGTGAGCGCGGTGACCACCGGGTCGACCGCGTGGAATATCTCCTCGCCGCAGTTGCGGAACATGCCGATCGGGGCCCCGTACGGGTCGTCCAGCTCGTCGGACTCCGGGGTGGCGGCGAGCAGCCAGCCGCGCAGCGCGGCGGCCGCCCGGACCAGGGCGCGGGCGCGCTCGGTGACGTCGGCGCCGCGGCGCGGGTCGGGCAGGGTGCCCGGGTCTATCGTCCGCACCAGGCGGGTGAACTCCTTCAGGGTGAAGGTGCGCAGCCCCGCCTCGTGGCCCATCGAGATGACCTGGGCGCGGTGGTCCAGGGTCGCGGTGAGCACCAGGTCGGCCTCGACCACGTGTTCGTCCAGCAGCTCGCGGCCGGTGAAGCCGCCGCTGTCGGCGCCGTACTCGTCCAGGACGGTCGCGGCGTGGTCCTCCATCGGTGCGCCCTCGTGGCCCCAGGTGCCGGCACTCTCCACCAGGATCCGGCCGGCCACCCGGGGGCTGAGCCGGGTGTCCAGCTCACGCCGGGTGAGCCGCTCGGCGATCGGTGAGCGGCAGATGTTGCCGGTGCAGACGAACAGGATCCGGAAGTGGTCCAGCGGCCTGGGGCCCACACTCAGGTACGGCGCTATGCCGGGCCCGGAATGAAGCGAGGCGATGGGCGTCAACTGCCGGCCTCCAGGTCGGGGACGACCTCCCTCAGCTGCTCGACGCTGATCGCGCCCGCCCGCAGCAGGACCGGGACCTTGCCCGTGACGTCGACGATGGACGAGGCGGTCGCGTGGTCCGCCTGCCCGCCGTCCAGGTAGACCGAGATGGCGTCGCCGAGCTGCGTCTGTGCCTCGTCGCAGGTGGCCGGGGACGGGCCGCCGGTCTTGTTGGCGCTGGAGACGGCGAGCGGGCCGGTGGCGTTCAGCAGCTCGATGGCGACCGGGTGCAGCGGCATCCGGACGGCGACGGTGCCGCGGGTCTCGCCGAGGTCCCAGCGCAGCGAGGGCTGGTGCTTGGCGACGAGGGTGAGCCCGCCCGGCCAGAACGCGTCGACCAGCTCCCAGGCCTGCTCGGAGAAGTCGGTGACCAGGCCGTGCAGGGTGGTCGGCGAGCCGACCAGCACGGGCGAGGGCATGTTGCGGCCGCGGCCCTTGGCGGCCAGCAGGTCGCCGACGGCCTCCGGTGAGAAGGCGTCCGCGCCGACCCCGTACAGGGTGTCGGTGGGCAGCACGACGAGTTCGCCCCGGCGAATGGCCGAGGCGGCCTCGCGCAGGCCGGTGGCGCGGTCCCCGGCGTCGGCACAGTCGTAACGGCGGCTCATCGGTGCGGTCCCCTTCCGGAATGGCTCATCACAGCGTTCACAGCACGGTCTTCACGGCGCGGCCGGGCGAGCGGCGGTACCGCGCCCGGCCGGTCACGACGACGCCCCTCGGGCGGGCGCACGGCACCCGACCGCTCACCACGACGCCCTGCGGGCTGTCGCACTGTGCTCGACCCTTCACAGCGACGCCCTGCGGGCCGTGGTGAAGCGCGGCCGGTTGTTCAGGTCGCGGTGGTCGGCGGTGTCCGTCCAGCCGCGTTCCTCGTTGAAGATCCACGGGACCTGCCCACCCTGCTGGTCGGCGTGCTCGATCACCACCGCGCCGCCGGGGCGCAGCAGCCGGGCGGCCACCCGCTCGATGCCGCGGATGGTGTCCAGGCCGTCCTCGCCGGAGAACAGCGACATCTGCGGGTCGTGGTCGCGGGCCTCCGGCGCGACGTACTCCCACTCGGTGAGCGGGATGTACGGCGGGTTGGAGATCACCAGGTCGAAGCGGCCGTCCCAGGAGCGGTCGTCGGCGAAGGCCCGGGTGGCGTCGCCGGCGTGCAGGGTGACCCGGGCGCGGTCCGGGCTGGCCTCGATGTTGCGCCGGGTGTACTGCAGCGCGCCCTCGTCGAGTTCGAAGGCGTGCACGGTCGAGCGCGGCAGCTCCTGGGCCAGGGCGAGCGCGATGGCGCCGGAGCCGGAGCACAGGTCGACGACCAGCGGCTCGGCGACGTCCATGTCGCGGACGGCGTCTATGGCCCACTCGACGACCGACTCGGTCTCCGGCCGGGGCACGAACACCCCGGGGCCGACCTCCAGTTCGAGGTAGCGGAAGAACGCCCGCCCGGTGATGTGCTGGAGCGGTTCGCGCGCCTCGCGGCGGGAGACGGCCTCCCAGTAGCGGGCGTCGAAGTCGGCGTCCTTCACCGTGTGCAGCTGGCTGCGCTTGACGTTGTGGACGTAGGCGGCGAGTTCCTCCGCGTCGAAGCGCGGCGACGGCACGCCGGCCGCGGCCAACCGCTGGGTGGCCTGGGCCACCTCGGCGAGCAGCAGGTTCATCCGTACGACCTCTTGTTTCTGCGCTCCGGCTTGCGCCGTCGCTCGGGCTGGGGCGCGCCGGTCTCAGTTCTGTTGGGCCGAGGCGAGCTTGGCCGCCGCGTCCGCGTCGACGCAGGACTGGATCACCGCGTTCAGTTCGCCGTCCAGGACCTGGTCCAGGTTGTACGACTTGAACCCCGTGCGGTGGTCCGAGATGCGGTTCTCGGGGTAGTTGTACGTCCGGATCCGCTCGGAGCGGTCCACCGTACGGACCTGGCTGCGACGCGCGTCCGAGGCCTCGCGCTCGGCCTCCTCCTGCGCGGCGGCCAACAGGCGCGACCGCAGGATGCGCATCGCCTGCTCCTTGTTCTGCAGCTGGCTCTTCTCGTTCTGGCAGGACGCCACGATACCGGTCGGCAGGTGGGTGATCCGGACCGCGGAGTCGGTGGTGTTGACCGACTGGCCGCCGGGGCCGGACGAACGGTAGACGTCGATCCGCAGGTCGTTGGCGACGATCTCGACCTCGACCTCCTCCGCCTCGGGGGTGACCAGCACGCCCGCCGCGGAGGTGTGGATGCGGCCCTGGGACTCGGTGGCGGGGACGCGCTGCACGCGGTGCACGCCGCCCTCGTACTTCAGCCGGGCCCAGACGCCCTGCCCGGGCTCGGCGTTGCCCTTGGTCTTCACGGCCACCGAGACGTCCTTGTAGCCGCCGAGGTCGGACTCGTTGGCGTCGATGATCTCGGTCTTCCAGCCGATCCGCTCGGCGAAGCGCAGGTACATCCGGAGCAGGTCGCCGGCGAACAGCGCGGACTCCTCGCCGCCCTCACCCGCCTTGATCTCCAGGATGACGTCCTTGTCGTCGCTCGGATCGCGCGGCACGAGCAGCAGCCGCAGCTCCTCGGTCAGCCCCTCGCGGCGCTGCTCGCCCTCCTTCACCTCGGCGAGGAACTCCGGTTCCTCGGCGGCGAGTTCGCGCGCGGCCTCGATGTCCTCGCCGGCCTGTCGCCACTGCCGGTAGACCCGGGTGATCGGGGTCAGCTCGGCGTACCGCTTGGCCAGCTTGCGGGCGTTGGCCTGGTCGGCGTGGACGGACGGGTCGGCCAGCCTCTTCTCGAGGTCTGCGTGCTCGACGAGGAGCTCTTCGACTGCCTCGAACATGGCGTGGGCCTTCTTCCCGTGAGAACCGTTGGAAGCCGGTGAGGACCGGCCGGTCGTGCGAACCGCTGGGGGGTGCTGATGCCTGGGGATGCGAACGGCGCCGGCCCCCAGCGCCCCCGGAACGAGTACGGGGGCACCGGGAACCGGCGCCGTGGGAGCGCTAGGCCTTCGCGCTGTGCTGCTTGCCGAAGCGGGCCTCGAAGCGGGCCACGCGACCACCGGTGTCGAGGATCTTCTGCTTGCCGGTGTAGAACGGGTGGCACTGCGAGCAGACCTCGGCGCGGATCTCGCCGCTGGTCTCGGTCGAGCGGGTCGTGAACTCGGCGCCGCAGGTGCAGGTCACACGGGTGACCACGTACTCGGGGTGAACGTTGGACTTCAAGGGGTTCTCCTAGGTTTCGGGAGGGCACCGGGTCGGCGGCTGGAGCGCCGCACGTGAACCGGGACCGACGGACCAGTCTGCCAGGACGGGCCGCATCTTCCCAAACCGGGTCGTGTTCCGGGATATTCCGGGCGTCGCTCAGCGCCTGGCGGGGGCCTTCGCCGGGGCCGTGGGGGCGGTCGTGGGAGCCGCCTGGGCGGGGTTCTCGGGCTGCGCCGAGACGATCGCCTGCGGGACCGGCTGGTCGGCCTTGAGGGCCGCCCAGAGCTGGTCCGCCTGCGGCTGCTGCGCGACCACCCGGTTGGGGTCGCTGGGCGCGGTCACCACCGGCAGGGTCACCATGCCGAGCTGGTCCGGCCCGATCCCCTTGAGCTCCTGGACGAGCCCCACCAGGGCGTTCACCGAGCCCAGCGCGGAGTCGGTGGTGATGCTGCGGGTCATGGTGTCGCCGATCGACCAGAGCTTGACCGGGTTGGAGAACAGCCCGAGCCCGCCGGCCTGCTGGAGCAACGACTTCACCATCTGCTTCTGGAGTTCGATCCGGCCGAGGTCGCTGCCGTCGCCGACGCCGTGCCGGGTGCGGACGAAGGCCAGCGACTGCTGCCCGTCGAGGTGGTGCTCGCCGGGTGCCAGGTCGAGCCCGCTGTCCTTGTCGTGGATGGCCACCGTGGTGCTCACGGTGGCCCCGCCTATCGCGTCCACGACGCGGGCGAAGCCGGCGAAGTCGATCTGCACGTAGTGGTCCATCCGCAGCCCGGTGAGCTGCTCGGTGGTCTTGACCGCGCAGGCCGCGCCGCCCGCCTCGAAGGCGCTGTTGTACATCGCGCGCTTGGCACCGGCCACCGCCTTGCCGCCGGAGTCGGTGCAGTCGGGCCGGGTGACCAGGGTGTCGCGCGGGATCGAGACGACCTCGGCGTGCGAGTGGTCCTGGTTGACGTGCACCACCATCGCGGTGTCCGAGCGGGCGGTGTCGCCGGTGTCGCCGCCGGCCAGGTCGCCGTTCTCGCCGTTCCGCGAGTCGGAGCCCAGCACCAGGATGTTGAACGAGCCGTCGGTGGCGGCCGGCGGGCGGGCGTCGCCGAGGCGGGCGTTGATGTCGACGCTCTTGATGTTGCCGTCGAGTTTGACGTACGCGTACCCGGCCGCTCCGGCGCCGAGGACGACGAGCGCGGCGAACGCGCAGGCGGCCGCCCGCAGGATCTTGCGGCGGCGGGTCAGGACCCTCTTGTGCTCGGCCATACGGTCCAGAGTAAAACGGACAAGATGATCAAAAAGCCTCACGATGTCCCAACTCTGGAACAAAGCCGAGCGGACGCACGGAACCCCGGACCGCTCGCGCGATCCGGGGTTCCGTGTGCGGCAACCGTCCGACTACGGTCAGTCGTTGGAGCCGGGGGTGGTCTTGGCGATCTGCATCAGGAACTCGGCGTTGCTCTTGGTCTGCTTCATCTTGTCCAGGAGCAGCTCGATCGCCTGCTGCGAGTCGAGCGCGTGCAGCACCCGGCGCAGCTTCCAGACGATGGCCAACTCCTCGCTGCCGAGCAGGATCTCCTCCTTGCGGGTGCTGGAGGCGTCCACGTCGACGGCCGGGAAGATGCGCTTGTCCGAGAGCTTCCGGTCGAGCTTGAGCTCCATGTTGCCGGTGCCCTTGAACTCCTCGAAGATCACCTCGTCCATGCGCGAGCCGGTCTCGACCAGCGCGGTGGCCAGGATGGTCAGCGAGCCGCCGTTCTCGATGTTGCGCGCGGCGCCGAAGAACTTCTTCGGCGGGTACAGCGCGGTCGAGTCGACACCACCGGACAGGATGCGGCCGGAGGCCGGCGCCGCCAGGTTGTAGGCGCGGCCGAGGCGGGTGATCGAGTCCAGCAGGATGACCACGTCGTGGCCCAGCTCCACCAGGCGCTTGGCGCGCTCGATGGCCAGCTCGGCGACGGTGGTGTGGTCCTCGGCCGGGCGGTCGAAGGTCGAGGAGATGACCTCGCCCTTCACCGACCGCTGCATGTCGGTGACCTCCTCCGGACGCTCGTCGACCAGGACGACCATCAGGTGGCACTCGGGGTTGTTGTGGGTGATCGCGTTGGCGACCGCCTGCAGCACCATCGTCTTACCGGTCTTCGGCGGCGCGACGATCAGACCGCGCTGGCCCTTGCCGATCGGCGACACCAGGTCGATGATCCGGGTGGTCAGGATGCCCGGGTCGGTCTCCAGGCGGAGCCGGTCCTGCGGGTAGAGCGGGGTGAGCTTGTTGAACTCGGGGCGGCCGCGGCCGCTCTCCGGGTCCATGCCGTTGACGGAGTCCAGCCGCACCATGGCGTTGAACTTCTCGCGGCGCTCGCCGTCCTTGGGCTGGCGCACCGCGCCGGTGATGGCGTCGCCCTTGCGCAGGCCGTTCTTGCGGACCTGGGCGAGCGAGACGTAGACGTCGTTCTGGCCCGGCAGGTAGCCGGAGGTCCGCACGAACGCGTAGTTGTCGAGGATGTCGAGGATGCCCGCGACCGGGATCAGGACATCGTCCTCGCCGACCTGCGGCTCGGCGGGGCCGGCCTCGAAGCCCTCGCGGCGGGCGCCACGGCCCCGGCGGTCGCGGTAGCGGCCACGGCGGCCGCGGCGGCCGTCGCCGAACTCGTCGTCGTCGTAGCCGCCCTGCTGGACCTGCGGCTGCTGGGTCTGCTGGCCGCCCTGACGGGCCTGCTGGCCGTCGCCCTGACCGGCCTGCTGCTGGCCGCCGCCCTGCTGGGGCTGGCGGTCGGTGCGCTCGCGGCGGTTGCGGCGGTCGCGGCGGGACTCGCGCGAGTCGCCGTCCTGGCCGGCCTGGGCCTCGCCGCCGTCCTGGCGCTCTGCGCGGTCGGCGCGCTCCGGACGGTCGGCGCGCTCCGGACGGTCGCCGGCGTCGCGGCGGTCACGACGGTCCCGACGGTCGCGACGGGTCTCGGCGCGGCCCTCCTCGCGGCCCTCGAAGCCGCGGGTCTCGGCCTGGCGGGTCTCGGCCTGCTTGGGCTCGGCCACGACGACGGCGGCGTCCGCCACGGCGTCGGCGACCGGGGCGCCGGCGGCCGAGGTGGCGCGGCGGCGGGTGCGCTCGGCGCGGGCGGGCGCGGCGGTCTCGGCGGCGGCCTGGACCGGGATGTCGATCTGGGCCTGCGACTCGGCGGCGGCCGGGGCCTCGACGGCCGCGGCGGCGGCAGCGGCGGCGGCCTTGGTGCGGCGGGCCGGCTTCTCGGCCGGGGCCTCGACGGCGTCCGCCTTGCCGGCGGTGCGCTTGGCGGCCGGAGCGCCACCGGCGGCGAGCAGCGGGTCTCCGCCGCTCTTCTCCTTGATGGTCTCGATCAGCTGGCTCTTGCGCATGCGTCCGGTACCGGTGATGCCCAGGTCCCCGGCGAGCTTCTGCAGCTCGGCCAGGACCATGCCGTCCAGGCCCGCGGCGGCGGTACGGCGGCGTCGCGCCGGGGCCGCGGGGGCGGCGGCGGCGTCCGACGCCTCGGCGTCCGGGCGTGCGCCCATCAGATCGGTGGAGTCGCTCACTAAGGGTCCTTCCCTGGAGCGGACGTCGGCCTGTCTGGCTCGGCGACCGGTTGTGCTGTCCTGACCGACGCTCGACTGCGTCGGTCCGAGGCGGTGATCCCCCGAAAGGCGGAAGCCGGTCGAGGGAGAGCTGCGAGGTGCGGTGCGTGAAGCACGGTGGTGCTGAGTGGCGTGGCGGGCCGGTCGGTCGTGTGCCGACCGGTGCGTACCCCCACGCTGCCTGCGAATCCCGGGCCCCCGTCGCGTGACGGTGGCCCGCGCTCCGCCCGTCCTGGCCTCAAGGTGGGAGGCCGCGAGTGGGAGTCAGGTGCCGTCACGGCTTCGGGATGCGGCCGCGTGTCGCGCAGGCAGGCTGCGTACGCGCTGCGGTGGGCTCCCGGAGAATCGTCGCCCCGTGCATCGCCGCGACTCCACGGCAGTGGAGTGCTGGGATCGGGACGCGGCGCACCGAGCCCCGGAGGGCACCTGGTGCAGCAATGAGGTTAACACTACCGACCCCCTCAGACATTCCCCAGCCTTGCGCTTGCCAATCGTGTCCGGACGGCCCGGCTCGGCACCTGGCCGGGCCGGGTCCGGACGAGCGGTCCGGACGGGCCGTTCAGCCGTCCAGCGGGAGCACGGTGGCCCCGATCCGGTCGAGTTCCAGGCGGTGCGCGGCGAACGCCGGGTCGCCGCCGTGGCCGTGGTGCCCGGCGAAGGAGAGCACCTTGTCGGCGCCCGCCTCGTCGGTGAGCGCGAGGACGGTCGGGCCGGCCCCGGAGATCACCGCGGGGACGCCCTCCGCGCGCAGCGCGCCCACCAGCGCGGCGCTGTCGGGCATGGCGGAGGAGCGGTAGTCCTGGTGCAGGCGGTCCTCGGTGGCCGCGAGCAGCAGCTCGGGCCGCCGGGTCAGCGCCTCGACCAGCAGCGCGGCGCGGCCGGCGTTGACGGCGGCGTCGGTCAGCGGGACGGTCTTCGGCAGCAGGCCGCGGGCGGTCTCGGTGAGCACCTCGTCAGCGGGGACGAAGACCACCGGGACGACCTGGTCGGAGGGCTCCAGACTGACCGCCCTGGCCGACTCCTCGTCGGTCCAGGCGATGGTGAAGTTGCCGCGCAGGCAGGCCGCGACGTTGTCGGGGTGGCCCTCCAACTCGGAGGCGAGGGCCAGCAGCGCGTCGTCGTCCAGCGCGGACGGGCCGCCGATGGTGACCGCGCGGGCGGCCATGATGCCGGCGCAGATCGCGGCCGAGGAGGAACCGAGGCCGCGGCCGTGCGGTATCCGGTTGGCACAGACCACTTCGAGGCCGCGCGGCTGGCCGCCGAGGCGGTCGAAGGCGGCGCGCATCGAGCGGACCAGCAGGTGGCGCTCGTCGCGGGGCAGCGTCTCGGCGCCCTCACCGGCGATGTCGACGGAGAGCCCGGAGTCGGCGACCCGGACGACCACGTCGTCGTACAGACCGAGCGCGAGTCCGAAGGCGTCGAAGCCTGGGCCGAGGTTGGCACTGGTCGCGGGAACCCGGACCCGGACGGCGGCGGCACGGAACGCGGGACCGGCCATGCGGTGGACTCTCCTGGGGAAATCGGGCGGCGCGGATGGCGTCGTCGGTGCGAAAGGCGGGGAATGGACCGCAGGCCCCTGTGGGGCGGGCGGTCACGGTCGTTGGCGCGGCCTGGAGAAGGCCGGACCCGGGGCATGTGCCACACGGCCGAACCCAGAGTATCGAAGAGAGGTTCCCCAGTGGTACACCCCGTGGTCCTCCGATCTGGTGTGTTGCCGCTTCTGGCCGGAATGCGCACCGGAATCGGATCGGAATGCGCGCCGTGATTGACACAAAAGTGTCAGCGGAGAACGTCGACGGGCCGACCCCCGAAAGGGTCGGCCCGTCGAGGCGTCAGGCGCCGCGGTCGGCCCGGTCGGCGGTCAGCCGAGCAGGCCCAGGCGCTGCGCCGCCGCCTCCGGGTCGAT
Source organism: Kitasatospora sp. NPDC086801 (assembly GCF_044745805.1). NCBI lineage: Bacteria > Bacillati > Actinomycetota > Actinomycetes > Kitasatosporales > Streptomycetaceae > Kitasatospora > Kitasatospora sp. NPDC086801. The sequence goes on from NZ_JBIVAX010000003.1 coordinate 262,326, forward strand.
CGGGACGATCTGCGGCTGCGGCGCGCCGGCCACCGCCCAGTCCGGGTCCTTGAGGCCGTTGCCGGTCACGGTGCAGACGATGCGCTGGCCCGGGTCGACCAGGCCGGCCTCCGCCTTGGCCAGCAGACCGGCCACCGAGGCGGCCGAGGCGGGCTCCACGAAGACACCCTCCTGCGCGGCCAACAGTCGGTAGGCGGACAAGATCTGACGGTCCGTCACCTTGTCGATGAGGCCGCCCGACTCGTCCCGCGCGGCGAGCGCGAAGTCCCAGGAGGCCGGGTTGCCGATCCGGATCGCGGTGGCGATGGTCTGCGGCTTGAGCACCGGCGCGCCGTCCACGATCGGGGCCGAGCCGGAGGCCTGGAAGCCCCACATCCGCGGGGTGCGCGTGGCCAGGCCGTCGGCGGAGTACTCGCGGTAGCCCTTCCAGTACGCGGTGATGTTGCCCGCGTTGCCGACCGGCAGGACGTGGATGTCCGGGGCGTCGCCGAGCATGTCGACGATCTCGAAGGCCGCGGTCTTCTGGCCCTCGATGCGCACCGGGTTCACCGAGTTGACCAGCGCCACCGGGTACTTCTCGGACAGTTCGCGCGCGAGGGTGAGGCAGTCGTCGAAGTTCCCGTCCACCTGCAGGATCTTGGCGCCGTGCACCAGCGCCTGGCCCATCTTGCCGAGGGCGATCTTGCCCTGCGGGACGAGCACCGCGCAGACCATCCCGGCCCGCACCGCGTACGCGGCGGCGGAGGCCGAGGTGTTGCCGGTGGAGGCGCAGATGACGGCCTGGGCGCCCTCCTCCTTGGCCTTGGAGATGGCCATCGTCATCCCGCGGTCCTTGAAGGAGCCGGTCGGGTTGGCGCCCTCGACCTTGAGGTAGACCTCGCAGCCGGTGCGCTCGGACAGCACCTGGGCGGGGACCAGCGGGGTACCGCCCTCCAGCAGGGTGACCACCGGGGTGGCCGCGGTGACCGGCAGGCGGTCCCGGTACTCCTCGATCAGGCCGCGCCACTGGTGGGTGTGCGCGCCTCGGACGACGTTCTCGGCAACGGCGTTCATGGCTGTTCCTTACTCCCCTTCGACCCGCATGATGCTGGCCACGTCCCGCACGCTGTCCAGCGCGCGGAGCTTGTCGACCGTCGCCGACAGCGCAGCGTCGGTGGCACGGTGAGTGACCACGACGAGCGAGGCGTCGCCGTCGCGGCCCTGCTGGCGCACGGTGTCGATGGAGACGCCGTGCTCGGCGAAGACGGACGCGACCTGGGCGAGCACGCCCGCGCGGTCGTCCACGTCCAGGCTGACGTGGTAGCGGGTGACCACCTCGTCCATCGGCTTGGCGGGCAGCTGCGTGTACACCGAGTCACCGGGGCCGGTGGCGCCGGCCAGCTTGTTGCGACAGACCGCGACCAGGTCGCCGAGCACCGCGGAGGCGGTCGGCGAGCCGCCCGCGCCCGGGCCGTAGAACATCAGCCGGCCGGCCGCCTCGGCCTCGACGAACACCGCGTTGTACGCCTCGCGGACGGAGGCCAGCGGGTGCGACAGCGGGATCATCGCCGGGTGGACCCGCGCGGTGACGGACTCGCCGTCCGCCGCCCGCTCGCAGATCGCGAGCAGCTTGACCACGCAGCCCATCTCCTTGGCGGAGGCGATGTCGGCGGCGGTCACCTCGGTGATGCCCTCGCGGTAGACGTCCGCCGCGGTCACCTTGGTGTGGAAGGCGATGCCGGCCAGGATCGCGGCCTTGGCGGCGGCGTCGAAGCCCTCGACGTCGGCCGTCGGGTCGGCCTCGGCGTAGCCCAGCGCGGTGGCCTCCTCCAGCGCCTCCGAGTAGCCGGCGCCGGTGGTGTCCATCTTGTCGAGGATGAAGTTGGTGGTGCCGTTGACGATGCCCAGCACCCGGTTGACCTTGTCCCCCGCGAGGGACTCGCGCAGCGGGCGCAGCAGCGGGATCGCGCCCGCCACCGCGGCCTCGTAGTACAGGTCCACCCCGGCCCCGGCGGCCGCGGCGTGCAGTTCGGTGCCGTCCTTGGCGAGCAGCGCCTTGTTGGCGCTGACCACCGAGGCACCCCGCTCGAACGCCGACAGGATGAGGTGTTTGGACGGCTCGATGCCGCCCACGACCTCGACCACCACGTCGATGTCGCCCCGGTTGACCAGGGCCTCGGCGTCGGTGGTGATCAGGTGCTCGGGCACGCCCGGGCGGACCCGGCCGGCCCGGCGGACCGCGATCCCGGCGAGCTCGACCGGGGCACCGATGCGCGCGGCGAGGTCGTCGGCCGTCGTCGTCATGATGCGCGCCACCTCGGAGCCCACCACACCACAACCCAGCAACGCCACCTTCAGCGGGCGCGTACGCATCATCCGACTCCGCTCTGCATTCTTCGTGCTTCGGTAATTCCGGCGGAATTCTGGGGGCCGCCGGGAACTTCGGTCCGTACCAGTCTCGGGGACTTCCCGCACGGATCTACGGTCGTTCCATGATCTGAGACAAGGATTTCGTCATCCGATATCGAGACGCAGGAGATCCTCCTCCGTCTCGCGCCGGACGATCACCCGCGCGGCACCGTCCTTGACGGCCAGCACGGGAGGCTTCAGGGCGTGGTTGTAGTTGCTCGCCATCGAGCGGCAGTACGCGCCGGTGGCGGGCACCGCGATCAGGTCGCCCGGGGCCAGGTCGGCCGGCAGGAAGGCGTCCCGGACCACGATGTCGCCGGACTCGCAGTGCTTGCCGACCACCCGGACCAGCATCGGCTCGGCGTCGCTGCGGCGCGACACCAGGGCCACCGAGTACTCGGCGTCGTACAGCGCCGTCCGGATGTTGTCGGACATCCCGCCGTCCACGCTGACGTAGGTGCGCAGGCCCTCCAGCGGCTTGACGGTACCGACCTCGTACAGCGTGAACGCCGTCGGGCCGACGATCGCCCGGCCCGGCTCCACGCTCAGCCGGGGGGTCCTCAGGTGCGCGGCGGCGCACTCGCGGCGCACGATGTCGGCCAGCGCGGCCGCGATCTCGGCCGGCTCGCGCGGGTCGTCCTCGCTGGTGTACGCGATGCCCAGACCGCCGCCGAGGTCGATCTCGGGCAGCTCGACGCCGTGCTCGTCGCGGATCTCGGCCAGCAGGCCGACCACCCGGCGGGCGGCCACCTCGAAACCGGCGGTGTCGAAGATCTGCGAGCCGATGTGCGAGTGGATGCCGCGCAGTTCCAGGCCCTCGTGCCCGAGCACCCGGCGCACCGCCTCGGCGGCCGAGCCGCCCTCCCGTCGCCCACCACCACCCTCGACCGAGCCGCTTCGCGGCGCAGCCAGACTCAGCGACAGCCCGAACTTCTGGTCCTCGTGCGCGGTGGCGATGAACTCGTGGGTGTGCGCCTCGACGCCGACGGTGATCCGGATCAGCACCGGCTGGCGGACGCCCTGGCGAGCGGTGATCGCGGCCAGCCGCTCGATCTCCTCGTAGGAGTCGACCACGATGCGCCCGACGCCGGACTTCACCGCGTGTTCGAGCTCGTCCGCCGTCTTGTTGTTGCCGTGCAGCGCGATCCGCTGCGGCGGCATCCCGGCGGCCAGCGCCACCGCCAGCTCGCCGGAGCTGCACACGTCGAGGTTCAGGCCCTCCTCGTGCAGCCAGCGCACGATCGCCTTGGAGAGGAACGCCTTGCCGGCGTAGAAGACGTCCGCCCCGGTGCCGAAGGCGTCCCGCCAGGCGCGCGCCCGGGCCCGGAAGTCCTCCTCGTCGAGCACGTAGGCCGGCGTGCCGAACTCGGCCGCCAGGGACTTGACGTCGATCCCGCCGACGGTGGCCACGCCCTCGGCGTCGCGGGCGACGGTGCGCGACCAGACCTTGGGGTCGAGCGCGTTCAGGTCGGCCGGCGGGGCCTGGTAGTGGCCCTCGGGCAGCACGTCACCGTGACGGGGGCCTGCGGGGTGTGCGGAGCGAGACATGTCCTCTGCTTCCTTAGACCTATGGCGAGGGGCGGCGACGGTCTTCGTTGACCGTCAGCCGCCCCCGCTGCGCACTTGGGGGTGGTGCCTACATCCGCTCGGGCGCCGTGACGCCCAGGAGCGTCAAGCCGTTGGCCATCACCGTTCGCGTGGCCTCGACCAGCCAGAGCCGGGCCCGGTGCGTGTCCGTGAGCTCCTCGTCGCCCTTGGGCAGGAACATGCAGTTCTCGTACAGGCGGTGGTACCTGCCCGCCAGCTCCTCCAGGTAGCGGGCGACCCGGTGCGGCTCGCGCAGCTCACCGGCCCTGGCCAGGATCCGCGGGAACTCGCCGAGGGCACCGAGGATGTCGTTCTCCCACTCGGTGGCGAGCAGCTCGGGTTTGAAGTCCTCCGCCGCGCCCTTGTCGACGCCGAGCTGCGCGGCCTTGCGGGCCACGCCGCACATCCGGGTGTGCGCGTACTGGACGTAGTAGACCGGGTTCTCGTTGGACTGGCTGGTCAGCACGTTGATGTCGAGCGTGATGGTGGAGTCCGTGGGGGACCGCGTCAGGGTGTAGCGGGCGGCGTCCACGCCGATCCACTCGATCACGTCGTCGATCGTGATGATGTTGCCGGCCCGCTTGGACATGCGGACCTCTTCGCCGTCGCGAAGCATCTTCACGAACTGGCCGATCTTGACCTCGATGTTGCGGTCCATGTCGTCGCCCGCACAGGCCACGATGGCCTTGAGCCGGTTGACGTAGCCGTGGTGGTCGGCGCCCAGCATGTAGACGGAGACCTCGGAACCGCGGTCCCGCTTCGACAGGTAGTACGCGGCGTCGGCGGCGAAGTAGGTGGTCTCGCCGTCGGCCTTGACCAGGACGCGGTCCTTGTCGTCGCCGAAGTCGGTGGTGCGCAGGAAGACCGCGCCGTCCTGCTCGAAGACGTGGCCCTGCTCGCGCAGCCGGTCCATGGCCTTCTCGACCGCGCCGGAGTCGTGCAGCGACTTCTCCGAGAACCAGACGTCGAAGTGGGTGCCGAACTCCTCCATCGAACGCTGGATCTCGGCCACCATGAGCTTGAGGCCCTCGGTGCGGAAGGCCTCCAGCTGCTCGGCGTCGGGCAGGTCGAGCACGCCCGGGACGCCGTCGGTGATCGCCTTGGCGATGTCGCCGATGTACTCGCCCACGTAGCCGTCGGCCGGGACGGGCCGGCCGTTCGCGGCGGCCTTCAGCGAGCCGGCGAACTTGGAGATCTGCACGCCGGCGTCGTTCAGGTAGTACTCGGTGGTGACGTCGGCGCCGGTGGCCCGCAGCACGCGCGCCAGCGAGTCGCCGACGGCGGCCCAGCGGACGCCGCCGATGTGGATCGGGCCGGTCGGGTTGGCGGAGACGAACTCCAGGTTGATCTTCAGGCCCTTGAGCGCCTCGTTGCGGCCGTAGTCCTCGCCCGCCTCGACGATGGTGCGCGCCAGCGCGCCCTGGGTCGCGACGTCCAGGGTGATGTTCAGGAAGCCCGGCCCGGCGATGTCGACCTTGGCGACGCCGGTGATCCCTCGCAGGCGGTCGGCCAGCAGTTCGGCCACGGCTCGCGGCGGGCGGGCGGCCGCCTTGGCGAGCTGGAGGGCCACGTTCGTCGCGTAGTCGCCGTGGTCCCTGTTCTTGGGCCGATCGACCGTCACGTGCTCGGGCACGGCGACGGTCAGCTCGCCCGCCTCGACGGCGGCGCTCACTGCGGCCTGGACTGCCTGGGAAAGCTCTGCGGGTGTCACGACGCCAAGCGTAGGCGAGACGGGGTGCCCGCCCGCCACCCGGTTCGCCGGTCGGGACGTCCGCGAGCGCTCCCGTCAGGGGTGTCAGGCGCGATCCGTCCGCTCTGTTCGCTCAGGGCGAAACCCTCCCGGCTGCCCGCCCAGCGCCATCAGCCGCCGCACCAGCGCCACCAGATCGGCCGGGTCGAAGGGCTTGCCGAGGTAGCCGTCCACCCCGACGGCCTCCCCCAGGTCCAGATCGGCCGGGGTGCAGGCGCTCACGATCGCGATCGGCAGCCGGCTGGTCCCCGGGTTCGCGCGCAGCCGGGCCGCCGTCCGCAGACCGTCCAGACGCGGCATCATCACGTCCAGCGTCACCACGTCCGGCTTCACCCGGCGGACCACCTCCAGGCACTCGGCGCCGTCGGCGGCGGTCACCACCTCGAAGCCCTCGAGCTCCAGGTTGACCCTGATCAGCTGGCGGATCACCTCGCTGTCGTCCACCACGAGGACCCGCCCGGACACTCCCGACACCTCACCGAGGGTATCGGCGCCCCCGCCGCCCCGTCCGGCCTTTGGGCACTTCCGCCGCCCCTCGCCACCGGCCGCCGGCGCACCCCGCACCCGCTCCGGCACCCCCGCCGCGAACCCGTGCACGGACCACGCCCGGAGCCTGGTAGTGTTCTTCACGTCGGAGGCCGAAGCGCCGAGGACACCGAGCAGGCCCCCGTAGCTCAGGGGATAGAGCACCGCCCTCCGGAGGCGGGTGCGTAGGTTCGAATCCTACCGGGGGCACTTCGCAGGAAGTGCAACTGAGGCCCAGATCAGTGGAGTTGATCCACGGATCTGGGCCTTCGTCATGTCCGGACCCGGGCGGTGGCCAGGTGGAGCCGGCCGGACGGCGCTCAGGAGGCGGTGCCCTCGACCTGGGCGACCAGCCCCGCGACGGTGTGGTCGAAGTAGGCGCTGTAGGACACGTCGTCGGTGTCGCCGCCCTGCTGGTAGCCGCCGATGGCGCCGACCACGTCGCCGGTGGCGACGTTGATCCAGGGGCCGCCGCTGGTGCCGGCCGGGTAGGCGGGGCAGGCGATGACGCGCTGGTAGGTGCTCTGCCGGCCGGTGGTGTTGGTGCAGAGGATGGGCTCCTCGGCGTCGCCGGGGTAGCCGTAGAGGCGGACGGTGGCGCCGAAGGGCTCGTCGGCGCCGAGCCGGTTGCCGCCGACCACGTCCTCGACCGACCGGCCGTTGTTCGGGGCGGTCTCCAGGATGGCGAAGTCCTCGTCCTGGTCGCCCTTCTGGGACCAGCCGGTGGTGGTGTGGACCGCGGTGACCTGCCAGCTGCCGTACGGGGCGGAGCCGTCGCGGTAGCCGGGGACGAAGGTGACGCCACCGGCGCTGCTGAGGCAGTGCGCGGCGGTCAGCAGCAGGTTGCCGCCGGGGCTGTGCAGCACGCTGGCGGTGCAGAAGTGGTTGCCCGCCGCCACGGTGCCGCTGAACAGCGCGCCCACGGTGGCGGCTTCGGGGGTGGCGGCGGCGGTCGCGGTGGTGCCGAGGGCGGCGCCGCGGGTGTCGGGGGTGGCCGGCGCGGAGGGCGTCGGGGTGGCCGCCGGGGCGCTGCCGGGGTCGGCGGTCGGACTGTCGGTCGGGGCCTCTGCCGGGCCGCCTGTCGGGGCGTCGGAAGGGCCGTCGGTCGGAGCGGGGGCGTCGACCGGTGCGGGCGAGGCGGGCGCCTCGGACGCGGGCGCGGTCGCGGCCGGCGCGACGGCGGCCCGGGAGCTGCGGGCCGCCTTCCCGGCGGCCGTCGCGTCGGACAGGCTCAGCCCGTGCGTGCCGGTGACCACGGCGGCCACCACCACCGCCGAGAGCGCGGTGAACAGGGTCGGACCCAGAAGGCTGCGGCGGCGGCGCGACGTCGGGCGGCTGTGCTGACCCATGCCTGTCTCTCCTGCCAGTAATCGACGGCTTTCCGGGGGGCTGCGTTCGATCAACGACTATGCCGCCTCAGCCTGGAAAGGTCGTTACCGGTGGCTGGGATATCCATGAGAAAAACGTCACCCGGCGGCGAGTGAGCGGTCCAGCTCCGCGGCCTCGATGAAGGCGGTGTGCGTCCCGGCGACGGTGCAGGTGAAGGCTCCGGCGACCGAGCCGGCCCGGGCGCACTCCAGCGGCGGGCGGCCCCGGAACCAGGCGGACAGGAAGCCCGCGACGAAGGCGTCCCCGGCGCCGTTGGTGTCCACCACCGGGCGGCCCGGGTCGACGGCCGGGAGGTGGCGCACCTCGTCGTCGTCCCGGGTGAGCAGGTAGCAGCCGTCGGCACCCGCGGTGGCGGTGACGACGGCGGCGCGGCCCTCGGCGAGGATCGCGCGCATCACCTGCTCGTGCCGGCCGCGGCAGCCCGCCACCGAGAGGAACACCAGGTCCGAGCCGAGCGCGTAGTCGCGGTGGTGCGGGTCGGCGCCGTCCCAGTCGTGCAGGTCGGTGGAGGTGGGGCGGCCGAGCCGGTGGAGGTCGGCGTACATGTCCCGGTTGACGCCGGTGATGGAGAGGTGGACGTGCTGGCTGCGCCGGGCGTACGGCAGGTAGAACTCGCGCGGCAGCCGCAGGTCGGCGGGGTGGCGGCCGTCGAAGAAGGAGAACCGGCGGCCGGCGGCGTCCACCAGGTTGACCCCGCGCGGGGTGCCGTGCGGGCTCACCAGCTGCGCGAAGTGCAGGCCGTGGCGCTCGTAGGAGGCGCGGACCAGGGCGCCCTGCGGGTCGTCGCCGAGGAAGTCGAGGAAGGCGGTGCGCAGGCCGAGGTGGTGGGCACCGAGGGCGACGCCGTTGCCGGTGTGGCCGACGTAGTCGCGGACCGGCCCGACGAACAGCGAGTCGCCGGGCGGGATCTCCAGCCGCTCCACCCGGACGATGGTGTCCACGCCGGAGCCGCCGACGACGAGCAGGTCGAACTCGGGCAGCACGACGGCGCCTCCTTGATCCCTGGACGGTGGCCAGGAGTCAAGCAGGCGCCGGAGGTTGACTGCAAGACCTTGCTGAAAATTTCAGCCCTCCCGTCGGCGCTCCGCCCGGACGGCCGTGTGGGCCGTGGCGCCCGACCGGCCGTCGACGGGCCGGGCCCCGACGCCCGGCACCGCCGCTTCGCCCGCAGCCGCCTCCGTCTCCGTCTCCGTATCCGTCTCCGTCTCCGCCTCGACCTGGACGACGGTCGCCGCAGCGGGCGCCGGCCGGTGGTCGATCATCCGGAAGGCGACCAGCGCGGCCAGCAGCAGGATGCCCGTCGACACCCAGGTCGCGACCACGTAGCCGTGCACCGTGCCCTGGGCCCGCACCGCCGGCGACGAGGCGATCCGGGTGGCCAGGAACGACGCGGTGGCGCTGGCCGCGACCGTGTTGAGCAGCGCCGTGCCGAACGAACCGCCCATCTGCTGGGCCGAGTTGATGGTGGCCGAGGCCGCGCCCGCCTCGTGCGGGGCGACCCCGAGGGTGGCCAGGTTGATCGACGGCATGACGACCAGTCCCATGCCGGAGCCGAGCAGCAGTTCGGCGGGCAGCACCGTGCCGGCCCACGGGCTGTCGACCGTCATCCGGGTCAGCCAGGCCATCCCGGCCGCGGCGAGCAGCAGCCCGGGGCCGACCAGGTTCCGGGTCGGCACCCTGGTCATCAGCCGGGCCGCGAAGCCGGTCGAGCTGAGCACGATGGCGGCCGTCATGGGCAGGAAGGAGACGCCCGACAGCACCGGCGAGAAGTGCTTGATGACCTGGAGGTAGTAGGTGAGGAACAGGAACAGGCCGAACATGCCGATCATGGCCAGGCCGACCGAGAGGGCGGCGCCGCCGCGGTTGCGGTCGGCGACGATGTGCAGCGGCAGCAGCGGGTGCGCGGTGCGTCTCTCGACCAGGACGAACACCGCGAGCAGCGCCAGGCCGACGCCCAGCGAGCCGAGCACCAGCCCGTCGCCCCAGGTCCGGGTGACGGCCTCGGAGGTGCCGAAGACGATCGCCAGCAGGCCGCCGCAGCCGAGCAGCGCGCCGGGCAGGTCGAGCCTGACCCGGCGCCCCCTGGCGACGTGGTCGCGGGGCAGGAGGCAGAAGGCCGCCAGGGCCGCGGCGGCGGCGATCGGGACGTTGACGAACAGGCACCAGCGCCAGTCCAGGTACTCGGTCAGCAGCCCGCCCAGGATCAGGCCGAGTGCGGAGCCGCCGCCGGCGATCGCACCGAAGACGCCGAAGGCCCTACTGCGCTCCCTGGGGTCCGTGAAGGTGGTGGAGAGCAGCCCCAGGGCGGAGGGGGCGAGCAGGGCGCCGAACGCGCCCTGGAGGGCGCGGGCGCCGAAGAGCATGGCCGAGCCGTCCGCCGAGCCGCCGAGGGCGGAGGCGAGGGCGAAGCCCAGTAGGCCGACGGTGAAGACGCGCTTGCGGCCGAAGAGGTCACCCAGCCGTCCGCCGAGCAGCAGCAGGCCGCCGAAGGCGAGCGTGTAGGCGGTGATCACCCACTGCCGGTCGGCGTCGGAGATGCCCAGGTCCCGCTGGGCCGACGGCAGCGCGATGTTCACGATGGTGACGTCGAGGACGATCATGAGCTGGGCGATGGCGATGACCGCCAGCGCCCACCAGCGGCGGCTGTCCGCGTTCTCATGACCGGTGGCGGTTTGCGCAGACACTGGTCAGCCTTCCGGAGGGGTACGGAGGGGTCACACAGTCGGAGAGGTCACGCAGTCGCCTTCCAGCGAAACTCCCACGCGGGCGGATGGCAAGGAAAAACCTCACCAAATCGACCTTTTCGGGCCTAAAGGACCAACGGCCCCGGGACTCGCGGACGAGGCCGGGGCCGGGGCCGGGGCCTCCCTACAGCGCGGACAGTTCCTCGACCAGGTCGTCCAGCCCCAGCGAGCCCTGCGAGAGCGCCGCCATGTGCCAGGCCTTGAGGTCGAACTCCTCACCGCGCGCCTCGTGCGCCGCCCGCGCCGCCGCCCGGCCGCGCAGCCAGGCGCGCTCGCCCAGCTTGTAGCCGATCGCCTGGCCGGGCATGCCCAGGTAGCGGACCAGTTCGCTGTCCAGGTAGTCGGGGGTCAGGCCGCAGTACCGGCCGAAGAACTCCCGGGCCGCCTCCGGGCTGACCGGCTCGCCCGGCAGGTACGGGGAGTCGGCCGGGAAGTCCAGGCCCGCGTGCATGCCGATGTCGACGATCACCCGCAGCGCGCGCATCATCTGCGCGTTGAGGTAGCCGAGGCGGTGGCCCGGGTCGGTGAGGTAGCCGAGTTCGTCCATCAGGCGCTCGGCGTACAGCGCCCAGCCCTCCAGGTTGGCGCTCACCCCGCCCAGGCTGACCTGGTAGGTGGAGAGCCGGTCGGCGACGTAGTTCCACTGCGCGAGCTGCAGGTGGTGGCCCGGGACGCCCTCGTGGTACCAGGTGGAGACCAGGTCCCAGACCGGGAAGCGCTCCCGGCCGAGTGCCGGCAGCCAGGTCCGCCCGGGGCGGCTGAAGTCCAGCGAGGGCGCGGTGTAGTACGGCGCGGCCGCGCTGCCGGGCGGGGCGATCCTCGACTCGACCCGGGTGACCGGCTCGGCCAGGTCGAAGTGGGTGCCCTGGAGGTCCCGGACCGCCTGGTCCATCAGCTCCTGGAGGTACGCGCGGGTGGCCTCGGCGCCCTCGACGGCCGGGCCGTCCGCGTCCAGCCACGTCATCGCCGCCATCGGGCCGACGCCCGGGCGGACCTTCTCGGCCTCGGTCTCCATCTGCGCGAGCAGGTCGTGGAACTCGCCCCAGGCCCACCCGTAGGCCTCGTCCAGGTCCAGGTCAGAGCCGGTCCAGAAGCGGACGAAGCGGCGGTAGCGCTCCCGGCCGGTGGTGTCGGAGGTGTCGGCGGCGGCCGGGCCGTAGACGTCGCGCAGCCAGTCGCGCAGGGCGGCCAGCGCCTCCTCGGCGGCCAGCGCGTGCCCGGACAGCTCGGCGCGCAGCCCCTCCGGCGCGCCCTGGACGAACTCGCCGAACCAGCCGCCGGGTACGTCCCCCTCCAGCCACTCGCCGAGCTGCCCGACCACGGTGGCCACCTGGCGCGGGCCGGACAGCAGGCCGCGCTCGATGCCGACGGCCAGCGTCTCCCGGTACTGCGCCAGCGCGAGCGGGACGCGGGCCAGCCGGCGGCCGACCACCTGCCAGTCGGCCTCGGTGTCGGTCGCCATCAGGGTGAAGGCGTCACGGACGCCGTGCACCGGGGAGCCCAGGTTGCGCACCGCGCGGAAGTTCTCCCCGGCCTCGTGGACGGCGAGTTCGGCGGTCAGCCGCTCGCGCAGCAGCCGGGCGCAGCGGCGCTCCGCCTCGTCCTGCGCGGCGTCGGTCCGTTCGGCCTCGGCGAGGGCCGCCAGGGTGCGGCGGGCGAGGTCGGCGATCGCCTCGACGCCGACCGGCGAGAGGTCGGGCAACCGGTCGTCCTCGGGGTTGAACCCCAGGTAGACCGCGGTCAGCGGGTCGAGTTCGGCCAGGGCCCGGACGTAACCGTCGGCGACGCGGCGCGGGGTGGTGGCGTCGGAGGTGATCAGTTCTTCAACCATTCGGACATCATGGCGTGGCCCGGGCCGAATGCAAGCCTTTACCGGACGATCGGTGACATGCACCGGCCGATCCCCGCCGGGCGGGCCCACACAAACACGCGTTCGGGAAACCACCGCGCGCGACAGGATCCGATCGGACCCACGCCCATTACGCTGACCGCCATGGAAGCCCGCCCCACCACGGCAACCGACCCGGTGCCCGCCCCGGCCGCACCCGATCCCCGCCCGCGCCGCGCCGGCTACCGGCGGCTGCCGGTGCAACAGCGGCGCGAGCAGCTGATCACGGTCGCCCTGGAGCTGTTCGCCGCCAGGCCGCCCGAGGAGGTGAGCCTGGACGACGTCGCCGAGGCCGCCGGGGCCTCCCGCCCACTGGTCTACCGCTACTTCGCCGGCGGCAAGCAGCAGTTGTACGAGGCCGCGCTGCGCACCGCGGCCGACGAGCTGACCAGCCGTTTCGCCGTCCCGCTGGCCGGGACCCCGTCCGAGCAGCTGGCGGCCGTCCTGGACGGCTACTTCGCCTTCGTGGCCGAGCACGACGCCGGCTACTCGGCGCTGCTGCGCGGCGGTTCGGTGGTGGAGACGGCCCGCACCTCGGCGATCGTCGACGACGTCCGGCGGGCGGCGCTCAAGCGGACCCTGCGGCACCTCGGCGTGCGGGAGGCCGGGCCGCGGCTGACGCTGCTGGTGCGTTCGTGGATCGCGGTGGTCGAGGGCGCGTCGCTGACCTGGCTGGACGAGGGGCGCACACTGCCGGTGGGCGAGCTGCGCGACTGGCTGGTGGACCAGTTCACGGCGATGGCGGCGGCGACCGCGCTGCACGACCCCCAGACCGCGCGGGTGCTGGCCCTGCTGCTCGCGCTGGAGGAGCCGGAGGCGTCGCGGGGCGAGCAGGGGCCGGGGGCCTCGCGGGCCCAGCAGGAGCCGCAGGAGTCACGGGCCCAGCAGGGACCGCAGGCGTCGCGGGCCGAGCGGCTGCGCGAGGTGCTGGCGGCCCGGTGACCCGACCCCCGTGCCCGGGGTCGGGGCGGCCGGTGCCGCGCCGATGGGGTGTTACGCCTGACCGAACACCTGCCGCTGGCGGCCGAGGCCGTCGATCTCGATCTCGACGGTGTCGCCCGGGGCCAGGAACGGCGTGCCGGGGTGGCCCAGGGTGACGCCGGCCGGGGTGCCGGTGACGATCACGTCGCCCGGCTCCAGGACCATGAACTGGCTGGTGTAGCGGACCAGTTCGAGCACCGGGAAGATCATCTTGCCGGTGTTGCCGTCCTGCCGCAGCTCGCCGTTGACCCACAGCCGCAGCGGCAGCTGCTGCGGATCGGCCACCTCGTCGGCGGTGACCAGCCAGGGCCCCAGCGGGGTGAAGGTCTCCGCCGACTTGCCCTTGTCCCACTGGCCGCCGCGCTCGAACTGGAAGGCCCGTTCGGTGACGTCGTTGGCGATCGTGTACCCGGCGATCACCGCCGCGGCCTCCTCGTGCCCGGCCAGGTAGCGGGCGGTGCGGCCGATCACGACGGCCAGCTCGGCCTCGTAGTCGGTCTTCTCGCCGCCGCGCGGCACCAGCACCTCGTCGTACGGGCCGACCACGGTGTAGCTCGGCTTGAGGAAGATCACCGGCTCGTCCGGGGCCGCGGCCCCGGCCTCGGCGGCGTGGTCGCGGTAGTTGAGCCCGATGCCGACCACCTTGCCCGGGCGGGCGACCGGCGCGCCCACCCGCTGCCCGGCGAGGTCCACCCGGGGCAGCACCCCGGCGGCCACGTCCCGCGCCAGCGCGGCGACCTCCAGCCCGGCCAGGAAGGCCCCGTCAATGTCCCGGGCGCGCCCGGAGAGGTCGTACCCGATGCCGTCCTGGCCCAGCACGACCGGGCGTTCGGCGCCCGGGGGTCCGACGCGGAGGAGCTTCATAGATCCGTCACCAGCCTTTTCGTCGCAGTTCGACGGGGCGGCCGAAGACACCGCACCCGACTCTGGCAACGAGGTATATCAATGCCACCGGTCGGCGAACCAGACAGTCCCGGTGGGCGGATTCCTATCAATTCCCACAGTCGCCACAGGCGGCGAATCAGCGGCCCGCACGGTTGACAGCCCCCCGCACGCGCTCTGCCGTGGGCGAATCCACGCATGCCCAGGGCGAACGCGGGCGTACGGCGGGGGCCGGCCGTACAGGATCCCGGACATGGAAATCACCCGCGTACGCGACGAGTTGTACATGATCACACTGGAGTTCGGCACCGCCTACCTGTGGCGGGACGACCACGGACTGACCCTGGTCGACACCGGCGTCGCCGGATCGGCCGACGGCATCGAGGAGGGCATCCGCGAGGTCGGACTGGATCCGGCCGCACTGCGCCGGATCGTGCTCACCCACCACCACGAGGACCACACCGGATCGGCCGCCGAACTCGCCCGGCGCCGGGGCGCCGAGGTGGTCGCGCACCGGCTGGAGGCGCCGGTCGTCCGACGCGAGCAGCCGGCGGCGCCGCCCGTGCTGAGCCCGTTCGAGCAGGAGCTGTGGGACGGCCTGCCGCCGATCCAGCCCGCCGAGCCCTGCCCGGTGCACCGCGAGGTCGAGGACGGCGACGTGCTGGACCTCGGCGGCGGCGCGGTGGTCGTCCACGTGCCGGGGCACACCGACGGCAGCATCGCGCTGCACCTGCCCGGGCCCGGCGTGCTGTTCACCGGCGACGCGGTCGCCAACGTCCAGGGGCGGACCGTGCTCGGGGTGTTCAACACCGACCCGGCCCGGGCGCTCGCCTCCTTCCACCGGCTGGCCGCACTGCCGGTGGAGACCGCGGTGTTCGGGCACGGCGACCCGATCGCCGAGGGCGCCTCAGCCGCCCTGCGGGCCGCCGCCGAGCAGGCCGGCCAGGCTTAGCGCCCGCGGCCGGCCCGGCCCGCTCCGGGTCGCCTCCCGGTGCCAGCGGTCGAGGTCGCGCAGCGTGTCGGCCCGCAGGTCCGGTTCGGCGGCCGACGCCTCGGCCAGCTCCCGCAGCAGCGCGACGGCCGCGCCCGGGCTGCCGTCCTGGGCCAGCCAGAGGGCCAGGTCGTGGCAGGTGCGCAGGGTGCGCGGGTCGGCCGGGCCGCAGATCCGGGCGAGGTCGGGGAGGAGCGCGGTGAGCATCTCGACGGCCTCCCCGGGGGCGCCCTGCGCACCGCGCCGCCAGGCCTGGTCGGCCCGGCGGCGCAGTTGCTCGGGGCTGGGGTCGTCCGGGCGGAGCACCCCGGGCCGGATCCGGCGCAGCCGCTCCAGCACCTCGACGGCGGTGGCCGGCCGGTCCGCGGGCCGTTTGGCCAGCAGCCCGGCGACCAGGTCGGCCAGCGCCGGGTCGGTGCTGCGCACCCGGGGCGGGGTCTCCTCCAGGTGCTTGTACATGTACTCGGCGGCCGAGGCGGCGCGGAACGGACGCCGCCCGGTGCAGAGTTCGTACAGCATGACGCCGAGCGCGTAGAGGTCGGCCCGGCCGTCCACGGCGGCGCCGGACCAGCACTCGGGCGCCAGGTAGGGGACGGTGCCGACCACGCTGCCGGTGGAGGTGAGCACCGCGGACTGGGTGAGCAGCCGGGCGATGCCGAAGTCCAGCACCTTGGCCTTGCCGCTGGCGTCGATCATCACGTTCTCGGGCTTGATGTCGCGGTGGACGACGCCCGAGCGGTGCGCGGCGTCCAGCGCCTTGCAGACCTGGCGCATCCACTTCAGCGCGGCCTCCTGGTCCGGGGCGCCGTCCTTGAGGACGGCGGACAGGGCCCGGCCGCGGACCAGTTCCAGCACCAGGTAGTGGGTCTCCCCGGTGGCGGTCGCGACCAGGCCGTAGTCGTGCACGGTCACGATGTGCGGGTTGGAGAGGCCGCCGGCCGTCCGGGCCTCGCGGACGAACCGCCCGACGGCCTCCCGGTCGGCGGCGTGCTCCTCCAGCAGCAGCTTGACCGCGACCTCGCGGTCGAGCCGCAGGTCGATCGCCTTCCAGACCACGCCGAAGCCGCCCCTGCCCAGCCACTCGTCCAGCCGGTACCGGCCGTCGAGCACCTCCCCCTGCCGCATGTCCTCCCCCAAGTCCACCGCGTCCGGGCGGTGTTCGTCGTCGGAGGGGTCACCATAGCGGCGGGGGGAGGCGAACGGGTGAACGGACGGGCCCTGGGCCCTGCCGGACAGGGCCTACGGCTTGGGCAGTCCGGGCGGGTTGATCTCGGAGGTCGGCACGGCCTCGTTGTCCAGGCCCCAGCGCTTGAGCACCTGGCCGTAGCTGCCGTTCCTGATCACCTCGTTCAGCGCCCCGTTGAGCGCCTGGACCAGCCCGTTGCCCTTGCGGGTGGTCGCGGCGATCTTGCCGAGGACGTCCGCGCCGCCGCCCGAGTAGGTGCCGACGATCTCGGTCTCGCCGGTCTGCGCGACGTGGAAGGCCAGGCTGGGGTTGGGGCCGACGTAGGCGTCGATCCGGCCGGAGGAGAGCGCCAGGTAGAACTCGGTGCCCTGGAAGTACTTGATGTCGATCGGCTTGAGGCCGTTCCTGGTGTTCTCCTCGTTCCAGGAGATCAGCAGCTTCTCCTGGTTGGTGCCGGTGGCGACGCCGACCGACTTGCCCGCCAGGTCCTTGGCGCCGGTGACCTTGAGGCCGCTGCCCTTCCTGGCCTCGAAACCGAGGACGTCCAGCCGGTAGGTGGCGAAGTCGTACTTCTCCTTGCGCGCCTCGGTGACGGTGATGTTGGAGATGCCGACGTCGTACTTGCCGCTGTCCAGGCCGACGAAGATGTTCTCCCAGGAGCCCGCGGTGAGCTCGACCTTGAGGCCGAGCACGTTGCCGACCAGGGTGGCGATGTCCGGCTCGACGCCGATGACGGTCTTGTCGTCGTTGGCGTAGAAGTCCAGCGGCGGGGTGGTGCCGAGGGAGTCGGCGACGGTCAGCGTCCCCCGCTTTCTGATCTCCTCCGGGACGAGCGCCGCGATCGCGTCGACCTTGGCCGTGGTCACCCGTTTCTGATCGGCCGTCAGGTTCACCACGGCGCCGTTCGGCGCGGTGCTGCCCTTGGCCGGGGCGAGTTCCGCCGAGGCTCCCGAGGACGCGCCACCACAGGCGGTCAGGGCGAGGGCGGCGGCGAACGCGCCGGCGGCGGCCACCAGGGCGCGACGGGGTAGGGACATGGCGGAACTCCTGCTCGGTGAAGGGGGGCGGAGAGACGGTCAGAGGACCTTGGCGAGGAAGGCCCGGGTGCGGTCGTGCCGGGGGCGGTCCAGGACCTCGGCCGGCGGGCCCTGCTCGACCACCACACCGCCGTCCATGAAGACGACGGTGTCGGCGACCTCGCGGGCGAAGCCGATCTCGTGGGTGACCACGATCATGGTGGTGCCGGTCCGGGCGAGGTCCTTGATGACGTCCAGCACCTCGCCGACCAGCTCCGGGTCGAGCGCCGAGGTGGGCTCGTCGAACAGCAGCACCTTCGGCTCCAGCGCCAGCGCCCGGGCGATCGCCACCCGCTGCTGCTGGCCGCCGGACAGCTGCCGGGGGTACGCGGCGGCCTTGTCGGCCAGCCCGACCCGCTCCAGCAGCGCCAGCGCCGTCGCCCTGGCCTCGGCCCGGGGCCGGCGCAGCGCGGCGATCGGCGCCTCGACCAGGTTCTCCAGCACGGTCAGGTGCGGGAACAGGTTGAAGTTCTGGAACACGAAGCCGATGTGGGTGCGCTGGCGCAGCACCTCGCGTTCCTTGAGCTCGTACAGCCGGTCGCCGGAGCGCCGGTAGCCGATCAGCTCGCCGTCGATGGCGACGTAGCCGCCGTCGAGCTTCTCCAGGTGGTTGATCGCGCGCAGCAGCGTGGACTTGCCGGAGCCGGACGGGCCGAGCACCACGGTGACGGAGCCGGCCGGGACGTCCAGGTCGAGGCCGCGCAGCACCTCCAGTGGCCCGAAGCTCTTGTGCAGGCCGCGGACCTGCACCATCGGTGCGGCCGCCGGTTCGGTCTTGGTGAGCGTGGTCATCGACGTCCTCCGGTGGTGCGGGCGGCCGGCGTGCGGGCGGTCGCTGTACGGGCGGCCGGCGTGCGGGCGGGCAGGCTCCGGACGAAGGCCCGGGCGCGCTGGAGCGGGGTGGGCGGCGGGGTGCGCTGCGCGCCGCGGGCGAAGTAGCGCTCGACGTAGTACTGGCCGATGGACAGCACCGTGGTCAGCAGCACGTACCAGACGGTGGCGACCATCAGCAGCGGCACCACCCGGCCGGTCCGGCCGTAGACCACCTGAGCCTGGTAGAAGAGCTCGCCGATGGCCATCACGTAGACCACCGAGGTGCCCTTGAGCAGCGAGATCACCTCGTTGGCGGCGGCCGGCAGGATGCCGCGCATCGCCTGCGGCAGCACGATCCGCCAGCCCTGGCGCCAGCGCGGGATGCCGAGCGCGGTGGCGGCCTCCCGCTGGCCGGCGTCCACCGCGATGACACCGCCGCGGATGATCTCGGCGGCGAACGCGGCCTGGTGCAGCCCGAGACCGAGCACGGCGGCACCGAGCGCGCTCAGCACGCCGACCGTCTCGAAGTCCCCGAAGGTCGGGCCGAACGGGATGCCGATCCCGAACCGCTTGTAGAGGTACGACAGGTTGAACCAGAACACCAGCTGGACGATCAGCGGGATCGAGCGGAACACCCACACGTACGCCCAGGCGATGGACTGCAGGATCGCACTGCGGGACAGCCGCATCGCGGCCACCACGGCGCCCAGCAGGAAGCCCAGCACGGTGCCGTAGGCGGTGAGTTCGAGGGTGCGGCCGACCGCCTGGACGATCGTGTCGGCGGTGAAGTAGACCCGGAAGGTGGCCCAGTCCCAGCCGGGGTTGGTGGCCAGGCCGTGGGCGAACTGGGCGAGGAGGACGAGGGCGGCGACCCCGATCCCCCAGCGCCAGGGGTGCCGGGCGGGGACGGCCCGCAGACCGGCCAGTTCGTCGAGGTCGAGGCCTGAGCCCGGGCCGGGGCCTGAGCCCGGGCCGGGGCCGGACGCCGGCGCCCGGTCGGCCGGGGCCTGGGGCGTCGCGGTGGTGCTGACGGTCATCGGGGGGCTCCTTCGGCAGGCCCGGGGATCACGGGTGTTCGGGCGGGCTGATCCGGGACTCCTTGATCGCCGAGTCGGTGACCCCCCATTTCCTGAGGATCCGCTCGTACGTCCCGTCCTTGATCAGCTGGTTGACCGCCGTTTGGAAGGCCGGGGTGAGCTTCGAGCCCTTCTTGAACGCGAAGCCGACGTCCAGCCGGTGGAACTCGCCGAGGAAGCGCGTCCCGGAGGCCTCCTGCGCGGCCTGGTAGCGCAGGCCGTTGATGGTCGACATCAGGACGTCGACCCGGCCCTGCTGGAGGCCGGTGAGCACGGCGCCGGCGTCGCTGAACGCCTTGACCTCGTACGGCTTCTTCCCGGCGTCGGTGCAGACGCCGCGCTTGGCGTTCAGCGTGGTCTCGAAGGTGGTGCCGGCGCCGGTGCCGATGGTCAGCCCGCAGAGCTGGACCAGGTCGGTGACCGGCTGGACGTCCTGGTTGTCCTTCCGGACCGCGAAGCCCTGGCCGTCGTCGATGTAGGTGACGAAGTCGATGGTCTTCAGCCGGGCCGCGGTGACCCCGAAGTTGCCGGTGCCGACGTCGAACTTGCCGCTGTCCAGGGCGGGCAGGATGGTCTCGAAGGCGGCCTCCTGGCGCTGCACGGTCAGCCCGAGCAGCCTGGCCACCGCGTCGGTGAAGTCCACGTCGATCCCGGCCGGCTTCTTGGCGGCCTGGTCGGCGTAGAAGGCGGTGGGCGGCGAGCCGAAGGACGCACCGAAGGTGAGCGTGCCGGCCTTGCGGACCTCCTCGGGCAGCAGCGCGGCGGCGGCGTCCGACTTCGCGAGGCCGGAGACGACGTCCTGGGAGACGGCGGTGGCGGCGGGCCCGCTCGCCCCCGCCGGGCCCGCGATCTTCGGGTCCGAGCCGCACGCGGCCAGCGCCAGCACCGGCAGCAGGGCGGTGGCCGCGAGCAGGCGGCGGCGGACGGTGGTGCTTCTCACGGGGGGCCTTTCAGGGGGTCGGAGCCAGCACCGGCAGGTGCTTCTCGAAGGGGAGCGGGCCGATCGTCAGGGGGTCGGCGGCGACGTCGAACAGCGGGGTGTAGCCGGACGCCAGGTAGAGGCCCTTGGCCTCGGGCTGACGCGGGCCGGTGGTGAGGTAGATCCGGGCGTAGCCGGCGGCCGCCGCCGTCCGCTCCAGCTCGGCCAGCACCCGGCGGGCCAGGCCGCGGCGGCGGTGCGCGGAGTGCGTCCACATCCGCTTCAGTTCGGCGGTGCGCTCGTCGTACCGCTTGTACGCGCCGCCGGCGACCGGGTCGCCGTCCTCCAGCAGGAGCAGCAGCACGCCGTGCGGCTCGGCGAAGGCGTCCCGGGGGTAGCGGGTCATCTCCTGGTGCGCGTCGGGGCCGTAGCGGCTGACGTACTCGTGGGTGAGCTCGCGCAGCAGCGGCTCGACCAGCGGGTCGTCGATGGTGACCCGGCGGAACTCGCCCGCCGGGCCGACCCGGGGAGCCGGGCCGCTCACCGCCGCACCGCTCACGGCCGTACTGCTCACGGCCGGACCGCTCACCACCGCAGGGCTCCCGGCCGGACCGCTCACGCCTGCACCGCGATCAGCTGGTGCCGGTCGCGCTCGGCCCGGGCGGCCGCCTCCGCGGCCTTGGCGGCGTCCCGCTTGGCGACCTCCTCGCGGACGATCGGGATGACGTGGCGGCCGAAGTCGATCGCGTCGTCGAGCAGGTGGTAGCCGCGGGCGGAGAGGATGTCCACGCCGAGGTCGTAGTAGTCGAGCAGCGCCTGGGCGACCGTCTCCGGGGTGCCGACCAGGGCGTTGGAGTTGCCGGCCCCGCCGGTGGCCGCGGCGGTCGGGGTCCACAGCGCGCGGTCGTAGCGCTCGCCGGCCTCGGCGATCTCGATCAGCCGCTGGGAGCCGGTGTTCTCCGGGGTGGCGGCACCGAGCGGGCGGCCCCGGCGGACCAGTTCCCCGGACTCCCGGCGGGCCTTGATCACGGCCACCGTCCGGTGCGCCTTCTCCCAGGCCAGTTCCTCGGTCGGCGCGATGATCGGCCGGAACGCCACCTGGATCCGCGGCACGTCGGTGCGCCCGGCGGCCCGGGCCGCCGCCTTCACCCGCTCGATCTGCTCGGCGGTGCGGGCCAGCGGCTCGCCCCACAGGCAGTAGACGTCCGCCTCGGCGCCGCCGGCCGCGTAGGCGGCCTCCGAGGAGCCGCCGAAGGAGACCCCGGGGCGCGGCTGCTGGACCGGGAAGACGTCGGAGACGAAGTCGTTGAAGCGGTAGTGGGTGCCCTCGTGGTCGAAGGGCTCCCGGCTGGTCCACGCCTTCTTGACGATGCCGATGTACTCGCGGGTGCGCTCGTAGCGCTCGTCCTTGGACAGGAAGTCGCCCTCGCGCTGCTGCTCGTGGTCGCTGCCCCCGGTGATGAAGTGGACGGTCAGCCGCCCGTCGCTGATCTGGTCCAGGGTCGCGAAGGTCTTGGCGGCGAAGGTCGGGTAGGAGACGTTCGGCCGGTGCGCCAGCAGGATCTGCAGCCGGTCCAGGCGCGAGGCGAGGAAGGCCGCCGCGGCCGCGGGCTCCGGGGAGCCGGCGCCGTACGCGAAGAGCACCCGGTCCCAGCCGTGGTCCTCGTGGGCCCGGGCCAGCCGCAGGGTGTAGTCGCGGTCGAAGGCGGCGGTGGAACGGGGGGTGGTCTCCGAGCCATCGCCGGTGGCGGCGATACCGAGGAATTCGACGGGCATGGCGGAACCTTTCGGGGTGAGCGGAGTCCGGTGGACTGCGGGTGGGCAGGCCGGAGGCGGCCGGGGCGGGGCGGCCGAGTACGGGTGCGCGGCGGCCGCGCCGACGACGGTGTCGGCGCTCGCACGCGGCGGGAGGAGGTGGGAGGCAGGCGTGGACGAGGGAGTACTGCCGGAGTTCAGTGCGAGGCCGTCAGACGGCAGCGTGCGCCTGGGACGCCGTCAGCTGCGGACGGCGGGTCCCGGCCCGCGGCGGGGCAGACCGAGGGAGGGCTCCCCGAGGGAGATCAGGGCCGGACGGGCGGCCCGCTGCCGGGTCAGCCGCGACACGCCGCGGACCACACCCGACCGAAGTCGATGTGGTCGCGGGTGACCAGGGGCTGCTCGGCGTACATGGCCTCAAGTTGAACAGCCTGCCAAGTGGTCCGTCAACCATCCATCATTGCCGCTCTGTTGCGATCTCCTGTCGCCCTGCGACCGGTCCGCGCCGGGCCCCGGTCAGGGCCCGGACCACCCTTGACAGCCGTCGATCGCGCATGCGTACGATCACGGCGGAGTGCAGTGCACAGCGCCGGCCGTGTTGAGGGACGCGGGCCGGTGCGACGGCCGTACGTGACCACACCCGTACCTCCCGCCCGCCCGCACCTCCGCCAGGAGCCGCCGTCATGGCCACCCCGCAGGACCTCCTCCCCGCCCCCGCCGTTCCCTCCGCCTCCGCCCCCGACCACCCCGCCCCGGCGCCCGCCCCCGACGCCCGGATCGTCGCCCGCCGCCGGCCCGGGCAGTGGGTCTGCGCCGGGATCGCGCTGCTGCTGGCCGCGATGGCCGTCAGCTCCGTCGTCCGCAACAAGGCCTTCCAGTGGGGCGTGGTCGCCGACTGGTTCACCGCCAGGTCGGTGCTCAACGGCCTCACCCTGACCCTCTGGCTCACCGCCGTCACCCTCGCCCTCGGCTTCGTCCTCGGCACCGGCCTCGCCGTCATGCGGATGTCCGGCAACCCGGTGCTGCGCAGCCTGAGTTGGGGCTACATCTGGATCTTCCGCTCCACCCCGCCACTGGTGCAGCTGCTGTTCTTCTTCAACATCGGCGCGCTCTACCCGACGCTCGGCCTCGGCATCCCGTTCGGCCCCGAGTTCATCACCGTCAAGACCGTCAACCTGATCGGCCCCACCCTCACCGCCGTCATCGGCCTCACCCTGCTGGAGACCGCGTACGCCGCCGAGGTGATCCGCGGCGGCATCCTGTCCGTCGACCGCGGCCAGTTGGAGGCCGCCGCGGCGCTCGGCCTCGGCCGGTGGCGGGTGCTGCGCCGGATCGTCGTCCCGCAGGCGATGCGCTCGATCGTGCCGACCGCCGGGAACATGCTGATCAGCGCGCTCAAGGGCACCAGCATCGTCAGCGTGCTGGCCGTCTCCGACCTGCTCTACTCGGTGCAGTTGGTCTACCTGCAGTCGTACCAGGTCATCCCGATGCTGGTGGTCGCCACCATCTGGTACCTGGTGGTCACCACCCTGCTGTCCATCGGCCAGTACTACGTCGAACGCCACTACGCCAAGGGCGCCACCCGGGACGGCCTGCCGCCCACCCCGCTGCAACGGGCCCGGGCCGCCCTGCGACGGCTGCGCGAGGTGGCGGCATGAGTCTTCTGGTGATCGTCGGCGCGGGCCCGCGGGGCACCGGCCTGCTGGAGCGGATCGCCGCCAACGCGGCCGAACTCCTGCCCGCCGACCGGCCGTTGCACGTCCACCTGGTCGACCCGCACCCGCCCGGCGCGGGCCGGATCTGGCGCCACGAGCAGTCCCCGCTGCTGCGGATGAACTCGATGGCCGAGGACGTCACCATGTTCACCGACGAGCGCTCGACCATCGACGGGCCGGTCCGCCCGGGCCCCTCGCTGGCCGAATGGGCGCTCCGGCGACGGGAGTTCGCGCCCTACCGGGAGGTCGCCGACCCGGCCGTCCGGGCCGAACTGGACACCCTCGCGCCCACCGACTTCCCCACCCGCCGGGCCCAGAGCGCCTACCTGGACTGGGCGTTCCGCCGCGCCGTCGCCGACCTGCCGCCGCACGTCACGGTCACCGTGCACCGGGACACCGTCCGGCGGATCGACGGCGCGCCCGACGGCCCGCAGACCGTCCACCTCACCGACCGGACGCTCACCGCCGACCACGTCGCCCTCACCCTCGGACACCTCGACTCCACCCCGCACCCCCGGCACGCCGCCGACGCCGAATTCGCCGCCCGGCACGGCCGCTTCCACCTCCCGCCCGCCTACTCCGCCGACGCCGACCTGAACGGCATCGCCCCCGGCGAACACGTCGTGCTGCGCGGCCTCGGCCTGGCCTCCGTCGACCTGGTCGCCCTGCTCACCGAGGGGCGCGGCGGCCGCTTCGAGCCCACCGGGGACGGGCTGCGCTACCGCCCGTCCGGCCGCGAACCGGTGCTGCACCTCGGCTCCCGGCGCGGCGTCCCGTACCACTCCAAGACCGGCTACCGCCTCCAGGGGCCGCCCGCCCCGCTCCCCCGGTACTTCGACGCGGCCGCCGTGGACGCCGTCCTCGCCACCGGGGGGCCGCTCGAACTCCGGCGCGACTTCTGGCCGTTGATGGCCAAGGAAACCGCCTTCGGGCACTACCACGAGCTGTTCCACGCCCACCCCGAACGCACCGCGCTGCCCTGGCCGGAGTTCCTGGCCCGGTTCGACCGGCACGACTGGTACTCCCCCGCCCTGGCCGCCCTGATCGCCGAGGCCGTACCCGACCCGGCCGACCGGATCGACTTCGAACGCCTCGACCACCCGCTGGCCGGCCTCGAACTCGGCTCCGCCGAGGAACTCCAGCAGCACCTGCGCGCCTACGTCACCGCCGACGCGGACCGCCGCGCCGACCCCGCGCACAGCGCCGACCTCGGCGCCTTCCTCGCCCTGCTCTCGCTGTTCGGCCAGCTCCCGCGCATCCTCGCGACCGGCCAGCTCACCGCCCGCTCGGTCGCCGAAGAGGTCGACGGGTGGTTCTTCGGCTACTTCAGCTACCTCGCCTCCGGCCCGCCCGGCTTCCGGCTGCGCCAGCTGCTCGCCCTCTCCGAGGCCGGGATCGTGCGCTTCCTGGGGGCCGGCGTCCGGGTCGAACGGGACGAGGCCACCGGCACCTGGCGGGCCTCCGGCGACACCGTGCCGGGCCACACCGTCGCCGCCACCGCCCTGGTCGAGGCGTACCTGCCCAAGCACCAGCTGACCCGCACGCTCGACCCGGTGCTGCGCGAACTGCACCGCGCCGGACGGCTCGTGGAGGAGGTGGTCGCCGACGAGGAGTACACCCACCGCTCCGGCCTGGTCACCATCGCCCCCGGCGACAGCCGGCTGCTCGACCCGGCCCTGGACGGCGCCCCGCACCCGCGGCGCACCGCACTCGGCCCGCACACCAGCCTGCGCGCCGCCGCCGCCTTCGCCCGACCCCGCACCAACTCCCCGGGATTCCGGCAGAACGACGCCGCCGCCCGCGCGCTGCTGCGGGCACTGGCCGCGCTCCCGACCGCCACCCCGGGGCCCGTCGACGATCCCCCGCCCGTGCGCCGCCGCCCGGGCACGCGCCTCGCCGCGCTGTCGTCGGTCGCCGCCCCTGCTCCGCCGGGCGGCGCCCGCACCCCGACCGCGCCACGCCCGCCCTCCGGGCGGACGGCGGGGGCCTGAAGGCAGGCCCCGGGGCGGGCGCGAGGCAGGGCGGGCGCGAGACGGCACGGCCGGCAGCCGGATCGCGGTGACGGTCGCGCCGCCCCCACCCTCCGACTCCACCGACGCCCGTTCGGCCCCCCTCCCCCCGCCTCCACCCGGGTGGAAGGATGGGCCCCGAGCCCCCGCGACGGCGCGGCGGCCCCCGGTGGCACGGCCACCGGACGAGCAGAGCCGAGGAGAAGCGGTCATGGCCAAGCAGGCCCCGCAGAGCGACCCGGCGCAGGACGCCCCCGAGGTGTCCGCGCCCCAGCAAGCGGCGGCCGGGCTGCCCGCGGTCGGCCACAGCCTGCGGATGGCCGCCGAACAGATGGGCGCCCGCCGCACCCTCGCCACGCTGCGCAAGGTCAACCAGCCGGACGGCTTCGACTGCCCCGGCTGCGCCTGGCCGGAGCCGGGGAAGACGCACACGGCGGAGTTCTGCGAGAACGGCGCCAAGGCCGTCGCGGAGGAGGCCACCGAGCGCCGGATCCGCGCCGAGTTCTTCGCCGCCCACCCGGTCGCCGAACTGGCCGAGCGCTCCGGCTACTGGCTGGGCCAGCAGGGCCGCCTCACCCAGCCGATGCTGCTCGACGAGGGCGCCACCCACTACACGCCGGTCTCCTGGGACGACGCCTTCGCGCTGATCGCCGAGGAGCTGCGCGCCCTGGACACCCCGGACGGCGCCGCCTTCTACACCTCCGGGCGGACCAGCAACGAGGCCGCCTTCGCGTACCAGCTGTTCGCCCGCCGGCTGGGCACCAACAACCTGCCGGACTGCTCCAACATGTGCCACGAGTCGTCCGGTTCGGCGCTCACCGAGACGCTCGGCGTCGGCAAGGGCAGCGTCAGCCTCAAGGACCTCTACCAGGCCGACCTGATCATCGTGGCCGGCCAGAACCCGGGCACCAACCACCCCCGGATGCTCTCCGCGCTGGAGCGCGCCAAGCGGGCCGGCGCCACCATCGTGAGCGTGAACCCGCTGCCGGAGGCGGGCCTGGAGCGCTTCAAGAACCCGCAGCACGCGCGCGGCCTGGTCGGCAACGGCACCAAGCTGACCGACCTGTTCCTGCAGATCCGCCTCGGCGGGGACCTGGCGCTGTTCCGCGCGCTCAACCGGATGATCCTGGAGCAGGACGGCGTCGACCGCGCCTTCGTCGCCGAACACTGCCACGGCTTCGAGGAGTTCGAGGAACAGGCCCGGACGACCGACCGCGCCGAGGTGCTCGCCGCGACCGGCCTGCCGTGGGAGCAGATCGAGGAGTTCGGCCGGCTGGTGCTGGGCTCCCGGAAGATCATCGTCTGCTGGGCGATGGGCCTCACCCAGCACAAGCACGCCGTGCCCACCATCCGCGAGGTGGTCAACTTCCTGCTGCTGCGCGGCAACGTCGGCCGCCCCGGCGCCGGGGTCTGCCCGGTGCGCGGGCACAGCAACGTCCAGGGCGACCGGACGATGGGCATCTTCGAGCGGCCCTCGACGGCCTTCCTGGACGCGCTCGGCAAGGAGTTCGGCTTCGAGCCGCCGCGCGCGCACGGCCTCGACTCGGTGGACACCATCCGGGCGATGCGCGACGGCCGGGTCGGGGTGTTCTTCGCGATGGGCGGCAACTTCGTCGCGGCCACCCCGGACACGGACGTCACCGAGGCCGCGATGCGCCGCTGCCGGCTGACCGTGCACGTCTCCACCAAGCTCAACCGCTCGCACGTGGTCACCGGCGCCCGGGCGCTGATCCTGCCCACCCTGGGCCGCACCGACCGGGACGTCACCGGCGCCGGCGCCCAGTTCGTCAGCGTCGAGGACTCGATGGGCCAGGTGCACTCCTCGCGCGGCGGCCTGCGCCCGCCCGCCCCGGGCCTGCTCTCCGAGACCGCGATCGTCTGCCGGCTGGCCCGCGCCGCCCTCGGCCCCGGGGACACCGTGCCGTGGGAGGACTTCGCCGCCGACTACGACACCCTGCGGGACCGGATCGCCCGGGTCGTCCCCGGCTTCGAGGACTACAACGAGAAGGTCCGCCGCCCCGGCGGCTTCACCCTGCCGCACGGCCCGCGCGACTCCCGGACCTTCCCCACCGCGACCGGGAAGGCCAACTTCAGCGTCAACCCGCTCACCGCCCCCGAGGTCCCGCCGGGCCGCCTGCTGTTGCAGACGCTGCGCTCGCACGACCAGTACAACACCACCGTCTACGGCCTGGACGACCGCTACCGGGGCATCAAGGGCGGCCGCCGGGTGGTCCTGGTCAACCCCGCCGACGCCGCCGAACTGGGCCTGGCCGAGGGCGGGTTCGTCGACCTGGTGAGCGAGTGGCGGGACGGCGTCGAGCGGCGCGCCCCGCACTTCCGGGTGGTCCACTACCCGGTCGCCCGCGGCGGCGCGGCGGCCTACTACCCGGAGACCAACGTGCTCGTCCCGCTGGACTCCACCGCCGACATCAGCAACACGCCGACCTCCAAGGCCGTGGTCGTCCGCTTCGAGCCGGACACCGGCTCCCCGGAGTAGCCCATGACGAAGGCCGCCCGGTGTCCGTGGACGCCGGGCGGCCTTCGTCGTGGCTCAGTTGGTGCCGAGCGGCAGGGTCGCGGTGGCGCTGCCCGGGGCCGCGGCGCTCGCCGAACCGCTGGTGCTGGTGGTGGCGGCGCCGGTGGAGTTCGGGGTGCCGGTCCCGGTCGGGGTGGGCGTCCCGGTGCCCGTGCCGGTCGGCGTCGGAGTGCCGGGGGCGGTCGGGGCGGGCGTGCCGGTCCCGGTCGGCGTGGGCGTGCCGGGGGCGGTGGTGCCGGTGCCGGACGGCGTCCCCGGGTCGGTGGGCGTTCCGGTGCCGGTGCCGGCGGGCGTGTCCGGGGTGGTGGACGGCGTGCCCGGGGTGGCCGACGGGTTGGCGGGCGTGCCGGGGGCCGGGGTGGTCGGGACCTGGTTGGCCGGGCTGGGCGCGATCGGGGTGACGACGTCCCAGCCGGCGGGCAGGTCGGGCACCTTCCAGCTGCCGCCGGCCTCGTCCGCCGCGCCGGACGGGTCGGGCCGCACCGCGCCGAGGATCGGCATCGAACCGATCGGCGACACCTTGATGACGGCGCCCGGCCGGGGCGCCTGGACGACCAGCCCGCCGCCGATGTACATCGCGACGTGGGTGGCGCCCTCGAAGTAGATGACCAGGTCGCCGGGGCGGAGCTGGTTCAGCGGGATGCGCTGGAGCTGGGCCCACTGCTCCTGGCTGGTGCGCGGGATCGGCAGCCCGGCGTGCAGCCAGGCCTGCGAGGTGAGGCCCGAGCAGTCGTAGGAGTCCGGCCCCGCGCCGCCCCACAGGTACGGCTTGTTGAGCTGGGCGAGCGCGAAGGCGACGGCGGCGCGGCCGGCCACCGACGGGGTGCGCTCGCCCTTGCCGAGGGCGCCGGACGCGAGGAAGGCGAGCTGGGCCTCGTCGGCCTTGGCCTTCTCCAGCTTCTCCAGTTCGGTGCGCTGCGCGCCGGTGAGCGAGGAGACCAGCTGCTCGACGGAGGCGAGGTCGGTGGCGACCTTGGCCTTGGCGGCGTCCTGCTGGGTGACCAGCGTCTGGGAGGTCTTGAGCGCGTCCTCGGTCTGCTTCGTCAGACCGGCGAGGGCCTCGCGGTCGCTCTTCAGCCGGTCCAGGAACTCGGACTGCGAGCGGCTGGCGGCGGTGAGCAGTTCCGCGATGGTGACGGCCTCGTACGGATCCTTGGAGAGCAGCAGTTCGGCGTAGGCGGAGGCGGCGCCGTTGCGGTACTGGGCGGCGGCGAGCTGGGAGGCGATGTCGGTGCCGGCGTCGACCTGCTTCTGCTGGCGGTCCTGCCGGCCCTGGAGGTCGGTGAGCGCGGCCTGCTGCTCGGCGACCTTGGCGACGGCGCCGTTGTACTGCTCGGTGGCGGTCTCGGCGCTCTGGTAGAGCGTGTGCAACTGGTCGAGCAGCGGGCCGAGGGTGGCCTTGGCGGCGGCGAGCGGGTCGTCGCCCGGGCTGGCCGCGGTGATCGGGGCTCCCGGATCGGGGGCGGCGTACGCGGCCTGGGCGGCGAGCGGGAGGGCGAGCGCGGCGGCCGCGAGGGCGGCTCCGCAGCGCAGTGCCGCCCGCAGCCAGGGCCGTACGACTGCCGACTCAGTGCGCTGTGCAGCCCCGCCCATGGGTTGGTCCTCCCCGCCCCAGCCTGTCACCGGCGTCCCCGGATCCCGCAGATCCTCCCACGGGTTACTCACCGGAAACAGGGCGCATCCGGACTGGGAGGTTAATTCTCGGTTGATCTGTGAGAGAGCTCTCAGCAAACCGGAGCGAACCGGGGCGAACTTCGCTAATGTCCAGCTCAGCGCGACCGCCGACACCCCTCCGAAAGCTTCCGGACACCACTGGGACACCAGCGGAACCACGATTCCCGGCTCAGTTCACCTTCCGTTTACCAAACAGACCTACGGTCGCGACGACACCAACGTCCGTGCGACAACTACGACGATTGTTTGGGTATGGAACACATCTCGTTCCTGGTAGCCGTTGTGATCATCACGGCGCTCGCCTTCGACTTCACCAACGGGTTCCACGACACCGCCAACGCGATGGCCACCTCCATCGCGACGGGAGCCCTCAGGCCGAAGGTCGCGGTCACCATCGCGGCCGTCCTCAACTTCGCGGGCGCGTTCCTGTCCGTGAAGGTCGCCACCACCATCTCCGGCGGCATCGTCAACGAGAAGAGCGGCATCCACCCCGAGATCATCTTCGCCGCACTGGCGGGCGCGATCCTCTGGAACCTGCTGACCTGGCTGCGCGGCCTGCCGTCCAGTTCCTCGCACGCGCTGTACGGCGGCCTGATCGGCGCCACCGTGGTCGGCGTCGGCATGAACGGCGTCAACTTCGACACCGTCCTCTCCAAGATCCTGATTCCGGCGATCGCCTCCCCGCTGGTCGCCGGCCTGGCCTCCTGGGGCGGCACCAAGCTGGCCTACGCGATCACCCGCAAGGGCAACGAGGCCACCGCCACCAAGGGCTTCAAGACCGGCCAGATCTTCTCGTCCTCGCTGATCTCGCTCGCGCACGGCACCAACGACGCCCAGAAGACGATGGGCATCATCACCCTGACCCTGGTGTCGGTCGGCGCCCTGCCGCACGGCGCGCTGCCGCCCACCTGGGTGATCATCTCGGCCGGCGCCGCGATCGCGCTCGGCACCTACATGGGCGGCTGGCGGATCATCCGCTCGATGGGCAAGGGCCTGGCGGACATCAAGGCGCCGCAGGGCTTCGCCTCCGAGTCGGCCGCCGCGACCGTCATCCTGACCTCCTCGCACATGGGCTTCGGCCTCTCCACCACCCAGGTCTGCTCCGGCGGCATCATGGGCGCCGGCCTCGGCGGCCCGAAGGCCGAGCTGCGCTGGAGCCTGGTGCGCCGCATGGTCTACACCTGGGCGCTGACCCTGCCGGCCGCCGCGCTGGTCTCGGGCGGCGCCGCGCTGCTGGTCCGCCAGGGCACCTGGGGCATCGTCCTGGTCGGAGCCGTGCTGGTGGCCGGCTCGGGTGCGATGTGGCTGATCTCCCGCCGCCAGCCGGTCAGCGCGGACAACGTCAACGACGTCACCCCGGTGGAGGTCCCCGCCACCGCCGCCACCGCGAACGCCCCCACCCCCGCCTCGACCACGGTCGCGGCCTGAGCGCCGCCGGCTGAGGAGCACCCGCCATGCACATCAAGTGGAACGCCCTGGCCCAGACCGCCGGTGCCAGCTTCGGCATCACCGTCGCCGTGGTCGCCGTCTTCGCGCTCGGCATCCTGGCCCTGTCCCGCCGCGAGGCCGCGCTGAGCGCCCGCGAGGGCGAGGCCGCCCAGGAGCCGGGCGGCGGCCGGCTGGCCCTGGTCGGTGCCTACGCCTGCTTCGGCCTCTGCGCCGCCGCCGTCGTCTACGGCCTGGTCCTGATCGCCGCGCCGTAGGGCCTGATCCGGCGGTTCCCGCCCGGACGTGTGCGGGACGAACCGAACGGGCCGGGGAGTGTGGATCACACTCCCCGGCCCGTTCGCGCGTCCCCGCCCGGAGTCAGCCCTGCTGGCTGGTCTTCAGCGCGGTCTCCCGGATGAACAGCACCGTGACGAAGGCCAGCGCCGCGAACGGCGCGGCCCACAGGAAGACGGTGCCGACGCCGTGTCCGAACGCGTCCGTCACCAGCGGGACGATCGGGGCCGGCAGCTTGTGCAGGTCCGGGATGCCCCCGCCGCCGGCCGCGCTCCCGGCCGGGATGTGCGCGGCGGCCAGGTTCTCCGCGAGGTAGTGGGTCACCTTGCTGTTCATCAGCGCGCCGAGCGCGGAGACGCCCATCGCGCCACCCATGGTGCGGAAGAAGGTCACCACGGAGCTGGCCGCGCCGAGTTCGTGGCGCGGCACCGTGTTCTGCACCGCGAGCACCAGGTTCTGGCTGGTCAGGCCGAGACCGATGCCGGTGATCGCCATGTAGACGCAGAGCAGCTTGTAGTCGGTGTCGACGCGGGCGGTGGCGAGCAGGCCGAAACCGATCGCGAGCAGCGCCGTACCGGCGACCAGGTAGGCCTTCCACTTGCCGTACTTGGTGATCAGCCGGCCGGCGACGGTGGAGGCGACCGCCAGGCCGAGGATCATCGGCAGGGTCATCAGGCCGGCCATCGTCGGGGACTTGGCGCGGGCCAGCTGGAAGTACTGGCTGAGGAAGGTGGTCGCGCCGTACATCCCGACGCCGACCAGCACGCTGGCCAGCGCGGCCAGGGAGACGGTGCGGTACTTGAAGAGGTCCGGCGGGATGATCGGCTCGGCGGCGCGGCGCTCGATCACCACGGCGAGGGCGCCCAGCAGCAGGCCGCCGCCGACCATCGCGGCGGTCTGCCAGGACAGCCAGTCGTAGTTCGTGCCGGCCAGCGTGATCCAGATCATCAGCAGGCTGACGGCGCCGGTGATGACCAGCGCGCCCAGGTAGTCGATCTTCGCCTTGCGCTTGACCACCGGCAGCTTGAGGGTGCGCTGCACCACCAGGATCGCGGCCAGCGCGAACGGGATGCCGACGTAGAAGCACCAGCGCCAGCCCAGCCACGAGGTGTCCACGATGACGCCGCCGATCAGCGGGCCGCCGATGGTGGCCAGCGCGAAGACCGCGCCGAAGTAGCCGCTGTAGCGGCCGCGTTCGCGCGGCGGGACCATCGCGGCCAGGCAGATCTGGCCCAGCGCGACCACGCCGCCGGCACCGATGCCCTGGAGGGCGCGGCAGGCGATCAGCTCGGCGGTGTTCTGCGAGAGGCCGGCCAGGGCGGAGGTGGCGATGTAGATCAGCAGGGCTATCTGCAGCAGCAGCTTCTTGCTGACGAGGTCGGAGAGCTTGCCCCAGATCGGGGTGGAGGCGGTCAGGGTCAGCAGGGCCGCGGTGATCACCCAGGTGTAGGCGGACTGGCCGCCGTGCAGGTCGGTGAGGATGTGCGGCAGGGCGTTGGAGACGACGGTCGACGAGAGCACGGCCACGAAGAGGCCGAGCAGCAGGCCGGACAGCGCCTCCATCACCTGCCGGTGGGTCATCGGTTGATCGTCGACGGCGGCTCCGACTGTCGCCTCGGCTGTGACGGTCATCTGGGTCCTTCGGCGGGAGGAGTGGGCGGGGAGTGGGGATGCGCGGGCAGGGAAATTTCGTTGCCTTACGCAACCATAGGCCCGATGGTTGACTAAGGCAACTTTCTTCAAGCCCAAGTAAAGGCCTCACCCCGACCCCTGCCGATCCCCCGCCCCGACACCTGCCCGACCCCCGCCCGAGTCCCGCCCGGGCCCCGCCCGGGCCCCGGTCACTCCACCGGCGGCTCCCCGATCACGTCGTTGAAGCGGTGCAGCAGCTCCGCGAAGCGGTCCACGTCCTCCGGCGACCAGTTGCCCAGCAACTCGCGCACCCGCCGCATCCGGGCGTCCCGCGCCGCCAGGTAGCGCCGCCGCCCGTCCTCGGTCAGCGAGACCAGTGCGGCCCGACGGTCCTGCGGGTCCGTCTCCCGGGCCACCAGGCCCAGTTCCTCCAGCGCCCGGATCTGCCGGCTCACCGTGGCCTTGCCGACCGCGAAGTGCACGCCGACGTCCGTCACCCGCACCCGCCCGGCCTGCTCGATGTAGCCGAGCAGGCTGTACGCCATCCCCTCCAGCTCGGGGTGCACCCGGCGTGAGAGCTCCGCCACTCGGGCCCGGCCCCGCCGGAACATCAGCGCGACCTCGCGCTCCACCGCCAGCAGGGCTTCCTCGTCACTCACCGCGCCAGTATCCCGCAGCCGCACGGGCTCGAAGGCGGCGCGTGCAGTGAGACAAGCCAACTAGTTCATGGTATGAAGTATCCGTTTTCCCCCAATACACAAGGAGATGTGGATGGCCGCCCCGGGGCAGGGTTTCGTCGCTGAACTGAAGGGCGCGGTCACACCGCGTGCGGCACTGCTGGTGATCGGCGTGCTGCTGCTGCAGCTCGGCTTCATCACCTCGTACGTCGGGGCGCTGCACCACCCGGCCCCGCACGGGCTGTCGATCGCGGTGGTCGCCCCGCCGCAGGTCACCCCCAAGCTGGTCCAGGCCCTGGAGTCCGTGCCGGACGACGCCGTCAAGGCCGTCACCGCCCCGGACGCCGAGACGGCCACCCAGCAGATCAAGGACCAGGAGATCTACGCCGCGCTGGTCGTGAACCCGACCGGCACCGAGGACACCCTGCTGGTCGGCGGCGCCCGCGGCACCTCCGCCGCCAAGGCCGCCGAGACCATCACCACCTCGCTGGACAAGGCCCAGGGCCGCACCGTCAAGGTCGAGGACGTCGTGCCGCTCGCCAAGGGCGACACCAACGGCCTCTCCGCCTTCTACCTGGTCATCGGCTGGTGCGTCGGCGGCTACCTGGTCGCCTCGATCCTCGGCATCAGCGCCGGCTCCAAGCCCGCCAACGTCCACCGCCTGCTGATCCGCCTCGGCGTGCTGGCGCTGTACTCGGTCGGCGCCGGCCTCGGCGGCACGATCATCGCCGGCCCGGTGCTGGACGCGCTGCCCGGCTCGATCCTGGCCCTGACCGGCATCGGCGCCCTGGTGGTGTTCACGGTCGGCGCGTTCACCATGGCGCTGCAGTGCCTGTTCGACGTCATCGGCATCGGCGTCGCGGTGCTGATCTTCGTGGTGCTGGGCAACCCGAGCGCCGGCGGCGTCTACCCGGCACCGATGATGCCGCCGTTCTGGCGGGCGATCGGCTCGCTGATCCCGAACGGCGCCGGCACCAGCGCCACCAAGTCGATCGCCTACTTCGGCTCGACCAACCTGGGCATGCCGATCCTGGTCCTGGTGGTCTGGGCGCTGATCGGCATCGCCGTCGCCTACCTGGCCGTGCTGCGCGGCCCGCGCTCCGGCGGCCGCGAGATCGTCGCCGCCGAGGCGCCCGCCGAGGTCTGACTCCTCGCGAGGCCTGACCCCTCGCGAGGCCGGGCCCTCCGAAGCCTGACCCTCCGCCTGCCTCCACCCGAGCCCCCGGCCGCCCGGCCGGGGGCTCCGGCGTGTCCCGGGGCGGGAGTTCAGCCGCCGGCGAGCCGGCCCGGGTCCGCGACGACCGCCCGCACCACACCCACCGCAGCGCCCAGCAGCGGCCCGCGCCGACCCAGCCGGGACACCGTCAGCCGCTCGTCCGACCAGGGCCGCACCGTCACCCGGGCGGCCAGCTCGGCCCGCATCGCCGGCAGCAGCCAGGGCGCCAGCCGGGCGTAGCCGCCGCCCAGCACCACCTCGGCCGGGTCCAGCAGGTTGACCGCCCCGGCGGCCGCGATGCCCAGCGCCGAACCGGCCCCGGCCAGCGCCGCGCGGGCCGGATCGTCCCCGGCCCCGGCCCGCCCGGCGAGCAGCGTCACCCAGTCGCCCCGCGTGCCCGCCGGCCCGGCCGCCCGGAGCACGGCCGCCTCCCCCGCGTACTGCTCCAGGCAGCCGTGCGCGCCGCAGGCGCAGCGGGGGCCGCCCGGGTGGACCGGCACGTGGCCGAACTCGCCCGCGTAGCCGCGTGCCCCGCGCAGCAGCCGCCCGCCGACCACGATGGCCGCGCCGACGCCGGCCTCGGCCGAGACGTACAGGAAGTCCTCCGGCCCGCCGCCCAGCCACCGTTCGGCCAGCCCGCCCAGGTTGGCCTCGTTGTCCGCCTCGACCGGCAGCTCGGCCAGGTCGGCGGCACCGGCCGCGCGCAGCGCCGGGCGCAGTTCGGCCGCCAGCGGGACGTCCCGCCAGCCCAGGTTGGCGGCCCGCTGGAGCACCCCGCCGGAGGTTCCGACCAGCCCGGGGACGGCCAGGGTCAGCCCGGCCGGGCGCAGACCCGCCTCGGCGACGGCCGCGTGCAGCAGTTCGGCGAGGTCGGCCATGACCGCGGCGGGCTGCCGGCCCCGGTTGCGGACCTCGCGACGGCGCCAGGTCCGGACCTCGCCGCGCAGGTCGACCACGCAGGCGCCGAGGTGCTCCACGCCGATCTCGGCGCCGAGGCCGCCCGGTCCGAGCGGGTTGAGCCCGAGCGCGGTGCCGGGGCGGCCGACCTTGCCGCTGGGCGTGGCCGGGCCCTCCTCGACGACCAGGCCGCCGGCGATCAGCTGCTCGGCGAGCGAGGACACGGCGGCCCTGGTCAGCCCGGTCTCGGCGGCC
Organism: Kitasatospora sp. NPDC086801; assembly: GCF_044745805.1. Taxonomy (NCBI): domain Bacteria; kingdom Bacillati; phylum Actinomycetota; class Actinomycetes; order Kitasatosporales; family Streptomycetaceae; genus Kitasatospora; species Kitasatospora sp. NPDC086801. Next base: position 298,609 of record NZ_JBIVAX010000003.1, read on the forward strand.
ACCTCGGCCCGCGAGCACGGGGTGTGCGCGATCACCCCGAGTACCAGGGCCAGGTTGGCCCGGCGCATCCCCTGTTGGCTGGCGGGCCCGCTCCGGAGCGCGTCCGGTTCCCCGCGCATAACCCTCACCTCACGGCCTCATGGCGCATCCCGTGGCATCTCGGGTGCAGCGTAACCGGGTTCGTACCGCGGGTGCCCCCGCTCAGCGGGCCGGGTGAAGACCCACCGCTGCATCGCCCAGAAACGGAACAGCATGGCGACGAAGGTGCCGACGACCATCCCGCTGAGGAAGTCCGCGGCTTCCTGGGCGAACGGGCCGACGTACGGCTCGCGCAGGTCCAGGGCGTAGCGGGAGACCACCAGCGGCAGGTCGTTGACGGCGATCGCCATGGCGCTGACCAGGAAGAACAGCAGTACCTCGCGCGGGTGCCCGGCCGTCCGGAAGGCCCAGCGACGGTTGAGCACGTAGGAGACGCCGGTGGAGATCACGGTCGCGATCGTCAGCGCGACCACCGGCTCGTGCTCCAGCACGGTGAACTTCAGCTCGAAGTCGATCACCAGGGTGAGGGTGAAGCAGACGCCGCCGACCAGCAGGAACTTCACCAGCCTGCGGTGCCGCACCAGGAACGGACGCAGTCGGGCCGGCACCCGGACCAGGGCACGCTGCGTGGGGGACGGCATCTCCGCAGTGTTGCACGTGGAGACGCCGCCCTCCCCTCGGTCCTCCCGTCGGTCCTCCCGTCGACCGGCACAGCCGGGCCAGGCCGGTCAGCCGGGCCGGGCGGGTCAGGCGGCTGCGGCCAGGACCTTGGCCGGCTCCAGGGCCAGCTCCAGCACCTCCCGCACGTCCGCCACGGGGTGGACGGTGAGCCTCGCCAGCACCTCGGCCGGGACGTCGTCCAGGTCGGCCTCGTTGCGCTTGGGGATGATCACCGTGGTGACGCCGGCCCGGTCGGCGGCGAGCAGCTTCTGCTTCACCCCGCCGATCGGCAGCACCCGCCCGGTCAGCGACACCTCGCCGGTCATCGCCAGGTCGGTGCGCACCTTGCGGCCGGACAGCAGCGAGGCGAGCGCCGTGGTCATGGTGATGCCGGCGCTCGGCCCGTCCTTGGGGACGGCCCCGGCCGGGATGTGCAGGTGCACGCCGCGGTCGCGCAGCGAGGTGACCGGCAGCTCCAGTTCGGCGCCGCGCGAGCGCAGGTAGGAGAGCGCGATGTGCGCGGACTCCTTCATCACGTCGCCCAGTTGCCCGGTGAGGGTGAGCCCGGTGCCGCCGGTCTCGACGTCGGCGAGCGAGGCCTCGATGTAGAGGACGTCGCCACCGGCGCCGGTCACGGCGAGGCCGGTGGCCACGCCGGGGACGGCGGTGCGCCGCCCGCCCGTCGCCCGCCGGCGCCCTTCCCGGGAAGCGCTTCGCGCTGCCCCTCCTGCCGGCCGTCGACCGGGCCGAGCCCCTGGTCGGCCCGGCGCTTGCGCACCGCGAGGTACTCGACGATGCGGTCCTTCACGTCGGCCAGGCCGGCGTGGTCGGCGTCCAGCACGGCGCGGGCGCCGGCGATGTCGTACGCGTCCTCGGTGCGCTCGTTCCAGGGCAGCTCCAGGACGGTGTCCAGCCAGGTGCGGATCCAGGGGCCCTCGGGGGACTGCTCGGAGGCCCGCTCCAGCTTGTCGACCTCCTTGAGGACCGCCTCGCGGATCTTCTCGGGCAGGTCGGCGGCCTCGACCCGGGCGCGGTAGTCCTCCTCCTCGTCGGCCGGGTCGCCGTTGAGCTCGGCCAGTTCCTTGCGGACGGCCTCCAGCTGGCGGCGGAGCAGGAACTCCTTCTGCTGCTTGGCCACGCCCTCCTCGACGTCCTTGCGGATGGTGTCGTTGACCGCCTCCTCGGCGAGGTGGTCGCGCAGCAGGGTCAGCGCGTACTCCAGGCGGGCGACCTGGTCGGCCTCCAGCAGCACCTTGAGCTTCTGCTCGGCGGTGGCGAAGGACGCGTAGCCGATGTTGTCGGCGAGTTCGCCGACGCCCTCGATCTGGGCCACCCGGTCGACGATCTGCCAGGCGCCGCGCCTGCGCAGCCACTGGGCGGACAGCGCCTTGTACTCCTTGACCAGCTCGGCGGCCCGGCCGGCCACCGGGGTGCCCACCGAGGACTCCCGGAAGGGCGTGGTCTCCACCCAGAGGGCGGCGCCGGGGCCGGTGGTGCCGGCCCCGATGCGGACCCGGCGCACGGCGCGCACCAGCGCGGCCGGCTCCCCGTCGGCCAGGCGGCCGACCTGCTCGACGGTGGCCAGGGTGCCGACCGCCGCGTACGAGCCGTCCACCCGCGGGACCAGCAGGACCTGCGGCTTGCCGGTGCCGGTGGCCGCCGCGCGGGCGGCCCGACCGCGGCGCGCACCTCGGTGTCCTTCAGGTCCAGCGGGACGACCATGCCCGACAGGACGACCTCGTCGTCGAGCGGCAGCACGGGCAGGGTGAGCGGTGTGGACGTCGATGCCATGATCTCTCCCCAGTCAGCGAAGTTGAGTCGACCTGACTAAGGACTGACGCGCGCCGGATGCCCCCGGGGCGATGTTCGCCGCGAGCGAACAGGGGGAGGCCGCGGGAAGCGCCGTCAAAAGCGCCCGGGGCGGCACCCGGAAGGGTCAGCGCGCGTCCAGGACCGGAGCGCCGCCCGGCGCGGGCGAGGAGCCCCCGGCCGGCGCCTCGGCGCGGCGGGTCCGCGACTTCGGCCGCGGCCGACGGGCCTGGGCCCGGCGCAGCCAGCGCCACAGCGCCACCCCGGTGAGCACCGCGGCCGGATGCCCCACGGCGGTGACCACGTCCCGTTCGGTGAGGATCTGCTCGGCGATCAGCAACCCGGCCCCGCCGAGCGCGACCAGCCGCCCGCGCCAGGACAGCAGTCCGGCCACCGCGCCCAGGCAGGCGAGCACGCCGTAGCTGACGCCGATGTCCAGGTGGTCCAGCGCCCCGCTCTCCAGCCGCCCGGTCTCCACCGCGGCGATCACCACGCCCTGGGACAACAGCGTGGCGGTGACGTGCCCGATCGCGAAGACCGCCGCCGCCCGGGCGGGGCCGATCCGGCGCTCCAGCGGCGCGAGGGTGACGGCGAATCCCCACAGGTACGGCATCCACACCTCGCCGGCCACCCAGACACCGCTGAGCACCAGCGCGCGCAGGGGGTGCTGCAAGAGGTTGTGGCCGTCGGAACTGGAGGCCTCCTGCAGCCGCTGCACGAGTTCCGGATCGGCGAGTTTGGCAAAGGTCGTGGTGGCGCCCACCACGGCGAGATAGCCGAGGGTGAAGGGGTTGCGCCGGGGTGTCGGCACCCGCGCCAGCAGCCAGTCGACGACGCCGGTGCGCAGGCCGTGCCGGAGCATGCCGTACGGCGGACCCGCAGGGGGTGCCCCGACCCGTCCGGCACCTCGCCGCAGTCCAGCCATGCCGCCCTCCGCTCCACGCCCACAGCCGCCGGCCCCTCACCAGGTGCCCAACGTACCGGCGCGCGCCGCGGATCCCGCCCTGCGGGGCGTTGTCGCGGCCACGTTACGTCGAGGTTCTGAGAGGCATCTGAGAAAAGCCGGTGAAGACCATCAGGAAACCGGTCGACCGGATTCCCGTTATTGGTCCAGACCTTCTTCCCGTGAACGCGCCGGCAGGGGCTCTGACCGGCGACTTGGCGTCAACTCGACTGCATACGTACCGTTACGCAGAGAAAAATCGCCGGGTAAGGTATCGGCCCGTGCCCACTCGTGCAGTGGGTCCGAGGGCGGCCCGACAGCCGGCCCACGGGCCGGAAACGTCCGGTCCACCTGCCGGGAGGCATCCGCTGTCCGTACGCTGCGAAGTGCGCGGGAGAAGTGGGCGGCCGACAATCCGCCCACCGACCCGCGCGCACGACGGGACGGCGGACCCGGCACAGTCCACGACGGAACAAGACTACGAGCGGAGCCCCGCCATCCCCACAGGTGGCCGGCCCGCAGCCCTGGGGGCGGTGGCGTGACCGTGACAGAACTTCAGCAGGACAACAACCACAGCGGCGGCACGGTGAGCAGCCAACGCAGAGTGCTGGTGGTGGAGGACGAGCCGACGATCGCGGAGTCGATCGCGGCCCGGCTGGGCGCGGAGGGCTTCAAGGTCGCCGTGGCCCACGACGGACCGGGCGCGGTCGACGGCTTCCACACCTGGCAGCCGGACCTGGTGGTCCTCGACATCATGCTGCCCGGCTTCGACGGCCTCGAGGTGTGCCGTCGGATCCAGGCCCAGCGCCCGGTGCCGGTGCTGATGCTGACCGCGCGCGACGACGAGACGGACCTGCTGGTCGGCCTCGGCGTGGGCGCCGACGACTACATGACCAAACCGTTCTCGATGCGCGAACTGGCCGCCCGGGTCAACGTGCTGCTGCGCCGCGTCGAGCGCGCCCAGCAGGCGGCCCGCACGCCCGCGCTCGGCTCGCTGCGCTTCGGCGAGCTGGAGATCGACCACGTGCAGCGCCGGGTCCGGCTCGCCTCGGGCGACGTCCACCTGACGCCCACCGAGTTCGACCTGCTCGCCTGCCTGGCCGCGCAGCCGCGCGCCGTGCTGACCCGCGAGCAGCTGCTGGCCGAGGTCTGGGACTGGACGGACGCGTCCGGCACCCGCACCGTGGACAGCCACGTCAAGGCGCTGCGGCGCAAGATCGGCGCGAGCTGGATCCGCACCGTCCACGGTGTCGGGTACGCGCTGGAGGCCCCGCTCTCTTAGGGCGCGCCTCGGGCGACGGGCCTCCGGGGGGCCCGTGTCCCGAACTGCCGCGCACACCGCGCGGGGGACGTACGCGGTGATCACAGGGGACCAATGACCTTTCCACAGCAACGCAACGGGGACACCGGCGGCACGCAGTCGCAGACGCTGGCCGCCCGCGCCGCCCGCCGGGTCTGGGCCGACATCCGGCCGCTCGACCCGGTCCGCTCGATCAAGGGCAAGCTCGCCCTGCTGGTGATCGTCTCCGTCTTCCTCGCCACCGGCATGGTGGTCGTGGCGATCCGGTCCGAGACCCAGATCCGGATCATCATGGTCTTCTCCATGATCGCCTCGCTGCTCTTCATGCAGTTCCTCGCGCACGGGCTGACCGCCCCCCTGCGCGAGATGACGGCCGCCGCCCGCGCGATGGCCTCCGGCGACTACAGTCGCCGGGTCGAGGTGAACTCGCGCGACGAGATCGGCGAGCTGGCGACCACCTTCAACCAGATGGCCGCCGACCTGGGGGCCGCCGACCGGCACCGCCGCGAGCTGGTCGCCAACGTCTCCCACGAGCTGCGCACGCCCATCGCCGCGCTGCGCGCCGTGCTGGAGAACGTGGTGGACGGCGTCGTCCAGCCCAATCCGGCGACCCTGGGGGCCGCCCTGGAGCAGACCGAGCGGCTCGGCCGCCTGGTCACCCACCTGCTGGACCTCTCCAAGATCGACGACGGCGTGGTCGACCTGGACGCCCGCCCCTTCGAGGTGCGCGAGTTCCTGGACGGCGTGCTGCGCGGGGTCACCGTGGACGGCGCGACGGCCGGCGGGGCGTTCTCCCGGCGCGGCGACGTCCGGCTGGCCCTGGAGGTCAGCCCGACCGGCCTGACCGGCGTGGCGGACCCGGAACGGCTCCACCAGGTGGTCGCCAACCTGGTCGACAACGCCTGCAAGCACTCCCCGCCCGGCGGCACCGTGACGGTGCGCGCGCGGCCCGACGGCGGCCCCGGCGGCCTGCTGCTGGAGGTCGAGGACGAGGGCCCGGGCATCCCGCCGGCCGACCGCGGCCGGGTGTTCGAGCGGTTCAGCCGCAGCGGCACCGCGACCGCCCAGGGGCCCGGCTCGGACGGCGGCACCGGTCTCGGCCTGGCCATCGCCCGCTGGGCGGTGGACCTGCACGGCGGGCGGATCGCGGTCGCCGAGGCGCCGCGCGGCTGCCGGATCGAGGTCCGGCTGCCGGGGCAGCACTGAGGGTCGCCTGTGTCACAGAACCGACACAGACGTACACGAAGATCATTGGATGATCCGTTCGGCGCTTTGTCCGGTTTCGCCCCAATATGCCCCATGAACGGGCGCGATCGCTTCCCCTCAGATACGGCTTTCTAACGTACGTTTTCAGCCAAACTGCAGGTCAGGACTGTGATCTGGGCGACGCCTGGGGCCCGGGGACTGCGCGATCACTGGTCAGGGGCGTAGCCTTAATCCCCGCTGTCCAAACATCCCAAAAGGAAGCGGAAGAGGGCGGTTGCCGCCGTGTCGCCACAGTCCCCTGAAACCCCCAATAGCTCGGCTAGCTCCACTGGCTTCGGTCCCAATGAGTGGCTCGTCGATGAGATCTACCAGCAGTACCTCCAGGACCCGAACTCGGTCGACCGAGCCTGGTGGGACTTTTTCGCCGACTACAAGCCCGGTACCGAGGTGACCCCAGTGACCCAGGCCGCGACCCAGGCCGGCACCACGCCGACCCCTGCCGCTGCCCCCGCGCCCGCTGCTGCTGCTCCGGCCGCGCCCGCCCCCGCCGCACCGGCCGCCCCGGCCGCTCCGGCGCCGGCCCCCGCGCCGCTCGCCGCAGCACCCGCCGCGCCCCCGGCTCCGGCCCCGGCCCCCAAGGCGGCCGCCCCGGCCGCCGCCGCGGCCGCGACCGCCGGCCCCGAGCTGGTCCAGCTGCGCGGCCCGGCCAAGGCCGTCGCCACCAACATGGACTCCTCGCTGGAGGTGCCGACCGCGACCTCGGTCCGCGCGGTGCCCGCGAAGCTGTTGATCGACAACCGCATCGTCATCAACAACCACCTGCAGCGCGCCCGCGGCGGCAAGGTCTCCTTCACCCACCTGATCGGCTACGCCCTGGTCCAGGCCGTCAAGGCCGCCCCGGGCATGAACTACAGCTACAAGGTGGAGGACGGCAAGGCCTTCCTGGTCAAGCCCGAGCACGTCAACCTCGGCCTGGCCATCGACCTGGTCAAGCCGAACGGCGACCGCCAGCTCGTCGTCGCGGCCATCAAGAAGGCCGAGACCCTCGACTTCTTCGGCTTCTGGCAGGCCTACGAGGACATCGTCCGCCGGGCCCGCGCCAACAAGCTGACCATGGACGACTTCACCGGCGTCACGGTCTCGCTGACCAACCCCGGCGGCATCGGCACCGTGCACTCCGTGCCGCGCCTGATGCAGAACCAGGGCACCATCGTCGGCGTCGGCGCCATGGAGTACCCGGCCGAGTTCCAGGGCTCCGCCCCGGAGACCCTGTCCCGCCTGGGCGTCTCCAAGATCATGACGCTGACCTCGACCTACGACCACCGCGTCATCCAGGGCGCGGCGTCCGGCGAGTTCCTGCGCGAGATCCACCGCCTGCTGCTCGGCGAGAAGGGCTTCTACGACGAGATCTTCGAGTCGCTGCGGATCCCGTACGAGCCGGTCCGCTGGGCGACCGACGTCGCCACCACCCACGACGACGAGGTCAACAAGACCGCCCGCGTCATGGAGCTGATCCACGCGTACCGCGTGCGCGGCCACCTGATGGCCGACACGGACCCGCTGGAGTACAAGCAGCGCAAGCACCCCGACCTGGACGTCACCACCCACGGCCTCACCCTGTGGGACCTGGAGCGCGAGTTCGCGGTCGGCGGTTTCGGCGGCCAGAAGATGATGAAGCTCCGCGACATCCTCGGCCTGCTGCGCAACACCTACTGCCGCACCGTCGGCGTCGAGTACATGCACATCCAGGACCCGAAGCAGCGCAAGTGGCTGCAGGAGCGCCTGGAGAAGCCGTACTCCAAGCCGGAGCGCGAGGAGCAGCTGCGCATCCTGCGCCGGCTGAACTCGGCCGAGGCCTTCGAGACCTTCCTGCAGACCAAGTACGTCGGGCAGAAGCGCTTCTCGCTGGAGGGCGGCGAGTCGCTCATCCCGCTGCTGGACGCCACCATCGACGCCGCCGCCGAGCACCGCCTCGACGAGGCCGTCATCGGCATGGCCCACCGCGGCCGCCTGAACGTGCTGGCCAACATCGTGGGCAAGCCGTACGGCAAGATCTTCGGCGAGTTCGAGGGCAACCTCGACCCGAAGTCGATGCACGGCTCCGGCGACGTGAAGTACCACCTCGGCTCCGAGGGCACCTTCACCGGCCTGGACGGCGAGACCATCAAGGTCTCGCTCGCCGCGAACCCCTCCCACCTGGAGACGGTCGACCCGGTCGTCGAGGGCATCGCCCGCGCCAAGCAGGACATCCTGGACCAGGGCGGCACCACCTTCCCGGTGCTGCCGATCCAGATCCACGGCGACGCGGCCTTCGCCGGCCAGGGCGTCGTCGCGGAGACGCTGAACATGTCGCAGCTGCGCGGCTACCGCACCGGCGGCACGATCCACCTGGTGGTCAACAACCAGGTCGGCTTCACCGCCGCCCCGGCGTCCTCGCGCTCCTCGATGTACTGCACCGACGTGGCCCGGATGATCGAGGCCCCGATCTTCCACGTGAACGGCGACGACCCGGAGGCCGTGGTCCGCGTCGCGCGGCTCGCCTTCGAGTTCCGTCAGACGTTCCACAAGGACGTCGTGATCGACCTCATCTGCTACCGCCGCCGCGGTCACAACGAGGCCGACAACCCGTCGTTCACCCAGCCGCTGATGTACGACCTGATCGACAAGAAGCGCTCGGTGCGCAAGCTGTACACCGAGGGCCTGATCGGTCGCGGCGACATCACCATGGAAGAGGCGGAGCAGGCGCTCCAGGACTTCCAGGGCCAGCTGGAGAAGGTCTTCGCCGAGGTCCGCGACGCCGCCCAGACCCCGGCCGTGGCCACCGCCGGCAAGCCGGTCGCCGACTTCCCGGTCAACATCCAGACCGGCATCTCCCAGGAGATGGTCAAGCGGATCGCCGCCTCGCAGGTCAACCTGCCGGACTGGCTGACCGTCCACCCGCGCCTGCTGCCGCAGTTGCAGCGCCGCGCCGCCTCCGTCGAGGACAACACCATCGACTGGGCGACGGGCGAGACCCTCGCCATCGGCTCGCTGCTCATGGAGGGCCACCCGGTCCGCCTGGCCGGCCAGGACAGCCGCCGCGGCACCTTCGGCCAGCGGCACGCCGTCCTGATCGACCGCAACACCGGCGAGGACTACACCCCGCTGCAGTACCTCACCGAGGACCAGGCCCGCTACACCGTCTACGACAGCCTGCTGTCGGAGTACGCGGCGATGGGCTTCGAGTACGGCTACTCGCTGACCCGCCCGAACTCGCTGGTCATGTGGGAGGCGCAGTTCGGCGACTTCGTCAACGGCGCGCAGACCGTGGTGGACGAGTACATCGCCTCCGCCGAGCAGAAGTGGGGCCAGCACTCGGGCGTCACCCTGCTGCTGCCGCACGGCTACGAGGGCCAGGGCCCGGACCACTCGTCCGCCCGCCCGGAGCGCTTCCTCCAGCTGTGCGCGCAGAACAACATGACGGTCGCCATGCCGACCCTGCCGTCGAACTACTTCCACCTGCTGCGCTGGCAGGCGCACAACCCGCACCACAAGCCGCTGGTCGTCTTCACCCCGAAGTCGATGCTGCGTCTCAAGGCCGCGGCGAGTGCGACCGAGGAGTTCCTGTCCGGCTCCTTCCGCCCGGTCATCGGCGACAACACCGTCGACCCGGCGCAGGTGCGCAAGGTCGTCATCACCGCCGGCAAGTTCTACTACGACCTGGCGGCGGCCCGCACCGAGCGCGGCGTCACCGACACCGCGATCGTCCGGGTCGAGCGGCTCTACCCGCTGCCGGTGGCCGAGCTCCAGGAGGAGCTCGCCCGCTACGGCGACGACGTCCAGTTCGTCTGGGCGCAGGAGGAGCCGGCCAACCAGGGCGCCTGGCCGTTCATCGCGATGAACCTGGTCGACCACCTCCAGGTCGTCATCGGCCGCAGCGCCAACGACGCGCGGCTGCGCCGCGTCGCCCGTGGGGCGGCCTCGTCCCCGGCGGTCGGCTCGGCCAAGCGGCACGCCGCCGAGCAGCAGGCGCTGATCGAAGAGGTCTACTCGCTCTGAGGCCCTGACGCCCCGCGTCGCTGGAGCACCGACGCCCGCGGCCCCGCCCTCCCACCCGGGAGGGCCGGGGCCGCGGGCGTTCCCGGTGGTACCGGGCCGAACGGGCCGGCCGACCGGCCCCGACTATCCTGACCAGGTCAACCCCCATCCGACCGGAGCGAACCGTGTACTTCACCGACCGAGGCATCGAGGAGCTGGCGAACCGGCGCGGCGACGAGGAGGTCACCTTCGACTGGCTGGCCGAGCGCCTGCGCGAGTTCGTCGACCTCAACCCGGACTTCGAGATCCCCGTCGAGCGGCTGGCCACCTGGCTGGCGCGGCTCGACGACGAGGACGACGAGTGACCCGGTGAGCGGCCCGCGAGAGGCCCGGGAGGCAACCGCCTCCCGGGCCTCTCGCGTACCCGTAGGGGACGGCTCCGGGGCGGCTCAGGGGCGGAATCCGGGCCGGCACGCTTGACTTGCGCGTCACGCGATATATCGTCTTTGGAAGGGAACGCGATACATCGCGATCGACAACGGGAGGCGGCAGAGATGAGCCAGTGGACGGTCGAGGGGCCCGAGAGGATCACCATCGACGAGGCGGTCCGGACGCTGCACGTGCGGATCATCGAGGGCACGGTGAACGTGGTGGCGGCCGAGGGCCCGGCCCGCCTGGAGGTCACCGAACTCCAGGGCGAGCCGCTGCACGTGACCCTGGTGGACGGCGTCCTGACGGTCACCTACAAGGACATCAACAGCTGGGGCGAGTTCGGCGACCGACTCAAGTCGGTCGACGCGGTCAAGGGCTTCTTCAGCTCCTTCAAGCGCAAGCGGGTCGCCGACGTCACCCTGACCGTCCCGGCCGACGCCGAGGTCAAGGTCGGCACCGTCTCGGCCGACGCCACCGTCTCCGGGATCACCGGGCACGTCTCGGTGCAGAGCGCCAGCGGCGACGCCACCCTGGTCGGCCTGACCGGCCGCACCGAGGCCAACACCGTCACCGGCGACGTCGACGCCCAGTCGGTGGCCGGCCAGCTCAAGGTCAACACCGTCTCCGGCCAGCTCACCGTGGTCGCCGGCACCGCCGACCGGGTCCAGGCCAACGCCGTCACCGGCGCGGTCACCCTGGACCTCGACGTCTCCAGCCCGGCCGACGTCAAGGTCACCACCGTCAGCGGCCCGGTCGTCATCCGGATCCCCTCGCTGGCCGACGCCAAGGTCGAGGCCGGCTCCACCAGCGGCGACATCTCCAGCACCTTCGACGGGCTCAAGCTGAGCGGCAGTTGGGGCGCCAAGCGCCTGTCCGGCCAGCTCGGCGACGGCCGGGGCAGCCTCGCCGTGACCACCGTCTCCGGCGGCGTCACCGTGCTGCGCCGCCCCGACCCCGAGGACGAGGCGCCGGTGGTCGTCAAGGAGCTCCCGGCCGGACTCGGCAAGCCCGACCTCACCAAGGAGGCCTGAGATGACGCCCGTGTTCGGCCACGGCCGGCTCCGGCTCTACCTGCTGAAGCTGCTCGACGAGGCCCCGCGGCACGGCTACGAGGTGATCCGCCTGCTGGAGGAGCGTTTCCAGGGCCTGTACGCGCCCTCCGCCGGGACGGTCTACCCCCGGCTCGCCAAGCTGGAGCAGGAGGGCCTGGTCTCCCACAGCACCGAGGGCGGCCGCAAGGTCTACCGGCTGACCGACGCCGGGCGCGCCGAACTGGAAGCCCGCCAGGGCGAGTTGGACGACCTGGAAGTGGAGATCCACGACTCCGTGGCGCAGTTGGCCGGGGCGATCCGCGAGGACGTCCGGGACAGCGCCAAGGACCTGCGCGAGGAGCTGTGGCAGGCCGCCCGGCAGGCCCCCCGGCCGGACCGCGCCGAGGGCGGGGACCCGTGGTCCGGCCCGTGGGGTGACAACGAGGCCTGGCAGCGCGCCAAGGAGGAGTTCGCCCAGTTCAAGCGGCAGGCCAAGGACCAGGCCAAGCGTGCCCGGGAGCAGGAGAAGGCCGCCAAGGCCAAGGCGAAGGCCGCCGAGGAGGAGGCCCGCCGGCTGCGCGAGCAGGCCAAGGCCTCGCGGACGGCCGCGCAGCAGGAGGCGCTGCGGATCAAACGCCGGGTCGAGCAGCAGGTGCGCGAGCACGCCGCGAAGGGCGACTGGCCGACCGGCCTGGCCGAGGGTCTGTCCGAGCTGACCAAGGGCCTGTCCGGGCTGGCCGACGCGGCCCGCTGGGGCCAGCCGGCCGACGAGCCGGCCGAGGAGGTCACCGTCACCCGGATCGACCTGGACAAGGACGGGCCAGCCGCCCCGACCGCCCCGGCCGACCTGCCGCCGTGGGCACGGACCGACCCGGCCGGCGACCCGGCCCGCGAACTGGAGCGACTGCTCGACCGCTTCCGCGACCAGGTGCGCGACGCGGCCCGGGACGGCGGCGTGAGCGCCGACAAGCTGGCCGAGGCCCGCTCGGTGCTGGGCGCGGCCGGCGAGCGGCTGAAGCGCCTGCTCGGCTGACCAGCAGGCCATCGGACCACCACCGGCCCGGCACACTCCACGGAGCGTGCCGGGCCGGTCCGCGTCACGGCGTCACGGCGTCACGGCGTCACGGCGTCACGGCGTCAGCACGATCTTGCCGAAGACGTCGCCCTTGGCGAGCCGCGCGAAGCCGTCCCGGGCCTCGGCCAGCGGCAGCACCGAGTCGATCACCGGCCGGACGCCGGTGGTCGCGCACAGCGAGAGCAGCCCGGCCAGCTCCTCCTTGGTCCCCATGGTCGAGCCAACCACCTTGAGCTCCAGGAAGAAGATCCGGTTCAGCTCGGTGGCGCTCGGGTTGGAGCCGGAGGTGGCACCGGAGATGACGACGGTGCCGCCCGGGCGCAGCGCCTTCACCGAGTGCGACCAGGTGGCGGCGCCGACCGTCTCCATCACCGCGTCCACCCGGGCGGGCAGCCGGGCGCCGCTCTCGAAGGCGGCGTCGGCGCCGAGTTCGACCGCCCGGCGGCGCTTGGCCTCGTCCCGGCCGGTGACCCAGACCCGCAGCCCGGCGGCCTTGCCGAGGACGATCAGCGCGGTCGCCACGCCGCCGCCCGCGCCCTGCACCAGGACGGTGTCACCGGGCCTGACCCCGGCGTTGGTGAACAGCATCCGGTAGGCCGTCAGCCAGGCCGTGGGCAGGCAGGCGGCCTGTTCGAAGCTGAGCTCGGCGGGCTTGGGCAGCAGGTTCCAGGTGGGCACGGCCACCTGCTGGGCGAAGGTGCCCTGGTAGCGCTCGGTCAGGATGGACCGGGGCTCGTCCGGGCCCACCCCGTGGCCGGTCTGGCCGATCACCGAGTGGAGGACGACCTCGTTGCCGTGCTCGTCGACGCCGGCGGCGTCGCAGCCGAGGATCATCGGCAGTCTTCCGGCGGGCAGGCCGACCCCGCGCAGCGACCACAGGTCGTGGTGGTTGAGGCTGGCGGCCCTGACCGTGACCACGCTCCACCCGGGGCGGGCCTGCGGTTCGGGGAGTTCACCCAACTCCAGCCCGCTGAGCGGGTCGTCGGCGTCGATACGTGCGGCGTAGGCAGCAAACATGCTGCGGACGATAGCCGTGCCGGCCGGGGCCGGGAACCACGCGTGGGTGTGACGCGTGTCCCGGCCCCGGCCGTGTCGGCGGCGGCTCCCCGGCCGGACAGGACCTGGCCGTCGGGCGGGGGCGCCCGGATCGTCAGATCCGGGCCACGCCCTCGGCCCGGGCGGCCTCGGCGACGGCCTTGGTGACCGCCGGGGCGACCCGCTCGTCGAACGGCGAGGGGATGACCTTCTGCGGCGTCAGCTCGTCGGCGACGACACCGGCCAGCGCCTTGGCGGCGGCCAGCTTCATGCCCTCGGTGATCCGGCTGGCCCGCACCTGCAGCGCGCCGGCGAAGATGCCGGGGAAGGCCAGCACGTTGTTGATCTGGTTCGGGAAGTCGCTGCGCCCGGTGGCGACGACCGCCGCGTACTTGTGCGCGACCTCGGGGTGGATCTCCGGGTTGGGGTTGGCCATCGCGAAGATGAACGCGCCCTCGGCCATGGTCGCGACGACCTCCTCCGGCACGGTGCCGCCGGAGACGCCGATGAACACGTCGGCACCGACCAGCGCGTCGGCCAGCGAGCCCTTGCGGCCGGTGCGGTTGGTCAGTTCGGCGATCTCGGCCTTGACGTCGGTGAGGTCGCCGCGGCCGTCGTACACCACGCCCTTGCGGTCGCAGACCGCGACGTCGCCGATGCCCGCCGCCACCAGCATCTTGGCGATGGCGATGCCGGCCGCGCCGGCGCCGGAGATGACGGCCCGCAGCGAGCCGATCTCGCGGCCCGTCACCTCGGCCGCGTTCCACAGGGCGGCGGTGGTGACGATCGCGGTGCCGTGCTGGTCGTCGTGGAAGACCGGGATGTCCAGGGCCTCCTGGAGCCGGCGCTCGATCTCGAAGCAGCGGGGGGCGGAGATGTCCTCCAGGTTGACGCCGCCGAAGGAGGGCGCCAGCCGCACCACGGTCTCGACGATCTCGTCGACCTCGGTGCAGGCGAGCGCGATCGGCACCGCGTCCACGCCGCCGAACTGCTTGAACAGGATGGCCTTGCCCTCCATCACGGGCAGGGAGGCCTCCGGGCCGATGTCGCCGAGGCCCAGCACGGCGGTGCCGTCGGTGACCACGGCGACGGTGTTGGACTTCCAGGTGTAGTCGTTGACCAGCTCCGGCTGCTCGGCGATGGCCGTGCAGACGCGGGCGACACCGGGCGTGTAGGCGAGGGACAGGTCGTCCGCGTCGCGCACCGGGACGGTCGCCCGGATCTCCATCTTGCCGCCGCGGTGGAGCGCGAAGACGGCGTCGACCGGATCGACGGTGTCCTGGGTGCTGCTGATGATCTCCGCTGCCACGATGACCTCTTCGTCATTGATCTGGCGAGGGTGCGCGACCGACGGACAGGACGACCCGTCCGGAAACCGGAAACCGGGTACGCCGAAGCGGACCCGGGGGGCTGGGTCGGGGCGCTGCCGTCGGGCGGCGCCCTCGGATGAGGGTTTTATGGGTCTTGTTGGTCCGCGTTGTGCTTCCGGGCCGAGCGTAGGTCGGACCAAGGCATCGCACCTATGCCTTTTCGTCCTCGTCACGTGCAGTTCATCGCCGAGCTGTCGCGTCACTGGGGCCCGGCGTCGGAAGCGCCGGGCTCCGGCGGCGGCAACGGTGATGGCGGCACGCGCACCCGCAGGAGTGAACGCAGACGCGAAGGGGAGTCGGCGTCCCGGATACGGAGCCACGTGATGACTTCCGTTCCCGGACACCCCGAGCCTGTCAGGACTCGTCGGTCTGGTTCGAGCGTTCGGGGGTCACCCGGTACCGAATTCTGACACACCCGCCGCCGGGCCCGGCAGGGCGGGACGGCAGGGCGGGACGGCAGGGCGGGACGGCAGGGCGGGACGGCAGGGTCGCGCGTCCGCCGTGGCGGCGGGCCTCCGGGCACCGACCGGAGGGATCTGCATACTTATGCACGGAGTGACAGGAACACGGAATAAGTCCGAATAGCGGACAGCCTGAGCCCTCGTTATCCGATTTTGATCTGGATGAGGGCCATCTGACCGTCCTCAGATGGCAGGATTCCCCCCATCTCGGATCGAGCCGGCCACTGGTCGAGGCGGTTCGCTCAACGTCCACCTCGGCGGAGGGTGGCGGACGCAGTACCCCGTAGCAACCTGGGCGGCCCGTCCGCACAGGCACCGCACCACCCGGCCCCGCACGTACGGCGACGTACGGCGAAATGCACCCGTACAGCGCCGTACGGCCCCGCTGCCCCGGTGTGCCGCCCCCGCGGCGCGCTCCGCCCGCCCTCTCCCTCAGGAGGAGATCCCCCTCATGACCGCCCGTACCCAGCGCACCCGGCTTCTCGCCGCCGGCGCGGTTGCCGCCTCCGTCACCCTCGTCCTGACCGGCTGTAGCAGCAGCAAGAGCGACAGTGGCAGCGGCGCGCCCAACGCCTCCGCGACCGTCAACGAGGTCAAGGCCGACGACAAGCTCGCCGCCCTCGTCCCCGCCGACGTCAAGTCCTCCGGCAAGCTCGTGGTCGGCGCGGACGCCTCGTACGCGCCGGACGAGTTCAAGGACGACAGCGGCAAGGTCATCGGCATGGACGTGGACCTGGCCAACGCCATCGCGGCCAAGCTCGGGCTGAAGGCCGACGTCCAGGACTCCGGCTTCACCGCGATCATCCCCGGCATCCAGTCGAACAAGTTCCAGCTCGGCATGTCGTCCTTCACGGACAACAAGGAGCGCGAGCAGGTCGTCGACATGGTCACCTACTTCAACTCCGGCAGCGCCATCGCGGTCAAGAAGGGCAACCCGGACAAGGTCGACCCCAACGACCTGTGCGGCAAGAAGGTCGCCGTCCAGACCGGCACCACCCAGGCCGACGAGATCAAGGACACCCGCAACCCGGACTGCGCCAAGAACTCGAAGCCGGGCATCCAGAACGACGGCGACAAGTTCGACCTCCAGACGGACGTCACCAACGCCGTCGTCTCCGGCCGCGACCAGGCCATGATGGCCGACTCCCAGGTCGTCGACTACGCGATCAAGCAGGCCGGCGGCCAGTTGGAGAAGCTCGGCTCCACCTACGGCGTGGCCCCCTACGGCGTCGCCGTCACCAAGGGCTCCAAGCTCACCCCCGCGATCCAGGGCGCCGTCCAGTCGCTGATCGACGACGGCACCTACAAGCAGATCCTCACCAAGTGGGGCGTCGAGTCCGGTGCCCTCGACAAGTCGACCGTCAACGGCGCCGTGAACTGACCGTCCGCCTGCTCCATCTCTCCCCCGAGGCCACACCGTGAACTCTCTGGACAAGGGGAAGGCGGAGGAGGGACGGCCTGAGACCATCAAGGCCGTCCCGGTCCGCCACCCCGGACGTTGGGCGGGCGCCGTCGTCATCGCCCTGCTCGCGGCGATGCTGCTGAGCGCCCTCTTCACCAACCCCGCTTTCAAGTGGGACAT
Source organism: Kitasatospora sp. NPDC086801 (assembly GCF_044745805.1). Lineage (NCBI taxonomy): Bacteria > Bacillati > Actinomycetota > Actinomycetes > Kitasatosporales > Streptomycetaceae > Kitasatospora > Kitasatospora sp. NPDC086801. The sequence continues at coordinate 315,569 of NZ_JBIVAX010000003.1, forward strand.
CGTCGGGCAGTACCTGTTCCACGACAGCATCGTGCACGGCATGGTCGTCACGCTGGAACTGACCGTGCTCGCCATGCTGATGGGCGTGGTCGGCGGCATCGTCCTCGCCGTGATGCGCCTGTCCCCGAACCCGCTGCTCTCCGGCACCGCCTGGATGTACATCTGGGTCTTCCGCGGCACCCCGGTGCTGGTGCAGCTGGTGTTCTGGAACTTCCTCGGCCTGATCTGGGCCAAGCTGTCGATCGGCGTCCCGTGGGGGCCGGAGTTCTGGTCGGCGAACACCAACGTCCTGATCCCGACCTTCGTCGCCGCCCTGCTGGGCCTCGGCCTCAACGAGGCCGCCTACATGGCGGAGATCGTCCGCGGCGGCATCCAGTCGGTGGACGAGGGCCAGACCGAGGCCGCCCACGCGCTCGGCATGAGCCGGTTCCAGACCATGCGGCGGATCATCCTGCCCCAGGCCATGCGGGTGATCATCCCGCCGACCGGCAACGAGACCATCTCGATGCTCAAGACCACCTCGCTGGTCAGCGTGATCTCCCTGGAGGAGATCTTCCGGGCCGGTCAGGTCATCTACTCCCGGAACTACCAGAACATCCCGCTGCTGATCGTGGTCAGCCTCTGGTACCTGTTCTTCACCTCGCTGCTGACCATCGGCCAGTACTACATCGAGCGCTACTACGCCCGCGGCTCCAACCGGACCCTCCCGCCCACCCCGCTGCAGCGACTGCGGGGCCTGTTCGCCGGGAAGCCCGCCCCGAAGACCGGCGTCGACGTCGTCCCGGGGCTCGAGGGAGGTGGTCACGTATGACCGACCTGAGCAAGACCCCGGCCGCCGCCACCGGACAGCCGATGGTCCGCGCCGAGAGCGTCCACAAGTCCTACGGCTCCGTGCACGTGCTCAAGGGCATCGACCTGGAGGTCAGGCAGGGCGAGGTGTTCTGCCTGATCGGCCCCTCCGGCTCCGGCAAGTCGACCTTCCTGCGGTGCATCAACCACCTGGAGAAGATCAACGGCGGGCGCCTCTGGGTGGACGGCGAACTGGTCGGCTACCAGCAGAAGGGCGACAAGCTCTACGAGCTCAAGGACCGCGAGGTCGCCGTCAAGCGGCGCGACATCGGCATGGTCTTCCAGCGCTTCAACCTGTTCCCGCACATGACGGCCGTCGAGAACGTCATGGAGGCCCCGGTCCAGGTCAAGGGCGAGGGCAAGGCCGCCGCCCGGGAGCGGGCGATGGTCCTGCTGGAGCGGGTCGGCCTCGCCGACAAGGCGAGGAACTACCCCTCCCAGCTCTCCGGCGGCCAGCAGCAGCGCGTCGCGATCGCCCGCGCGCTGGCCATGAAGCCCAAGCTGATGCTGTTCGACGAGCCCACCTCGGCGCTCGACCCCGAACTGGTCGGCGACGTCCTCGACGTCATGCGCGGCCTCGCCGAGGAGGGCATGACCATGGTGGTCGTCACCCACGAGATGGGCTTCGCCCGCGAGGTCGGCGACGCGCTGGTGTTCATGGACGGCGGTGTGGTGGTCGAGTCCGGCAACCCCCGCGAGGTGCTCACCGACCCCCGGCACGAGCGCACCCGCGCGTTCCTCTCCAAGGTGCTGTAGAGCCGTACCCACCGGCGCCCGGCAGGCTACTCCTGCCGGGCGCCGAACGTTTTCCCCACCCGGGTAATAGGCTGGACGCAATCAGCCCGTTACCGACCTTTTGGAAGGACCTCCGTGGAGCTCGCCTCGTACGCCGATCTCGCCGTTCGGCTGGTGAACACCGAGGAGCCCGAACGCGGCACCGACACGCTGACGTCCGTGGACGCGGTGCGCGGCCTGTTCTCCGACTCCTCGCGGGCCTCCGCCCAGGCCGACGAGTCCGACCTGCCCCGGCTGCGGGCGGTGCGGACCAGGCTGCGCGGGGTCTTCGAGGCCGCCGCCGAGGGCGACGAGATCCGGGGCGTCGACCTGCTGAACAGCCTGCTGATGGAGTACCCGGTCAGCCCGCTGGTCTCCGGGCACGACTACCTGGACGACGCCGGCCGGCCGCGCTGGCACCTGCACCTGGCCGACAACTCCCCGACCGCCACCGCCCACTTCAGCGCGGTCGCCTGCATGGGCCTGGCCGTCCACCTGACCGAGCTGGGCGCCGACCGGCTCGGCATCTGCCAGGCCGCACCCTGCCGCAACGCCTACCTGGACACCTCGACCAACCGCTCCCGCCGCTACTGCTCGGACCGCTGCGCGACCCGCGCCAACGTCGCCGCGTACCGGGCCCGCAAGCGCCAGGAGGCCGAGGCCGCGGCACTCGGCGCCACCGGCTAGGGCGCCTGGAGCTCCTCCGCCCAGACGCCCAGGCGGCGGGCCAGGCCCGGCACCCGGGCCTGGCCGGTGGTCAGCAGCAGCCGCTCCAGCCGCCGCCCCGGCGCCAGCCAGGCCGGGCGCGGGCGCAGCCGCAGCAGCACCCGGCCGAGCACCAGGTCGTCCGGCACCGGGCCGTAGCTGCGGCTGTCGCTGTCCACCGGCCGGTTGTCGGACAGCAGCCACCAGCCCCGCTGGCGCCGCTCGGCGGCCCGCTTCACCACCAGCAGGTCCTGCTGGAAGGGGTGCCGGAAGAGCACCACCGCGCCGGGCCGGATCGGCGCGCCGTAGCGCACCAGCAGTTGGTCGCCCTCGCGCAGGGTCGGGACCATCGACGGGCCCGCCACGTCGACCAGCCCGAACGGCACCGCGCCGCCGCCCCGGCCCCGCCCCCGGGGTTCCGTGCCCACCGGTTCCGTGCCCGCTGGTTCCGTGCCCGCCGGTTCCGTGCTCCGCGCCACGACTCCTCCTCCCGGACCACCCGGTCCCAGTCTGCCGTACGGACCGTCACCCCGTTCGATCCGTTCGATGTCCGGATTACCCCGGTTGCGGGTCCGTCTTTTGCCCTAGGCCCATCGCCCGATCGCGAAACCCCGGGGACGGAAGGGTAATCTCGGGCGCGGGAAGACGATCTAAGGAAGGACTCCCATGTTCTCTCGTCTGTTTGCACCGCGCGCCACCGCTCACGCCCACTGTGACCTGCCCTGCGGCGTGTACGACCCGGCGCAGGCCCGGATCGAGGCCGAGTCGGTCAAGGGCACCCAGGAGAAGTACCAGGCCAACGAGGACCCGGCATTCCGCACCCGCGCCCTGATCATCAAGGAGCAGCGTGCCGAGGCCGTCAAGCACCACATCTCGGTGCTGTGGAGCGACTACTTCAAGGCCCCGCACTTCGAGAAGTACCCGCAGCTGCACCAGCTGATCAACGACACCCTGAAGGCCGCCTCGGCCGCCAAGGCGTCCACCGACCCGGCCACCGGCCAGGCCCTGCTGGACCTGATCGCCGAGGTCGACAAGATCTTCTGGGAGACCAAGAAGGCCTGAGCCTGACAGGTCGCCACCCGACCGCCCCCGTCCGCAGCGCCGGACGGGGGCGGTCGTGCGTTCACGCCCCATCCGATCCGGTAAGGGTTGCCTAGCCTGAGTGGCTGTTATGCTGCCAGGGCGTCCGAGGGGGAAGTCCGGTGTGAATCCGGCGCTGACCCGCAACGGTGAGCGCGGCCCCAGAACCGCGCCAGCCCGATCGCCCTCGGCCGCTGAACTCCCGACAACTCGCCGTGGACTGCGAGGGGATGGCGCCCGGGCCCGTGCCCGACCGGTGCCGCCCCCGCGCACCCGCGGCCCGAGGCAAGGCGCACCGTGAGCAGCACCGCAGCCGCGGGCAGTGGCGCAACGAGCCCGCCCGCCCGTCGAATACCCGCCGTCCCGCTCGCCGTCGGCCTGGCCGCCGCCCTGGTGCTCTCCCTGCTCTGCGGCGTGGCGCTGGGCGCCTCCGGGATCGGCCTGCCCCGCGTCCTGCGGCTGCTGGCCGCCGGGCTGACGGGCGGACGGCTGGAGGCGGACGAGGCCGCCGCCTACGCGATCGTCTGGGAGATCCGGCTGCCGCGCGCCGTGCTGGCCTCCGTGGTCGGCGCCGGGCTGGCCGCCACCGGGGTCGCCGTCCAGGCCCTGGTGCGCAACGCGCTGGCCGACCCCTTCGTGCTCGGCATCTCCTCCGGCGCGGCCGTCGGCGCCAACGCCGTGCTGCTGCTCGGCGCCTTCGCCTCGCTCGGGATGTGGGCGATCTCGGCCTCCGCGTTCGGCTCCGCGCTGGTCGCCATGGTGCTGGTCTACCTCGCGGCGCGAACGGCCTACGGGCTCACCCCGCTGCGGCTGGTGCTCACCGGCACCGCGCTGTCCTACGGCTTCTCCGCCGTCACCGCGCTGATGGTCTTCGCGGCCGCCCGCGGCGAGGCCGCCCGGGACGCCATGATGTGGCTGCTCGGCAGCCTCGGCGGCGCCACCTGGGGCTCGGTGCCGATCGCCGCCGTCACCGTGCTGGCCGGCCTGGCGTACCTGGCCTGCGCCGCCGGCCGGCTGGACGCGCTCGCCATGGGCGACGAGACGGCCGCCTCGCTGGGCGTGGACCCGGACCGGCTGCGCCGCGAGCTGTTCGTGGTGACCGCCGCCGTCACCGGCACGGTGGTGGCCGTCAGCGGGGCGATCGGCTTCGTCGGGCTGATGGTGCCGCACCTGGCCCGGATGCTGGTCGGCGCCGGGCACCGCCGGGTGCTGCTGGTCGCGCCGCTCGCCGGGGCGCTGCTGCTGGTCTGGGTGGACATCGTCTCGCGCACCCTGCTGGCGCCCGCCGAACTGCCGGTCGGGGTGGTCACCGCGGTGCTCGGGGTGCCCTGTTTCCTGCTGCTGATGCGCCGTCGCGGCTATTCCTTCGGAGGCCGCTGATGGATCTCTCCCTGGACTCCGTCTCGGTCGAACTGGCCGGCGCCCGGCTGGTCCACGACGTCGCCCTGGACGCCGCCGCCGGGCAGGTGGTCGGGCTGGTCGGGCCGAACGGCAGCGGCAAGTCGACGCTGCTGCGCTGCGTCTACCGGGCGCTGCGGCCGGCTGCCGGGGCCGTCCGGCTGGACGGCGCGGACCTGCACGCGCTGACCGCGCGCGAGGCCGCCCGGCGGGTGGCCGCGCTGCCCCAGGAGCACTCCGCCGAGTTCGACTTCACGGTGGCCGAGGTGGTCGCCATGGGCCGGCTCCCGCACCGGCGCGGACTGGGCGGACCGAGCCGGGGCGACCACGCGCGCTGTACGGAGGCGCTGCGCAAGGTCGGCGCCGAGCAGCTGGCCGGGCGGGGCTTCCTGAGCCTGTCCGGCGGCGAGAAGCAGCGGGTGCTGATCGCCCGCGCGCTGGTCCAGGAACCCCGGCTGCTGGTGCTGGACGAGCCCACCAACCACCTGGACATCGCCCACCAGTTGGACGTGCTGGCGCTGGTCCGGGAGGCCGGCCCGACGGTGCTCACCGCACTGCACGACCTCAACCTGGCGGCCGGCCACTGCGACCTGCTGTACGTGCTGCGGGCCGGCCGGATCGTCGCCTCGGGGCCGCCCGCCGAGGTGCTCCGACCCGCCCTGCTGGCCGAGGTGTTCGGTGTCCGGGCCACCCCGGTCCGGCATCCGGTGACCGGCGCCGTCCAACTGCTCTTCGACCGGATCTGACCCACCCCCCGAAGGAACCCCCGTGCGCACCAAGGCCGCTGCCATCACCGCCCTGCTCACCCTCGGGCTCACCGCCTGCGGCGCCGAGATCGCCCCGAGCGGCGACGCGACCGCCGCCTCCGCCCACTACCCGGTGACCGTGGAGAACTGCGGCGGCAAGCTCACCTTCCCGCAGAAGCCCGCCCGGACGGTGACCAACGACGTCGGCATCACCGAGCTGATGCTCGCCCTCGGCCTGACCGACCGGATGGCCGGCTACGTGATGCCCGACGACAAGGGCCGGGTCGACCAGGTCGCCTGGAAGGACGGCTACCAGCAGGCCAAGTGGCTCTCCAAGAAGGAGATCACCAAGGAGATCGTGCTGGACGCCAGGGCCGACCTGGTCTTCGCCGGCTGGCACTACGGCTTCGACGAGGGCCGCGGCTTCACCCCGCAGGCGCTCAAGGACCTCGGCATCCCCTCGTACGTGCTCAGCGAGTCCTGCCGCAGCGGCAAGGGCACCGAGCGCGGCGTGATGTCCCCGCTGGACGCGCTCTACACCGACCTGGCCAACCTCGGCGAGATCTTCGACGTCCGCGACCGGGCCGACAAGCTGATCGCCGACTTCAAGGCGCAGGTCGCCGCCGCCCCGCAGCCCGAGCGCTGGCCGTCCGTCTTCCTGTACGACAGCGGGCAGGACAAGCCGTACACCGTCGGGAAGTTCGCCGCAGCCGACGAGATCATCACCAAGGCCGGCGGGACCAACGTGATGGGCGACCTCGCGGACACCTGGGTCACCGCCGGCTGGGAGAGCGTGGTCCAGCGCGACCCCGAGGTGATCGTGATCAACAACTACGGCGAGACCGGCGCCGACGCCAAGCGAGCCTTCCTGAAGTCCTTCCCGCCCCTGGCCGGCGTCTCTGCGGTCAAGAACGACCGGATCTTCGTCCTGGACTACGTCGATCTGGTGGAGAGCCCGCGCAACCCGGCCGCGATCACCGCGCTGGCCGACTACCTGCGCACCGTCCCCGCCCGCTGACCGAGTCCGCCCGCGCACCGGCCCGGCCCGGCCACCGATCGGGCCTGGGCCGGGGCCGGCCCGCGCAGTAGGCTCGCAGCATGATCCGCACCGCCGTCGTGACCGACGTTCCCGTCATCCTCGCCCTGATCCGCGAGCTCGCGGAGTACGAGAAGGCCCCGCACGAGGCCGTGGCCACCGAGGAACAGCTGCGCGACACCCTGTTCGGCGCCGATCCGGCGGTGTTCGCCCTGATCGCCGAGGACGACGCCACCGGCGAGCCGGTCGGCTTCGCGGTCTGGTTCCTCAACTTCTCGACCTGGCGCGGCACCCACGGGATCTACCTGGAGGACCTGTACGTCCGCCCGCAGGCCCGCGGCGGCGGCCACGGCAAGGCGCTGCTGCTGGAACTGGCGCGGATCGCCGTCGAGCGCGGCTACGCGCGGATGGAGTGGTCGGTGCTCGACTGGAACGCGCCCTCGATCAACTTCTACAAGTCCCTCGGCGCGGTGCCGATGGACGGCTGGAGCGTCTACCGGCTCGCCGGCGAGGCGCTCGCCGCCGCCGGCGGCCGCTGAACGGACCGCCCGAACCCCTGCCACCCTGCGTCGCGATGACTTACCATGAGTGACTCCCGAGCCCTGGCCGGCGTGCGGAAAGCGGTAAGGTCTCAGGCGGATACGCGGCGTCCGGTCGCCGTGCGAAGGGTATGACCGGTACGTACCGCACCACCCCTCTGGACAGTTGGGGCGAAGCAGTTGAGCCAAGCAACAGACAGTGCCGCGGCCACCGGCCCGGAAGCACAGCGCGTCACCCAGGAGGTGAGGGTGTCCCAGATCGACGGCGAGCCCGGAGTGCAGGACTTCGTGGAGGTCCGGCTGCCCGCGGCAGGGGCCTACCTCTCGGTCCTGCGAACAGCGACGGCCGGCCTGGCGGCACGGCTCGACTTCACCCTCGACGAGATCGAGGACCTGCGGATCGCGGTCGACGAGGCCTGCGCCATCCTGCTCCAGCAGGCGGTGCCCGGCTCCGTCCTGACCTGCGAGTTCCGGCTGGTCGGCGACTCGCTGAAGGTGACCGTCGCCGCCCCCACCACCGACGGGAAGGCACCCGAACGGGACACCTTCGCCTGGACGGTGCTCTCCGCCCTGGCCGGCGAGGTCGACTCCTCGGTCGGCGAGGACAAGACCGTGTCGATCAGCCTGCACAAGAAGCGCGGCGGCCCCGTCGCCCACTGACCGGGGCGTCGAACCAGCACCGCACATGGGCCGTCCGCCCGGTCCCCCATCCCGGGGCCGGGCGGACGGCGCCCGGTACCGCCCCACGCGGTACGACCAACGAGACGATGCCGGGGCCCGAGGGCCCCGGTGCTCCCGGAACGGAACGGGGGAATGGCCGTGAGTGATCTGGACCGTACCGGCCTCGCGACGGCGGGACCTGCCGTACCGACCCAGGCGAGCGTTCCTGGCCTCGCCGCCAACGACGATGCGCACCCGAAGGACGCCCACCGGATGAGCCACCCGACCGAGCCGACGTCTGATCCGTCGCCCGCATCCCCGCCCCCGTCCGAACCGGCGGACGGGGCCGGGGACCTGCGCGGCGCGGTGCCCACCCAGGCCCCGCACCGCTCGGGCGCGCCGGACCGGGAGGCGGCCCGCGCGCTGTTCGTCCGGCTGTCCGCGCTGCCCGAGGGCTCCCCGGAGCGCGTCGAGCTGCGCAACCAGCTGGTGCGGATGCACATCCCGCTGGTCGAGCACCTGGCCCGGCGGTTCCGCAACCGGGGCGAGCCGCTGGACGACCTGACCCAGGTCGCCACCATCGGCCTGATCAAGTCGGTGGACCGCTTCGACCACGAGCGCGGGGTCGAGTTCTCCACCTACGCCACGCCGACCATCGTCGGCGAGATCAAACGGCACTTCCGCGACAAGGGCTGGGCGGTCCGGGTGCCGCGCCGCCTCCAGGAGCTGCGGCTGTCGCTCACCACGGCGACCAGCGAGCTCTCCCAGCGGCACGGGCGCTCCCCCACGGTGCACGAGCTCGCCGAGCACCTGGGGATCTCCGAGGAGGACGTCCTGGAGGGCCTGGAGTCCGCCAACGCGTACTCCACGCTGTCCCTGGACGTGCCGGACAGCGACGACGAGTCGCCGGCCGTCGCGGACACCCTCGGCGCCACCGACGAGGCGCTGGAGGGCGTCGAGTACCGCGAGTCGCTCAAGCCGCTGCTGGCCCAACTGCCGCCCCGGGAGCAGAAGATCCTGGTGCTGCGGTTCTTCCGGAACATGACCCAGTCGCAGATCGCCGCCGAGGTGGGGATCTCCCAGATGCACGTGTCCCGACTGCTGGCCCGGACCTTGGCCCAGCTGCGGGAGAAGCTCCTGGTGGAGGAGTAGGACCGACGGCCGCCCAGCCGGCGGCCGCCCCCCGACGGCCCTGTGCGCTCAGCCCTCGTGCGACGCGTACAGGGCCGCCGTCGACTTCGGGTTCAGCAGTGCGCCGATGCCGACCAGCCCGAGCAGGCCGACCAGCACGCCGACGCCGATCATCGCGCCGCCGCTCTGCAGCATGTAGTACCCGATCGGCAGGCAGATCGAGTTGGTGAGCACGGCCGGGCTGCGGCCCCAGCGGCGCTCCCTGAGCAGCGCGCGGGCGGCCAGGATCGGCAGCACGCCGAGCAGCACGATGACCACGCCGCCGAACTCGTTGAGGGCGAGCTGCTTGGACTGGCCGGACAGTGCGGACACCATGTCCCAGGCGCCGACGACGGCCAGCGCGGCGCCCTCCAGGGCGGTGATGGCGGCGCCCACGGTCAGCGGCACGGGGCGGGCCGGGCCCGCCGTGGGTACGGGTGCGGAGGATTCTGCGGTCACTCCAGCAGGGTAGCCGCCGGTTGGTCCGTACCGACCCGTAGGCTTTCCCCATGCGCGCTCTCCTGGTCGTGAACCACAAGGCCACCACCACCAGTGGCCGGACCAGGGACGTACTGATCCACGCGCTGCGCAGCGACCTCAAGCTGGAGGTGGCCGAGACGCAGTACCGGGGCCACGCCCGCGACCTGGCCCGCGAGGCCTCGGAGGACGGCACGGTCGACCTGGTGGTGGCGCTCGGCGGTGACGGCACCGTGAACGAGGTGGTGAACGGGCTGCTGGCGCACGGCCCGGGCGAGAAGGTCCCGCGACTGGCCGTGGTGCCGGGCGGTTCGACCAACGTGTTCGCCCGCGCACTGGGCCTGCCCAACGACCCGGTGGAGGCCACCGGCGCCCTGCTGCACGCGCTGGAGCACGGGAACGAGCGGCCGGTCGGCCTGGGCAAGGCGATGACCGACGGGCTGCCGGACCGCTGGTTCACCTTCACCGCCGGCCTGGGCTTCGACGCCGGGGTGGTCGGCCGGGTCGAGGAGCAGCGCCGGTTGGGGCGCAAGTCCACCCACGCGCTCTACGTGGCGCAGGCGCTGCGGCACTACGTCACCCAGCGTGAGCAGCGCCGTTCCGGCCCGGTGGCCCTGGAACTACCGGGCCACCAGGGCGTTCCGGGCCTGGCCCTGGCCATAGTCAGCAACACCTCGCCGTGGACGTTCCTCGGCAACCGCCCGGTGTACCCCTCACCGCTCGCCTCCTTCGACACCGATCTCGACGTCTTCGGGATCACCCGGATGACGGCGTTCGGCACGGCTCGAACGATCCGTCAGATCCTGCGGTCGTACGCGTCTTCGAGCGACGGCGCCCCGCCGACCGGCCCGTCCGGCAAGCACGTCGTCTCCTATCACGACGTCAGACACTTCACCTTGGTTTCAGAGGAACCCGCCCCGTTCCAGGTTGACGGGGACCACCTTGGAGACAGGAGTCGCGTCAGTTTCACAGGCGTACGGCGGGCACTGCGTGTGATTGTGTGACCGGAAGGGGGTTTCACCCTTCTTCTCGAACGCACAAGCCCCCTTCACTCCATAGAAGTACTGGCTGTGAGCTAGGCGACACCGAAGAATCAAAAATTCCTCCCTGAAGGGGGTTGTATCCGGGCCCGAGGTTTGCGAACCTCTACATGGCGATCGGGACGCATCGCAGCGACGGCAACCTCAGAACCTGGCGGGTGTCGACCGCGAAGCGTCCCTCGAATCGCCGAATCCCTCCCCAGCACAGACCACCCGGGCCCCGGCGGGCCTTTGGTCTCTTTTGCTGTTGCGGGATTCGTGAAAGCGTTCACATTCACAAGCCACATTCACAAGCCATCGATTATGCCGATCGGGTGACCCCCGCCGGCAGGAGGAGTTGGACGACCATGGACTGGCGCCACCGCGCTGTCTGCCGCGAAGAGGACCCGGAGCTGTTCTTCCCGATCGGGAACACCGGTCCTGCTCTGCTGCAGATCGAGGAAGCCAAGGCCGTGTGCCGCCGCTGTCCGGTCATGGAGCAGTGCCTGCAGTGGGCTCTTGAGACCGGCCAGGACGCCGGCGTCTGGGGCGGTATGAGCGAGGACGAGCGTCGCGCGATGAAGCGCCGCGCCGCCCGCAACCGCGCCCGCACCGCCTGATCACGCGCCGTAACACCAGTAGTAACCGCAACACCGATCAACACATGATCAAAGGCTTCCCTGCACCTCCTGGTGAAGCCTTCCGCACAAAGGGCCTTGCCTGGCGAGGTCCCGCGACACCGAACCGTCCAGCCACTTGATACTGTTCACTTAGAGCAATATCGTGGAGCTGAGGCGCTCACCGTGTGCAACGCACGGGCGAGGTGTCGCACCACCCAGAGCCCCCGCTCCGGCCGACTCCCCCCGACGGCCGGAACGGGTTGAGAGGCCCTGTCGACCCACCCCCCCCGGTCGACAGGGCCTCGTTTCTGTTTCCGCGCCCCGGCGCGCGGAGTGGGCACCCGGCGCTTTTGCCGAGTGCACGCCCCCGCCGCGCGCTTCGATGCACCAGTCCGCGGCTCGGCGGACGCGGAGCAGCGGACCGGGATCAGCGGACCGGGATCAGCGGACCGGGATCTCCAGGATCACCTTGGTGCCGCCGTCCGGGCCGGCCACCATGTCGAAGGTGCCGCCCAACTCGCCCGTGGCCAGCGTGCGGACGATCTGCAGGCCGAGGTTGCCCGCCGTCTGCGGGTCGAACCCCTCGGGCATGCCGCGTCCGTCGTCCTGCACCGTGATCAGCAGGAACTCCTCCGGCCGGGCGCCGCCGTTCCAACTGTCCGACCAGCCCGCCCCGGTCGCCGGGGCCCGCCCACGCAGCGCGCTGACTTCCAGGTTCCCGGAGGCGGACGGGCCGAAGGCGTGCTCCAGCGCGTTCTGCAGCAGTTCGGTCAGCACCATCGACAGCGGGGTGGCCACCTCGGCGGACAGGATGCCGAAGCTGCCGCTGCGGCGGGTCGCCACCCGGCCGTCCTGGGACAGCTCCATCACCATCGCCAGCACCCGGTCGGCGATCTCGTCGAAGGCCACCTGCTCGTCCAGCGCCTGGGACAGCGTCTCGTGCACGATCGCGATCGAACCGACCCGGCGCACCGCCTCGTCCAGCGCGGCCCGGCCGGCCTCCGACTCCATCCGGCGGGACTGCAGCCGCAGCAGGGCGGCAACGGTCTGCAGGTTGTTCTTCACCCGGTGGTGGATCTCCCGGATGGTGGCGTCCTTGGTCATCAGCTCGCGGTCGCGGCGGCGCAGTTCGGTGACGTCCCGGCAGAGCACCAGCGAACCGGTCAGCGTGCCCTTGGGCTTCAGCGGGATGGCCCGCAGGGTCACCACTCCGCCCTGTACCTCGACCTCGGTCTGCCGCGGTGCCCAGCCGCTCGCCAGCTTCACCAGCGCCTCGTGCACGGCCGCCCGGGAGGGCGGGACCAGTTCGGCGGTGGCCCGGCCCAGGTGGCTGCCGACCAGATCGGTGGTGAGGCCGAGGCGGTGGTAGGCGGACAGGGCGTTGGGGCTGGCGTAGGTGACGATGCCGTCCGCGTCGAGCCGGATCAGGCCGTCGCCGACGCGGGGGGCGGCGTCCATGTCGATCTGCTCGACACCGGGGAAGGGGAAGCTGCCGGCGGCGATCATCTGGGCCAGGTCGGAGGCGCTCTGCAGGTAGGTGAGCTCCAGCCGGCTGGGGGTGCGGACGGTCAGCAGGTTGGTGTTGCGGGCGATCACCCCGAGCACCTTGCCCTCGCGCCGGACCGGGATGGACTCGACCCGGACCGGCACCTCCTCGCGCCACTCCGGATCGCCCTCGCGCACGATCCGGCCCTCGTCGAAGGCGGCGTCCAGCAGCGGGCGGCGCCCGCGCGGGACGAGGTGGCCGACCATGTCGTCCTGGTAGGAGGTGGGGCCGGTGTTGGGCCGCATCTGCGCCACCGAGACGTAGCGGATGCCGTCCCAGGTGGGGATCCACAGGACCAGGTCGGCGAAGGAGAGGTCGGAGAGGAGCTGCCACTCCGAGACCAGCATGTGGAGCCATTCCACATCGGCCCCGGTCAGGGTGGTGTGGCGGCGGACGAGTTCGTTCAGCGAGGGCACATGGCGAGGGTAGCGCCGCCGGTCGGGGCGGGGCGCGGCGGACCGGGGAACGGATCACGCGCCGGGCCTGCGGCGGAGCCCACTGCTCGAAGTTGTCCAGACCAATTTCCGGAGCGGCCTGGACAACCCAGATTGGTCTAGTCCACAATGAAAGGGCACCAAGGAGAGGTCCACCGCGCAACTGCCCTGACCGCGCGAGGCCTTTCCTCGGTCGGACGCCGCCGAGCGAGGACCCCGCACAGTTCTCGATCGACTCCGGCGACCGACGACAGCTCCGGGCTGCGGTGCCGCATGGGCTGAGGGTCCCGTGTCGGCGCCGTGGCCCGTAGTGCTTTCCGGGTGCGGCGCGCGTTCGACGCGTTCCGGGGGCTCCCCCGCCGAAGCCATGTTCCGCCGCTCAACGAGTCGGGGCCCCCGCCCCACCCGGTGGGGGGGGGGGCCCCCCGGGGGGGGGGGGCGCGCCCGGGGGGGGGGGGGGCCCCCCCCCCCCGCCGGGCCGCGGCCCCCCCCCGGGGGGGCCCCCCCCCCCCCGCGGGGGGCGGGGGCCCCGACTCGTTGTGGCGCCGTGCCTCAGTGGGTCTCGGTGACCTTGGCCAGGGCGCGCGGGGCGTCCGGGTCCTGGCCGCGGGCGATGGTGACCTCGTAGGCCAGCAGTTGCAGCGGGAGGATCTCCAGGATCGGCTGGACCTCCTCCGGCACGCCGGCCGGCAGGGCGAAGCCGGCCGAGGCGGCGTCCACCTGCACCTGCTGGCCGACCACGACCAGGTCCGCGCCGCGGCCGCGCAGGCGGTCCAGCACCGGCTGCAGGGCCTCGCCGCCCTTGCCGTCAGGGACGATCGCGATGACCGGCGAGACGTTGTCCACCATGGCCAGCGGGCCGTGCAGCAGGTCGGCGCCGGAGAACGGGGAGGCCGGGATGTAGGTGGTCTCCATCAGCTTCAGCGCCGCCTCTCGGGCGGTCGGGTAGCCGTAGCCGCGCGAGGTGATGACCAGGCGCTGGGCGAAGCGGTAGCGCTCGGCCAGCGCCTTCACCTCGGCGTGGCGGGCCAGGACGCCGGCGGCCAGGCCGGGCAGTTCCTTGGCCGCCGAACCGTCGCCGCCGCGCAGGCCCTCGACCAGCAGGTAGAGCGCCAGCAGTTCGGCGGTGTAGGTCTTGGTGGCGGGCAGCGCCTTCTCCGGGCCGGCCAGCACGTCGATGTGGAACTCGGAGACCTCGGCCAGCGGCGAGGCGGCGTTGTTGGTGACGGCGAGGGTGATGGCGCCGGCCTCGCGGGCGGCCTTGGTGGAGGCCACCAGGTCGGGCGAGCCGCCGGACTGGCTGACGGTGACGACCAGGACGTCGGTGAGGTCCGGCTTGGCGCCGTACGCGGTGGTGGTGGACATCGAGGTCAGACCGGCTGGCTTGCCGAGCAGGATCTCGATCAGGTACTTGGCGTACAGCGCCGCGTTGTCGGACGTGCCGCGCGCGGTCAGCAGGACGAAGCGAGGGTTGCGGGCGGCGATCTCGGCCGCGATCCGACGGATCTTCGGGGCACCCTCGTCGAGGATGCGCTGGAGGACGGCCGGCTGCTCGGCCATCTCCGCCGCCATGATCCGGCCGGGGACGGAAACAGTCTGCGGGTCGGACATCAGGATGTGCCTCCGATGAGATGGTTCGACCCCTCCGGGCAGGTTGCCCGACGGGGACCTCTACGGCGGCGAGTCCGCACACTCGCTGCGGTGGTTTCCTGCCGCAATCCTACGGTGGCCGCCCCGGGCGGGCACACCCGAAGGCCCTCCCCGGGCGGGGAGGGCCTTCGACGGCAGCACCGGGGTCAGGACGGCTTGTTGATCAGCTGGTCGATCGCGGCGTCGGCGTCCTTGGTGGCCTGGTCCACCGACTTGCCCTTGAGGATGCCGGTCAGCATGTCGGGCAGGATCTTCTGCTTCTCGACCGCGCCCCAGCCGGGGGCCAGCGGGGTGAACCAGGCGTCCGGCACCGCGTTGGCCGCGGCGGCGGTGGTCGGCTTGCTCTTCAGCGGGTTCAGCTGGGTGAGGTTGTTCGGCAGGATGTCCTTGTCGGCCAGCGTCTGCTGGGACTTGGTGCTGGTGAACATCCGTACCCAGTCGGTGGCCAGCTCGACCTGCGTGGACTTGGCGGTGACCGCGAGGTCGGAGCCGCCGATGAAGGTGGGCAGCGGCTTGCCGTCCGGGCCGGGCATGGTGGCCACCTTGACGGTGTCCTTGAGGCTCGGGTCGCCGGTGCCCGGCGCGATGACGCTGGCCGCCTCGTAGCCGTTGCCGTAGAAGGACGCGGCGTGCCCGCGGGCCATCGACTCGAACTGGTTCTGCTCGTTCACCGTCAGGTCGCCCTTGGTGTACTTGCGGACCAGGTCGACGAAGTGGCTGATGCCCTGCTGGGACTTGGCGTCGTGCAGGGCGCCGTGCCAGTTGCCGGAGCTGTCGAACTTGGCGATGCTGCCGCCGTACGCGGCCACGTAGCTCATCGCGGCGTACCAGTACGGGCCGGGCAGGTTGAACGCGGAGTAGCTCTTGTCGGCCTTGTTCTTGTCGGCGACCTTGTCCAGGGCCGCCGTCAGGTCGGTCTCGGTCTTGGGGAATTCGGCGCTGCCGGTGGCCTGCTGGAACGTCGCGGAGTTGTAGATGGCGACCCGGGCGCCGGCGTAGTAGGGCACGCACCAGAGCTTGTCCTGGTACGTACAGGTGTTGGCGAGCGCCTTGATCCAGCTGTCGGAGTTGTCGAAGGTGGTCCGGTCGACCGGGGCCAGCGCGCCGGAGAGCACGTACTTCATGGTCTCGGTGTTGCCCAGTTCGACCACGTCGGGCGCGGAGCCGTCGGCGATCGCCCTGTCGAGCTTGGTCACCTTGTCGGCCCAGCCCTGGTAGGCGAGCTTGAGGGTGACGTTCGGGTACTTCGCCGCGAACTGGTCGTTGACCTGCTGCACCAGGTCGGGCCAGTTCTTCTGGGCGTCGTCCATCAGCCAGACGGTGACGGTGCCGGTCGCGGCCTTCGGGTCGGCGCCGGGGCCCTTGCCGTCCGTCGACGCCGTGCCGGCCGAGGAGCAGGCCGTCAGCCCGGCCGCCAGGGCCGTGATTCCGAATGTCGACATGAGCTGACGCTTCTTCACGCCATCCTCCGAGGTGCTAGAGCCGTGTTGCCCGCCGGCAGCGTGATGGCGCCCGCAGCGGAGAGTCCGGGCAGGGGCGAAGAGCTTCGGGGAGGGCCGATACCACATCCGGTGAGGTTGAAGTTCGAACCGGATGACTGGACTCTGGCCTAGACCAAAGGTGGTGTCAACGGCCAAATGGCCCCGTGGCCACGGCCGTTGCAGAGCCGTTGTACCCCGTGGCGATCAGTCGCCGCACCGTCACCCTCAGTGGAACTTAAGGTGGATTTAAGGCCTACTTGAGGGAGCACGGTCACCTGCCGAATCCGCAGGTCAACGGCGGGGAAACGGAACGGGCCCGCCATGCGACATGCGCATGGCGGGCCCGTCGGCCAACGCCTCCCGGACACTCCCGGTGACGTTCCCCCCGTTGGTTCAGCCGATCGCTCCCGGCTGCCCGGTGAGCACCTCCACGGCCGCCAGCCCGCAGACCCGGGCGGCACCGTGGGTGGCGATGTAGAGCGCGCCGACCGGCTCGGACTGCGGCAGCCCCATCTCGACCACCGCGGCGTCCGGCCGGGCCGCCACCAGGCGGCCCAGCGCGGCGGACATCCACGAGTGCCGGTGCGCGTCCCGGACCACCAGCACCAGGCGGCGGCCCTCGGCGCCGGCCACCAGCTCGGCGACCAGCCCGTCCAGCAGCTCGGGGGTGGCCTCGGCCGCCGAGACCGCGCGGGTGCGGGTGCCGGGGAAGCGGTCGGCCAGCATGCCGGCCACGCCCCACGGGGTGACGTCGCCGACGGCGATGTTCGGCTCGTCCGAGAACGAGGCCACGAACGGGCGCTCGGACACCGGCAGCGGCTCGCGGCCCGGCGCCCGGACCACCTTCAGCGCCCGGCGGGCGGCCCGCAGGCCGACCGCGAGGTCCGGCTCCGGCCGCTCGCCCTGGGCCGAGATCCGGCCCCAGCTGCCGAGCGAGCGGACCCGGTCGGCGGCGTCCGCCAGCCGCTCCTCGGAGAGCGCGCCGGCCCGCACGCCCGCCACGATGGCGTCGCGCAGCATCAGCACGGTCTCCTCGTCGGCCAGCCCGCCGCCGACGCAGATCGCGTCCGCGCCGGCCGCCAGGGCCAGCACGGTGCCGTCGCCCATCCCGAAGGTGTCGGCGATGGCGCCCATCTCGATCGCGTCGCTGACGATCAGGCCCTGGTAGCCGAGGCCGCCGTCGGCCGGGGCGGCGCGCAGCAGGTCGCGCAGCACGGTGGGGCTGAGGGTGGCCGGCAGCTTCGGGTCGAGCGCCGGGATCATGATGTGGGCGGTCATCACGGCCTTGGTGCCGGCCGCGATCGCCGCCTGGAACGGGATCAGGTCGCGGGACCGCAGCACGTCCAGGTCGACGTCGATGACCGGCAGGCCGTGGTGCGAGTCGACCGCGGTGTCGCCGTGGCCGGGGAAGTGCTTGGAGCAGGCGGCCACGCCGGCCGACTGCAGGCCCTCCACCCAGGCGGCGGTGTGCCGGGCGCACAGCTCCGGGTCGGCGCCGAAGGAGCGGACGCCGATGACCGGGTTGCGCGGGTTGGAGTTGACGTCCGCGGTGGGCGCCCAGTTGTAGTTGACGCCGGCCGCGGCCAGCGCCCGGCCCAGCTCACGGGCGACGTCCCGAGTCAGCGCCGGGTCGTCGATCGCGCCGAGCGCGAGGTTGCCGGGCCAGGACGAGCCGGAGCCCGCCTCCAGCCGGGTGACGTCGCCGCTCTCCTCGTCGATGGCGATCAGGAGGTCGGGGTTCTCCTCGCGCAGCGCCTTGGTGAGCTTGGAGAGCTGGTCGAGGTCGACCACGTTGCGGTCGAACAGCGCGACCGAGCCGAGCCCGGCGGCGAGGTGGCGGCGCAGCCACTGCGGCGGCTCGGTGCCGACGAAGCCGGGCTGCAGGACGGTCAGGGCGTCGCGGTGCAGCTGGTCGCTGACCGGAGCGGTGGGGACGAGGATGCTCACGTTTCTCAGCCCTTCACGGCGCCGTCGGTCAGTCCACCGACCGCCTTGCGCTGCAGGAAGACGAACAGGATCAGCACGGGGATGGCGAACATCGTGGACGCCGCCATGGTGGCGCCCCAGTCGTTGCCGAAAGCGGTCTTGAAGGACGACAGCCAGAGCGGGAGGGTCTTGCCCTCCTCCTTGTTGAGGATCAGGACGAGCGGGAACTCGTTCCACGCGGTGATGAAGCCGAACAGCGAGGTCGACATCAGGCCGGGGGCCAGCAGCGGGAAGATCACCTTCACGAAGGCCTGGGAGCGGGTGCAGCCGTCCACCATGGCCGACTCCTCCAGCTCCTTCGGCACCGCGGCGATGAAGCTGCGCAGCGTCCAGATGGTGAAGGGCAGCACCATCATCATGTAGAAGAAGGTCAGCGGCACCAGGCTGTTCAGCATCTCGTTGTCGCGCGAGATCATGTAGACCGCGATGGTCATGACCTCCCACGGCGCCATCTGCGCGACCATGACGACCAGGACGAAGGTCTTGCGGCCGCGGAACTTCATCCGGGCGATGGCGAAGGCCGCGAGGGTCGCGATCACCAGCGAGAGCACCACCGCGCCGACGGTGGCGATGAGGCTGTTGGTGACGTACGTCCAGAAGTTGGGCGCGTTGATCGCGGTGGTGAAGTGGTCGAGGGTCCCGTTGAACGGGATGAAGACCGGCGTCTTGCTGATGATGTCGTTGTCCTGCTTGAAGGCAGTCGCGATCATCCAGTAGACGGGGAAGATGAAGAAGACGAAGAGGACGACCGCGATCACGTTCGGCCAGGTACGTCCGATGAGCGAGCGCCTCACAGCTCGTCCTCCTGCTTGATCATGATGCGGAAGTAGTACGCCATCAGCGCGCCCAGCATCAGGATGGTGAGCACCGCGATCGCGGAGCCGATGCCGTAGTGCTGCCCGGCCGAACCCTCCAGGAAGGCGTGCACGGGCAGGGTCCGGGTCAGGTTCTCGGGGCCGCCGCCGTTGATCGCGTACACCTGGGTGAAGGCCTTGAAGACCCAGATGATCTCCAGGAACGTCGTGGCCAGGAAGAACGGCTTCAGGTTCGGGAAGATCACCGAGCCGAAGATCTTGGACGCGCCGGCGCCGTCCATCCGGGCGGCCTCGTAGAGCTCCTTGGGGATGGTGGTCAGTCCGGCGTACATGTTGAACGCCACGAAGGGGACCGACTGCCAGACGATCAGCAGGATCACCACGAAGAAGGTCGAGTACTGGTCGCTCATCCAGTTGTAGTCGGCCATCGCGTGCCAACCCAGCTTGTCCAGGACCCAGTTGACGACGCCCCACTGCTGGTCGAACAGCCAGGTGTAGACGGTGGTCGCGGCGACCACGGGCATCGCCCAGGCCATCAGCAGCCCGACCGAGAGGAGCAGCCGCATCCGCTTGCCGAGGCGGTTGAGCAGCAGGCCGATCAGGGTGCCGCCGGCCATGATCAGCACGACGTTGACCAGGGTGAAGGCGACGGTGCGCCCGGTGACCGCCCAGAAGTCCGGGTCGGTCAGCTGGTCCTTGTAGTTGTCGAAGCCGTTCCACTCGGTCAGGTGCTGGACGAACTGGCGCTTGTTGAGGTTCTGGAACGACAGCAGGACCGTCTTCACCAGCGGCCAGCCGAGCAGGGCGACGGTCGCCACGGTGGCGGGCAGCAGCAGCAGGTACGGTGCCAGGCGTGCACCGAGGCCCGGCCCGTCCGCGGGTCTGGCGCCCTTGCGGGGGGTGCCGTCGGCGCCACCACCGGCGGCACTCGTCTCAATTCCGGCCACGGCAGCCTTCCCTGAATCCGGGGACTGCGTCTGCACCCGATCCGAATGCACAGCCATCGTTCTCACTTCCTCACAACCCGACCACGACGGACAGGCGTGGGGGGGGGGGCCCCCCCCCCCCCCCGCGGGGGGGGGGCCCCCGGGGGGGGGGGGGGGGGGGGGGGGGGGGGGGCGGGCGCGGCGGGGCGGGCGGCGGGGGGGGGGGGGGGGGGGGGGGGCCCGCCCCGCC
>NZ_JBIVAX010000003.1:335739-396546 GCF_044745805.1 Kitasatospora sp. NPDC086801
CTCACCGACCCCCCGCCGGGGGTCGGTGAGCGACGCCGCTCGGTGCTTACTGCTTCTGGTTGAGCCGCTTCGCGATCTCGTCGTCGTACTTCTTGGCGGTGGTGGCGTAGTCGCCGCCCTGGAGGGCGGCGGTCAGGAACTCCTTGATCGGGTTCGGCTTGTCCTCGACGCTCGCCCAGTTCGGGGTGATCGGGGTGACCGCACCGACCGCCGAGGCGGACTGGGCGGCCTTCGCGAAGTCGCCGGTGATCTGGCTGTTCAGCGCGGCCTTGTTCGGGATGTTGCCGGCGGCGGCGACCGCGCCCTCGTTCTTGTCGTTGAGGGCGATCTTCAGGAAGTCCTTGGCCATGTCGGTGTTCTTGCTCAGCGCGCCGATCGCCAGGTTCGAGCCGCCGAGGAAGACGCCGGAGGGCTTGTCAGCGGTCTTGCCCGGGATCGGGAAGAAGCCGATCTTGTCCTTCGCCATGTCCTTCTCGGCCGGGAGCTCCCAGCCGAGGGCGATCATGGTGCCGACGTTGCCCTTGCCGAAGACGTCCTTCTGCTGCGGGGTGGCCTCGTCCTTGTCCTTCGGGCCGGTGACCGAGTAGCCCTGCAGCTTCTTGTAGGTCTCGAAGGCCTTCTGCGCCTCGGGCGAGGACAGGCCGCCGACCCACTTGTCGCCGTCCTTCTTGGCGATCTTGCCGCCCTCACCGGCGAGCAGACCGAAGTAGGTGTACCACTCCTGACCCGGCAGGTAGAGCGGGTCGGCGACCCCGTCGGTGGTCTTCAGCTTGTCCAGGTCGGCGTAGAACTCGTCCAGGGTGGTCGGCGCGGCGGTCAGGCCGGCCTTGGCCCAGAGGTCCTTGTTGTAGGCGACGACGCGGTTGGAGACCCACCACGGGGCGGCGAACTGCTTGCCGTCCAGCTGGGCGGCCTCGTTCTGGTTGGCGTTCCAGCCGTCGCCGCCCAGGGCGGACTTGTCCTTGGTGATGTCGAGCAGGCCGCCCGAGGCCGCGTAGCCGGAGGTCTGGGTGTTGCCGAGCTCGACGACGTCGAGCGAGCCCTCGGACAGCGCGGCGGTCACCTTCTGGCCGATGCCGTCCCACTCCTGGATCTGGAAGTCGATCTTGGAGCCCGGGTAGGTGGTCTCGAACTCGCCCTTGACCGCGTCGGTCCAGCCCTTCGGGGCGGAGCCGCTCATCAGCCACACCTTCAGCGTCTTGCCGCTGTAGTTCTTGGCGCCCGTCGAGGACGACGAGTTCGAACCGGCGTTGTCCTTGCCCTTGCCGTCCGAGCCACAGGCCGCCAGGCCGACGACCATTGCTGCGACGCCGACCGCCGCGATGAGCTGACGCTTCACGCCATCCTCCTGAGGGATGCCTGGGTTACCCCCGTCGGGCGGCAGCGGCAGACCCACGTAAAGCGGGGGGAAAGGTGCCGCGGACCCCTTCGAACGGGTGGGGGGATTCATAGTGTCCGGCCTAGTGGTGTAGACCAGATGCCTGGAGCTTGGCCTAGACCAATGGGCCTGTCAACGGCTGTTCGACCGATCCGGACCACCCGTTATCAAGCCGACACCGCACATCGTTCATCGCGTGATGAGGTATTCGTTCCGTAGCCATACATGCAACGATGTCACCCGTTAACGATGTGGCGGGGCCCGTGAAGGCCGCGCGAGAAGCGGGAGAACAGGTCCGATGAGCAGCGACGGGGGAACCACCGCCCAGGTCAACGACCCCGAGGTGAAAAACCTCCCGGCGCAGGCCGGCACCGACCCGACCGCGCGCGTCCCCAAGTACTACGGCCTCAAGCGCCACCTACTCCAGCTCACCGAGACCCAGCCCGCCGGCACCCCGGTCCCGCCCGAGCGCGCGCTGGCCGCCCAGTTCGACACCTCCCGCACCACCGTCCGCCAGGCGCTGCAGGAACTGGTCGTCGAGGGCCGGCTGGAGCGCATCCAGGGCAAGGGCACCTTCGTCGCCAAGCCCAAGGTCGCCCAGGCCCTCCAGCTCACCTCCTACACCGAGGACATGCGGGCCCAGGGCCTGGAGCCCGCCTCGCGGCTGATCGAGATCGGCTACATCACCGCTGACGACCGGCTCGCCCCGCTGCTCGACATCAAGCCCGGCGGCCGGGTGCTGCGGATCGAGCGCCTGCGACTGGCCAACGGCGACCCGATGGCCATCGAGGTCGCGCACCTGTCCGCCAAGCGCTTCCCCGCGCTGCGGCGCAACCTCGCCAAGCACAACTCGCTGTACGCGGCGCTGCGCGAGGTGTACGGGGTCACCGTGGCCGAGGCCGAGGAGACCATCGAGACCACCCTCGCCAACCCGCGCGAGGCCGGTCTGCTCGGCTCCGACCTCGGACTGCCGATGCTCCAGCTCTCCCGGCACTCCTTCGACGCCGACGGCGACCCGGTGGAGTGGGTCCGCTCGATCTACCGGGGCGACCGCTACAAGTTCATCACCCGGCTCAAGCGCCCGGAGTAGCCGGGCGGAGCAGTCCGGCGGAGCAGTTCAGAGCAGGGCGGTTCGAAGCGGGGCAGTCCGAGCGAAGCGCTCCCCCGACGCACCAAGGGCACCGGCGCGCACGACCCGCGCGCCGGTGCCCTTTCGCGTCACGGGAACGACCCGTACCGGTCGAATACGACCGGGTGCCGTCCGGATGGCGGGAAGTTGCACCGACCCCGGTGACATGGATCACTCCATGCCCTAGATTGCGCAGCCGTACTGACTGTCGATCACCGATGGTGCTGCTCGGCGGGTTCGCGGGGGCGTGCGGCGCCCCCACGGGCTGCGGCGCCGACGGGGAGAACCCTCCGGAGCGGAGCCGAAGATGCCGTCTGACCCCGATACCGTCGAACCTGTCATGCCCGAGCCACCCGGGGGCCGGGTGCCCGCGGTGACCCCCGAACGGGTGCTGGCCGGGCTCGCCCTGCTCGTGCCGATCGTCGCGACGCTGTGGGTGTCCTCGTACGACAAGACCGACCCGGACGTCGGCGGGGTGCCGTTCTTCTACTGGTACCAGCTGCTCTGGGTGCCGGTGTCGGCGGTGTTCACCGTGGCCGCGTACCTGCTGATCAACCGGGACGAGAAGGCCCGCAAGGCGGCGCGGAAGGCGGGCGACGCGCGATGAGCCACGTCAACGTGCCGGCCCTCGTGGTCTTCGTGCTGTTCTTCGCCCTGGTCACCGTGATGGGCTTCCTCGCCTCCCGCTGGCGCCGCGCGGACGACGCCGCGCACCTGGACGAGTGGGGCCTGGGCGGCCGCAGCTTCGGTACCTGGGTCACCTGGTTCCTGCTCGGCGGCGACCTCTACACCGCGTACACCTTCGTCGCCGTCCCTGCGGCGGTCTACGCGACCGGCGCGGCGGGCTTCTTCGCGGTGCCGTACACGATCGTCGCCTACCCGCTGGTCTTCCTCTTCCTGCCCCGGCTCTGGTCGGTCTCCCGGGTGCACGGGTACGTCACCCCGGCCGACTTCGTCCGCGGCCGGTACGGCTCGCGGCCGCTCTCCCTGGTCATCGCGCTGACCGGGATCCTGGCCACCATGCCGTACATCGCGCTCCAACTCGTCGGCATCCAGGCGGTGCTGGACGTGCTGGGCGTCGGCGGCGGCGAGAACGCCAACTGGTTCGTCAAGGACCTGCCGCTGTTCATCGCCTTCGGCGTGCTGGCCGCGTACACCTACTCCTCCGGGCTGCGCGCCCCGGCGCTGATCGCCTTCGTCAAGGACGCCCTGATCTACATCGTGATCATCGTCGCGGTGATCTACATCCCGATCCGGCTCGGCGGCTACGGGCACGTCTTCGACGCGGCCGCGCACAAGTTCAGCGCCCCCAAGTCCGGCGGCTCGCTGACCCTCCCGGGCGACAAGCAGTGGACGTACGCGACGCTGGCGCTGGGCTCGGCGATGGCGCTGTTCATGTACCCGCACTCGGTGACCGGCGTGCTGGCCTCCAAGTCCCGGGGCACGGTGCGGCGCAACATGGCGATCATGCCCGCGTACTCGCTGATGCTGGGTCTGCTGGCGCTGCTCGGCTTCATGGCCATCGCGGCGGGCGTCGGCAAGGGCGACAAGAAGTTCAACGCCCAGCTGTCCGTGCCGCAGCTGTTCGCCGACGTGTTCCCGGACTGGTTCACCGGCGTGGCCTTCGCGGCGATCGGGATCGGCGCGCTGGTGCCGGCCGCCATCATGTCGATCGCGGCGGCCAACCTGTTCACCCGCAACGTGTACAAGGAGTGGCTGAAGCCCGCCGCCACCCCGGCGGACGAGACCCGGATCGCCAAGCTGGTCTCGCTGCTGGTGAAGGTCGGCGCGCTGGTCTTCGTGCTCGGCATGGACAAACAGGCCGCGATCAACCTCCAGCTGCTCGGCGGCCTGTGGATCCTGCAGACCTTCGTGGCGATCGTCGGCGGCCTGTTCACCCGCTGGTTCCACCACTGGGCGCTGTTCGCCGGCTGGGCGGCCGGCATGGCCTACGGCACCTGGAAGGCCTACGGCATCGCCAGCCCCGCCACCAAGCACTTCGGCGGCAACGCGGCCGCGATCCCCGGCATCGGCGAGATCGGCTACATCGGCGTGACCGCCTTCGCGCTCAACCTGCTCGTCGCGGTGGCGCTCACCCTGGTGCTGCGCGCGGTCAAGGCACCCGAGGGCCCGGACGAGACCAGGCCCGCCGACTACAGCGCCGAGGCCGGCGACGAGGAGCCCAAGAACGCGCCGGAGCCCGTAGCGGCGCACTGATTTCCCGCCGCACGCGCCCTGTGATCGCGCCGCCCTCTCCGTGAACACTGGAGAAGGCGGCGCGATCATATGTATGAACAGCCGCCTTCGCAGGGCACCACCAGACCGGACCGGCGACCGGCCGGCAACTGATCGACCCACGGGGAGCACGCGGCCATGGCAGAACTCGGCACCACCCTCAACGGCCAGCACCAGTCCACCCAGAGCCCGCACCACCTCACCACCCACCGCCCGGCGTCGGCCACCCGGCTGCCGTCCGTGCTGATCGCCACCCGGCACGGCGAGTCCACCGCCAACGTCGAGTTCCAGCTGGCCGAGGCCGCCGGCGCGCTCGGCGTCCCGATCAGCTGCCGGGACGCCGACATCCCGCTGTCGCTGCACGGCCAGCAGCAGGCCCAGGCGCTCGGCCGCTGGTGGGCCGCCCTGCCCAGCGCCGACCGCCCGCGCAGCGTCTGGTGCTCGCCGTACGTGCGCACCACCGAGACCGCCCGGATCGCGCTCGCCCAGGCCGCCGGGCTCGGCGCCGTCCCGGTCACCCTCGCCGTGCGTTACGACGAGCGGCTGCGCGACCGCGAGCTGGGCGTCCTGGAGATGCTGACGCGGGCCGCGATCGAGGCCAAGCACCCGGAGGAGGCCGCCCGGCGGCGCAAGATGGGCGAGCTGTACTACCGCCCGCCCGGCGGCGAGTCCTGGGCCGATGTCGCGCTGCGGGTGCGCAGCCTGCTGCGGGACGTCTGCGAGGAGGAGGCCGGGCGGCCCGTCCTGCTGGTCGCGCACGACTGCACGGTGCTGATGCTGCGCTACGTGCTGGACCGGCTCACCGAGGAGCGGCTCACCGCGCTCGCGCCGGTGCACAACTGTTCCACCAGCCTGTGGCGCGCCCAGGACGGGCGGCTGCACCCGGACCGCTGGAACACCGTCGACCACCTCGCCCTGGAGAACTGACCGACCCGTCAGGACTCCTCGTCCGGGCAGGCGAAGCAGCGTCGGTAGGCCAGCGGCGTGGTCCCCAGCCGGCGCCCGAAGTGGTGCCGCAGCGCGGCCGCGTTGCCGAAGCCGCAGCGGGCGGCGATCGCATCCACCGGCTCCGCGGTGGACTCCAGCAGCCGCTGGGCGAGCAGCACCCGCTGCCCGGTCAGCCAGCGGTGCGGCGTGGTGCCGGTCTCCTGCTGGAAGCGGCGGGCGAAGGTGCGCGGGGACATGTGGACCTTGGCGGCCAACTGTTCGACGGTGCAGTCCCGGTCCAGGTGGTGGCGCATCCAGTCGAGCAGCGGCGCCAGCGAGTCGCCGTCGCCGCCGGGCAGCGGGCGGCTCACGAACTGGGCCTGCCCGCCCTCCCGGTGCGGCGCCACCACCATCCGGCGGGCGATCCCCCGGGCCACCTCGGCGCCCTGCGCCTTGCGCACCAGGTGCAGGCAGGCGTCGATGCCGGCGGCCGTCCCGGCCGAGGTGATCACCGGGTCGTCGTCCACGTACAGCACGTCCGGCTCGACCGCGGTCCGCGGGAAGCGCCGGGCCAGTTCCTCGCTGTGCCGCCAGTGGGTGGTGGAGCGGCGGTCGTCCAGCAGCCCGGCGGCGCCGAGCACGAAGGCGCCGCTGCAGATGGACAGCACCCTGCCGCCGTCCGCCACCACCGAGCGCAGCGCCGCCAGCAGCGGCTCCGGGTAGTCCGGGCGGATCGCCGTCGCGGTGACCACCACCAGGTCGGCCCCGGCCAGCCGCTCGGGGCCGTGCGGGACGTCCACCGCGAACCCGGCGTGCGTCGCGTGCGGCCCGGGGCGGGCCCCGGCGATCGCGAAGTCGTACCCGGGCAGGCCGTCGGCCGTGCGGTCGAGGCCGAAGACCTCGCAGGCGACACCGAGCTCGAAGGGGTGAATCTCCTCCAGCACCACCGCGACCACGTTCTTCAGCATGCCGCCCAGGATGCCCCGGGCGGCACCGGCGACGGAAGGGCCGGAGTGGCAGTTTTTCGATGACATTGGTCATTCCTGCCACTCGTGGCCACCGCCCCGCCCGGCCAGAGTGGAGCCATGGACACCGACACTCTCGCAAGCGCACTCGCCCTGGCCGGGGCCGTCGGCGGTTTCGGCCTGCTCGGCACCCTGATCGGCCGGGAGTTCTCCCGCAGCGCCGCCACCGGCCGCGACAACTGGCACCGCGCGGGCGGCTACCCGGCCGGGCCGGAACGCCTGGACCGGCTGTACGGCACCATGCCCGCCGCCTCGCTGCGCCCCTCCGCCGACCCGGCCACCCTCCCGGTCCTGACCACCCCGGAGATCACCACCCCGGACGGCTCCGGCACACTGACGGGATGGACATCCTCATCCGCCAGGCCCTTCCGGAGGACCTCGACGACGCCGGCCGCATCACCGTCGAAGCCTTCGTCGGCGACGGCCACACCTCGCCGGAGAGCAGCTACGTCGAGCAGCTGCGCGACGCCGCCCGCCGGGCCCGGGAGGCCGAGCTCCTGGTCGCGGTCGACGCGGCCGAAGGACGGGTCCTCGGCTGCGTGACCTACGCCGTCGGCGGCACCGAGTGGGCCGACATCGCCACCCCGCGCGAGGGCGAGATCCGGATGCTCGCCACCGCCGCGGCCGCCCGCGGCCGGGGCGTCGGCGAGGCCCTGGTCCGCGCCACCATCGCCCGCAGCCGCGAACTCGGCCTGGACGGCATGGCGTTCTCCACCCGCCCGCAGATGACCGCCGCCCACCGCGTCTACGAGCGGACCGGCTTCCGCCGCACCCCCGAACGCGACTGGTCCCCGTACCCGGGCATGGACCTGATGGTCTACAGCCTGGCGTTCTGAGCCCGGCCGGGCATCGCCGGCCCCACCCCTCCCCGGTGACGAACAGACGATCAACGGACGTCTTTTGATATAAACCACTGATCAAGACACGTCTGATGCCACGTCGCGGCAGCCGACCGATCCCGGGGGGACGCACCAACATGGACGACGGGCCCGGCCTCGGCACGCCCGCGAGCGGCCCCACGCTCCAGGACATGCGCACGTCCCGGGGCATCGAGCCCCCGGCCACCAGCCGCTACGCGATCCCCGCCCCGACGCCCCGGCCGCGCGGGCCGCTGCCGCCCTCCGTCCGCTTCCCGGCGGTCGACGGGCTGCGCGGCCTCGCCATCGCCTCCGTCCTGCTCTACCACACCAACTGGTTCCAGAACGGCCTGTTCGGCGTGGACGTCTTCTTCGTCCTCTCCGGCTTCCTGGTGACCCTGGTGCTGATCCGCGAGCTGGACCGCACCGACGGCATCCGGCTCGGCGTCTTCTACCGCCGCCGGGCCAAGCGGCTGCTGCCCGGGCTGCTCGCCACCGTCCTCCTCGTCGTCGCGCTGTCCGCGCTGGTCAGCCCACTGCGGGACGTCAGAGACCTCCGCCCGCAGGCACTCGCCGCGCTCGGCCAGGTCGCCAACTGGGCCCAGCTGGCCCGCGGTGACGCCTACTGGCAGCACTTCGCCTCGATCGACCCGCTCGCGGCCATGTGGTCGCTCAGCATCACCGAGCAGTTCTACGCGCTCTGGCCGCTGCTGCTGCTCGCGGTCTTCGGCCTCTGCCGCCGCTCGCTGCGCGCGGCCGGCGCCGTCACCGCCGGGCTGTTCGCCGCCGCCGCACTCGTCGCCCCGCTGATGTGGAACGGCGACAACAGCGACCGCCTCTACCTCGGCACCGAGACCCGCGCGGTCGGCTTCGCGGCCGGCGCCACCGCCGCCTTCGCGGTCTACCTGCGGCTGCGCCGCCAGGTCCGCGCGGCGGCCCCCGACGACGACGGCGGCACCCGCTCCCGGCGGCGCCCGCTCGACCGCTCCGGACCGGGCGCCCTCGCGCCCACCCTGCTCGGCACCGCGGCCCTGGGCGGCCTGGTCTGGGCCAGCCTGTCCGTCAGCGGCTACCACGACCCGCTGCTCTACCAGGGCGGGCTGGCCGTGGTCGCGGCGCTGGCCGCCGTCCTGGCCGCCTCCCTCTGCCACGACCGGGGCCCGCTGGTCCGGCTGCTGTCGCTGCCCCCGCTGCGGCTCACCGGCACCATCTCCTACAGCCTCTACCTGCTCCACCTGCCGGTGTACTGGCTGCTCCAGCACTACGTCGACGACATCTCGCCGCAGCTGCTGCTCGCCATCGGCGCACCGGTCTCCTGGGTGCTGGCCTGGCTGCTGCACACCGGCACCGAGAAGCTGCGGGTGCTGCGCTGGCGGGCCTTCCCGGCCGTCCCGCTGCTGGCCGTCGCGACAGCGGTGGCCACCACCGGCGCCTGGTACCTGCCCGCCTGGATCCAGCACGACATGCGGTCCGGGCCGAGCGGCAAGCCCGCGGTCCTCGTCCTCGGCGACTCCTTCGCCCAGGACCTCGCCACCGGCCTCTACCGGCACGGCGACCGCTACCGGGTGGTCGACGGCGGGATCAGCGGCTGCGGCCTGTTCGACCCGGACAAGGTGCGCACCACCTCCGGGGAGGAGTTCGACACCAGCCGGGAGTGCCGCGACCGGGCCGCCGAGTGGGACCGGCAGCTCGCCGGCGCCGCACCGCAGGCCGTCGTGATCCACCTCGGCTGGGACGCCGCCGAACAGTACCTCGACGGCAGTTGGCTCACCCCCTGCGACGAGGACTACAAGAGCCGCTACACCGCCCAGCTCACCCAGGCCGTGGACCAGGTCCGTCGGCGCGCGCCCGGCGCCCGGGTGCTGCTGATGAACGAACGGGTCGAGAACGGCGCCGTCAACAAGGGCTGGGGCACCTGCTACAACCAGCAGGTCGCCGCCTACGTGAAGGCCGCCGCCGGCGCCGTCCGGCTGGTCGACCTCAACACCTTCTACTGCCCGTACGAGACCTGCGTCTGGAAGGACCGCGACGGCCACTGGGTCACCCCCGCCAACGACGGGGTGCACCTCACCCCGGCGGGCATGCGGTTCGTGACGCCGTGGCTGGAGCAGCAGATCGCGGACGGACTGACCGGACCGCCGTCGGAGCCGCCCGCGGCCACCCCGGCGCCCACGGCGACCCCGCCCCCCACGCCGACCCAGACGACCCCGACGACGCCCACCCCGACGACGCCCACCCCGACGACCTCGGCGGCCACCACCAAGCCCACGGGCCGGCCGAGTTCGGCCAAGCCCGGCCGGACCCCGGCCGGCGGCCAGCCGTAGCCCGACCGGCGGGAATGATGGAACACGCCTAGGAGGGCGGCAGGTCGTAGGTCTGCGCGAAGCAGTCGCGGATCGCCTGCTCGGAGGCCGGGCGCCCGGCGTAGTCCATCCGCGGGGTGTCCTGGTTGGTCGGCAGGTTCGGGTCGATGCCGAAGTACAGCGACCAGAAGTACAGCCCGCGCAGCTTGCGTTCCTGCGCCACCTGGCAGACCGCGGTGAACCAGTTGGCCTGGACGGCCTCGTTCAGCTCGGTCTTCTTGTAGTACTCACCGGGCGTCTTGTACGCGCCCTTCTGCGCCGGGATGCCCACCTCGGTGAGCTTGGTGGTCGGCTGCGGACCGCTGCCGCGCTTGTCGAGCCAGACGTTCCAACTGGCCTTCAGGTCGGCGACCGGGGCGTCGTCGCCGGCCGACTTGGCCGGCGGGTAGGCGTCCACGCCGGTGCCGTCCGCCGGGACCGCTATCGAACCCTTGGACCAGTTGTCGAAGTTCGCGTCGTACACCAGCTCGCCGCGGAAGCTCTTCCGCGCCTGGTCGATGAGACCGGGCCAGCGCGGGTCGCCCTCCAGCGAGTTGAACTCGGTGCCGATGGTGAACTCGGCCGCGGAGTGTTCCTGGGCGGTCTTCAGGTACGGCGCCAGGAAGGCGGCGTAGCTGGCGAACCAGGCGTCCCGGTCGGTCGGCGCAATGTTGCCGCGCCACTTGAGGGTGTTGAGGTAGTCGAAGACGTCCTCGTCCATGATCGGACGGATGGTGGTGCGCAGGCCGGCCCGGTGGGCGGCGTCCAGCAGCAGGGCCAGCCGCTCCGGGGTGGGGGTGGTCGGCCGGGCGGCGACGGCGTTCGACTTGGTACCGGTCGTGTAGTACGGGAAGGTCACCGACAGGGAGTTGGCGTTCAGCCCGACCACGTACTTGACGATGCGGTCGACCTTGCCCTGGACGAAGTTGTCCGGGTCCGCCGGGTCGTCCAGCCAGTACACCTGCACGCCCCACTCGGGGCTGCCCCTGGTCCACGGGCGGGCCACCTTGGGGCCGGTGTCCTCGACCGGCGGCGCGTCCTTGCCGAAGCCCCAGACCCGGCCCTGCTCGGTCGCGGAGCCGGCCCAGTGCACGGCGGTCGGGCGCTGGTGGACGAACTTGAGCGGGTGGTCCCCCCAGACCACCGGGACGCCGACGGTGATGGCGACCACCACGGTCGGCAGGATGAAGATGACGGGGCGCTTCACAGCGGTGACCTCCGGTCAGGCCGGCTTGGCGATGACGACGAACTTGTTCTCCTCGCGCTTGAGGAACTTGATCAGCCCGCGCAGGCCTCCCCAGCCCTCCAGGAAGGAGAACAGCGGGATGGCCGCCACCACGGCGATCGGCTCCCACCACTTGCGCCGGTGGTTCGCCGAGGCCACCACGTTCAGGCGCAGGCCCTCCCAGTACGTCCAGATGACGTAGGCGAAGTTGATCGACCAGACCAGCACCACGGACTGGGTGACCGGGGAGGTGTTCCAGGTGCCGGTGAACCAGGCGACCAGCAGCACCAGGCCGACGTGCTGGAGCGGGCCCAGCACCCAACTGACCATGCCCATCCCGATGAACAGCCGGTACCGCAACGGGATCGTCCTGTTGAAGCAGAGCGCGACCAGGCCCCAGGCCCAGCGCTCGCGCTGCTTGAGGAAGTCCTTGACCCCGGCCGGCGAGGCGCCGTAGCAGCGCCCGTTGAACCAGTCGCTGCGGCCCGGGTAGCGCTGGCAGAAGTTCAGCGCCATCTGGGCGTCCTCGACGATGGTCTTCGGGCCGAAGTCCCAGCCGATGGTGGCCTCCACCGAGGAGCGCACCAGCAGCAGTTCGCCGTGCACGCCGGCGATCGGGGTGCCGGTGCCGGTCATCGCGCGGAAGCGGGCGATGTCGTCGGCCGGGCGGATCGCGTCGGCGAGCCAGGTGAAGGTGGAGACGGCGTTCTCCCGCGGGTACGTCAGGATGCCCTGCGCCATGTGCTTGGCGTCGTCCCCGGCCCGGCGCTGCCGGTTGATGAACTGCGCGACGGCGGCGGCGGTGTCCGGACCGACACCGGTGTCGTCGTCCATGTGCAGCACCCAGACGTCGTCCTCGGCCTCGCCCTCCTCGATCCGCAGCTCGTGCGAGTAGTGGTTGGCGCGGGCCTTGAACTTGGTGCCGTTGGGCGTCTCGTAGGCCTTCGGCACGGTCACCACCCGGATCAGCGGGCTGCGGGCGGCCAGCCCGTCGATCTTCTCGGCGGCCGCGCAGCCCTCCTCGGTGAGGACGTCCACCCGCATCCACGGGAAGTAGGCCGGCAGGTGCTCGACGTACGAGAGCACCGAGCGCTCCAGCGCCGGATAGGTGTCGTGGCGGCCGATGGTCGGCACCAGCACGATCAGGAAGTCGTCCTCGACCGGCTCGGCCGGGGTCATCCGGCTCACCTGGCGCAGCCGGCGGCGGACCATCAGCACGCCCTGGAAGCCGATCAGGACGCCGAACACCGGCATCCCCCACAGGATGGTGATCGTCCAGCCGAGCGGGGTGGGGTTGGGCACGTAGGCCCAGACCGAGAAGGCGAAGATGACCGTGAAGGAGAAGTAGAACGGGAGGACCCGGGGCTTCCACGACATCTGTCGCTCGGCGAGCCGGGCGGCCTCGCGGGACGTGGTGAGCACCGTCCGGGCGGGGGCTGTCGATGGCATGGCGAAAGTCGTCCCTCGTCTGGTGGCGGGTCGGCCCGCTTCGGGAGCCGGGTCGTTCGTGCGCGGTTCAGGCCTGCGGCGGACGGTCCGTCGGTGGATGGTCCACCGGCGGGCGGTCCGTCAGAGGGTGGTCGGCCGGCGGCACGACCGGGCCCGGGAGGACCGGGCCGGGCGTCACCGGCGGCGCGGCGGGCCACGGCTGCTGGGCGAGCGTCGACGGGTGCGGGGCCGGCTGGGTGGGCTGCTGCGCGTACGGCACCGGCTGCGACGGCTGGGCCTGCGCCGGCTGCGGCCAGGCGGCGGGCTGCGGTTGCGGTGCCGGCGGCTGCTGCGGCCAAGCGGGCTGGGGCTGTACCGGCGGCTGCTGCGGCCAGGCGGGCTGCGCTTGGGGCTGGAGCTGGAACTGGAGCTGCTGCGGCGGCCAGGCGGGCTGCTGCTGGAACGGCTGCGGGCCCGGGGCCGGCTCGGCCGGGATCGTCTGGAGGAGCGACCAGTGCACCGGCCCGCCCGACGCCGCGGCGGCTTCCGGCGCCCGCTGCTCCCGCCACTTCAGCCGGGCCAGCAGCACGATCAGCGCCGCGGTGACGACCACGCCGAGCGCGAAGGTCGCGAGCTTGAGCCCGCCCTCGGTGGTGCCGGTGAACCACTCCCGCTGCGGCTTGTCCAGGAGCGCGCCGGTCAGGCTGCGCACCCGGTTGTACCCCTCGACCAGTGCGACACCGGCCGCCACCCCGAGTGCCCAGGTGCGCCCGCGCAGCAGCAGGATCCCCGAAACCAGGTAGAGCAGGCCGTAGTTGAGGCTGCCGGTCTCGGCGTCCACCGCGGTGCCGCCGTAGTAGAAGATGCCTTTGACGTAGGTCGCGAACCCGACCTGGCCGAAGCAGTTGTACGCCGCCCAGCCGAGCAGCACCACGCCCCAGCCGACGGCGATGCCGCCGGCCGCGCGCATCGCACGCGCCTGTCCCATCCCGCACCCCCGCCCCGCCGGACCGTCCCGGCGCCAACCCCTCGGCTTCGCCGCCACAGGATGCCACACGGCGCAACGGACACGGAACTCCGGCCGTTCAACGGCACTTCACGGTGTCGCACACCTCACAGCGGCCGCCCCGGCGGACGTGCAGGCCACCCCGGCAGACGTGCCGGCCGGCTCAGCGAACGTGCAGACCGCCCCAGTCGACGTTCGAGCCGAACGGGCCGGCGCCGCCGGTGAGCGCCAGCGGGCTGCGGTAGGTGGCGTTGACGTCCGCGCTGGAGTTGCGCGGCTGGTCCGGCGCCAGGTTGTCCGAGGTGAGCGACTGCCCCCAGACCGTCCAGATCGTCCAGGGCGTGCGCCGCAGCGTGTCCGGCTGGCGGGAGTTGACCGGGACGGCGAAGGACTCGGCCAGGATCCGCGGCTTGCCGTAGGCGGCGAGCCCGTCGTAGTACCGCTTGGTCCACACCTCGCCGGTGCCGATCGGGTGCGCGGGGCTGCCGCTGTAGTCGTCCACCCCGACCACGTCGACGTACTGGGAGCCCGGGTAGTAGTCCCACGGGTCCGCCCCGGGGGCTCCGTCCCAGGACACCGGCGTCCAGACGAACAGCAGGTTGTGCAGGCCCCTGGTCTCCACCAGGTAGCGGTAGGTGATCCGCCACAGCGCCTGGTAGTCGGCCGGCTTCTGGCCCGACCACCAGAACCTGCGGGAGCAGTCCTGCACGTTCATCTCGTGGTACGGGCGCAGCAGCACCGGCACGTCGTGGGCGGCCAGGTACTCCAGGTGGTCGGCCAGGTAGGACAGGTCGGTCATCAGCGCGCGGTACTCGGGGGTGTCGTGCGCGCTGTCGACGACCCGGCCGAACCAGCCCTTGTCCTTGGCGGCCGGGGAGTTCGAACAGAGCACCTGCTCGAAGGACTTGACGTCCGAGCCGGGGTAGGGCTGGTGGAAGGACATGCCGACGATCCCGGCCGGCCCGCCGCCGTTGTCGGGCAGTTCGGTGGTGGTGCCGTCGCAGTTGTGCTGGACGCCGGCCGTGCCGTAGCTGCCGTCGTCGGCGCGCGGGTGGCCGGACCAGACGGCGGCCAGCAGGTCGACGGCGTCGTCGGTGTACTGCCAGCCGGCCCGGCAGGTGGGCCACCGGCCGGCCGAGTAGGAGCGCGGGTCGCCGACGCCCCAGCCGGTCTGGCCGTAGCCGGGGCCGAGGTCGGTCTCGACGAAGCCGGGCAGCTTGCCGGTGATGTCGGCGGCCTTCTTGTAGTAGTAGCCGACCTGCTTGGTGCCGCGGTAGTCGCCGTACTCGGGGTTGTTGCGCTCGTTGTGCGCCTCGACGTGCTGGCCGATCACCGTCCCGCCGCTCTGCCCGGTGCGGGCCTGGTTCTCCAGGTCGGCGAGCAGTTGCTGGACGGCCCGGGCGTTCGGCGAGGCCTGCTGGTCCCGGGCGAGCAGGTCCCGGCCGACCTCCGGCGGCAGGGTGCGCCCGGGGAGGCCGACCGTCACCGGGACGCGCGCGAGCTCCCCGCCGTCGGCCCGGCCGTCGCGCTGCAGCAGCACCACGGCGCCCGTGGCGACCACGACCCCGGCCACGGCCAGGACGGCGGGCTTGCCGCGCAGGGCTCTGGGCAGGGCCACGGACCGCTCCTCCGGTTGCTCGCCGGCACCGGCCCAGACGGACGCAACCGGAACACTCGTACGAATGACTGCCCCGAGAGCCTGCCACACTCCCCCTGCCCCGGCGAACGAACCCGCCGGGGCAGGGGTGTCACGGCGGATCAGCCGGCCGGAGTGGCCCCCTGCGCACCCGGCGCGGCCGCGGACGCGGCCTTGGCGCGCTGGAGCAGCTGGCCCTTCACGTGCTCGCCGAAGCCGGCGGCCGCCGCGGTGGCGGCGGCGTCGGCGGTGTCGCCGCCCTTCGCCGAGCCCTCGACCGTGAAGTAGGCGTACCGGCCCAGGGTGTTGTGCGTGTTGGTGCAGCCCGGAGTGGCGCAGAACGCCGGCGCGCCCGGCGCGACGGCACCCTTGAGGTGGCCGGTGTAGCTCTTCATCGAGGTCTCGGCCTGGATCTTGTGGTCGAAGACCGCGACGCCGACGGTCACCGCGCTGTCGCCGGAGACGTAGGTCGCCCGGAGCACCTTCTGGCAGCCCTGGTCGCCGAGGACCTTGCCGAGCCCGCCGGTCGTCGAGTTCCCGTCCCAGCAGGGCGAGTCCAGCGAGACGAAGGTCCGGTTCCAGGTGGCGCCGTTGACCGTCACCTGGAGCGCGGAGAACAGCGCCCCCGCGTCCTGCGGCGCCGGGTCGGTGGCGGCCTCCCAGATCGGCTTCGACGGGTCGTCCGGCGCGCCGCCCGGGGTGCCGGACGGGGCACCGCTCAGGGTGCCGCTCGGGGCCCCGGCGGCGCTCGGCGCGGCGGAGGACGGCCGGCTGGAGGCCGTGCCGGTCTGCCCCGCGACCGGCTTCCCGCCGCCGTCCTTCTTCGTCATCAGCATCGCCCCGCCCGCGACCAGGCCGCCCACCACGACGACCGCGACCGCCACGCCGAGGACCCGCAGCCGGCGGCGGCGCTTGCCGTCCGCCTCGTTGCGGTCCGCCAGCGCCTCCCAGTTCGGCTCGGAGCGCTGCGGCGCCCGCGGCTGCGGCTGCGCCTGCCACTGCGGCGGCACCTGCTGCTGCCCCGGCTGGACCGGCTGCGGCTGCGGAGGTGGCACCGGCGGGCCGGGCTGCGCGACCGGCCGGGCCGGCTGCGGCACCGGCGGAACGGGCTGCGCCACCGGCTGCGCGGGCGGCACCGGAGGCCCGTACGAGGCCGGCGGCGGCCCGAAGCCCCCACTCGGCGGCAGCACCGGACCGGGCACCACCGGCGGCTGCTGATTCCGTGCGTCCCCCGGCCCGACGGGGGGCATTCCCTGCGGACCCTGCCCGGGTGCGCCAGTTCCGTCGCTCACGCGCCCCCTCGCTTCGCTCGATGATCGCTTCGCGAAACGCGCCCCTCGGCGCTTCGCTCGCTCATGCGCCCAGATCGTAGGGCATGCCCCCGGCGACCGATCCGCCCGGTGACTGTTCCGTATCGAAACCAGGACGCCCGGAGCCCGGAACCGAGGCGCCCCAAGGCCATGACCCACCCCCTTCCAGCACCGCCGGTTATCGCCCCGACACACCGCGCCGCACTAGATGTGGGGTCGCATCAGAGAGACACCACTAGATGTATGCTCAATCCTGCTGTCGATGCAGGGGAACCCGGTGCGAATCCGGGACTGCCCCGCAGCGGTGAGCGGGCGGCTCCAGTAGCCGCCCGGCGAGTCCGAGTACCTGCCGACAGTGTGCGCACCGGCCCTCCCGCAGAGGCCGCACCAGCACGAGAAGTACCTTCCGGGCCTCGCGGGCGGGCCGGGGACGCCACTGTCGCGCGACGCTTCCCGCGTACGTGCCGTGCTCCCCTGCCCCGAACGGCCCGGTACCCCCCGATCACCGCCGCCGATCGCCGCCAGGAGAGAGCGCCTTGACCACCGCTGCCTCAGCCACCCTGCCCGCCCAGGGCACCGGCCCCGCCCCCACCGACCCGACGGTCTCCGACCCCGGCGGCGCGCTCCTTCGGCTGCTCACCGACCGCAGCGTCGATCTCCCCCAGGCGGACCCCGGCCATGTCGCCGCCGCCGCGCTGCGCGGCCGCCACGCCGGCTCGGACTTCGCCGAGCTGCGCGGGCTGGCCGTGGACGCCGCCGCGTCGATGATCGCCGAGGACCCCCAGTACTCGAAGCTGGCCGCCCGGCTGCTCGCTCTGGAGATCGTCGACGAGGCGAACAGCCAGGGTTCGCGCTCCTTCGCCGCCTCGATCGCCGTCGGCCACGCCGAGGGCCTGATCGGCGACACCACCGCCGCCTTCGTCGCCAAGCACGCCGCCGCCCTGGACGCGCTGATCGACCCCGAGGGCGACGACCGCTTCGAGTACTTCGGCCTGCGCACCGTGCAGTCCCGCTACCTGCTGCGCCACCCGATCACCCGCAAGGTCATCGAGACCCCGCAGCACTTCCTGCTCCGCGTCGCCTGCGGCCTGGCGGTCGGCGACAGCGAGCAGTCGGTGCGCGAGGTCGCCGAGCTGTACGGCCTGATGAGCCGGCTGGAGTACCTGACCTCCTCGCCGACCCTGTTCAACTCCGGCACCCGGCACCCGCAGATGTCGAGCTGCTACCTGCTCGACTCCCCGCTGGACAACCTGGACTCGATCTACAACCGCTACGCGCAGATCGCCCGGCTCTCCAAGCACGCCGGCGGCATCGGCCTGTCCTACTCGCGCATCCGCTCGCGCGGCAGCCTGATCCGCGGCACCAACGGCAAGTCCAACGGCATCGTGCCGTTCCTGCGCACCCTCGACTCCTCGGTCGCCGCCGTCAACCAGGGCGGCCGCCGCAAGGGCGCGGCCTGCGTCTACCTGGAGACCTGGCACGCCGACATCGAGGAGTTCCTGGAGCTCCGCGACAACACCGGCGAGGAGGCGCGGCGCACCCACAACCTCAACCTGGCGCACTGGATCCCGGACGAGTTCATGCGCCGGGTCAACGCCAACGAGGACTGGTCGCTGTTCTCCCCCGCCGACGTGCCCGAGCTCGTCGACCTGTGGGGCTCCGACTTCGACGAGGCCTACCGCAAGGCCGAACTGGCCGGCAAGGCCGTGCGCACCATCCCCGCACAGACCCTGTACGCCCGGATGATGCGCACCCTGGCGCAGACCGGCAACGGCTGGATGACCTTCAAGGACGCCTCCAACCGCGCCGCCAACCAGACCGCGTTGCCCGGCCGCACGGTGCACTCCTCCAACCTGTGCACCGAGATCCTGGAGGTCACGGACGACTCCGAGACCGCCGTCTGCAACCTCGGCTCGGTCAACCTCGGCGCCCACGTGGCGGTCGGCGCTTCCGTCGACGACCTGCTGGGTGCGATGGACTGGGAGCGCCTGGACGCCACCGTCCGCACCGCCGTGACGTTCCTCGACCGCGTGGTGGACATCAACTTCTACCCGACCACCGAGGCCGGCACCTCCAACTCCCGCTGGCGCCCGGTCGGCCTCGGCGTGATGGGCCTCCAGGACGTCTTCTTCAAGCTGAGGATCGACTTCGACTCGGCCGAGGCCGCGCGGCTGTCCACCCTCATCGCCGAGCGCATCATGCTCACCGCGTACGAGCGCTCCGCCGACCTGGCCGAGCAGCTGGGCCGCCACGAGGCCTACGGCGAGACCCGCGCCGCCCGCGGCGAGCTGCACATCGACCACTTCCCGACGGCCGCCCCGCAGTGGGCCGACCGCTGGACCGCGCTGCGCGCCCGGATCGCCGAGACCGGCCTGCGCAACTCGCTGCTGCTGGCCATCGCGCCGACCGCGACCATCGCGTCCATCGCCGGCGTCTACGAGTGCATCGAGCCGCAGGTCTCCAACCTGTTCAAGCGCGAGACGCTGTCCGGCGAGTTCCTCCAGGTCAACCCGTACCTGGTGCGCGAGCTCAAGGAGCTCGGCGTCTGGGACCAGCAGACCCGCGACGCCCTGCGCGAGGCCAACGGCTCGGTGCAGGAGCTGGGCTGGCTGCCCGCCGAGGTCCGCTCGCTCTACCGCACCGCCTGGGAGCTGCCCCAGCGCGCGCTGATCGACCTGGCCGCGGCCCGCATGCCGTACCTCGACCAGAGCCAGTCGCTGAACCTGTTCATGGCCGCGCCGACCATCGGCAAGCTCAGCTCGATGTACGCGTACGCGTGGAAGGTCGGTCTGAAGACCACCTACTACCTGCGCTCGCGCCCGGCGACCCGGATCGCCCAGGCCGCGTCCGGTACCGCCCGCGCCGCCACGCCCGCGTCCGCGTCCGCGCCCGTGCCCGTGAACACCCCGACCCTCACCCCGGAGGAGGAGGCCGCGCTGGCCTGCTCCCTGGAGAACCCCGAGTCCTGCGAGGCCTGCCAGTGAGCACCCCCGACCGCGAGAAGATGCTGCTCGACCCCGGCTTCGAGCTGACCCTGCGCCCGATGCGCTACCCGTCGTTCTACGACCGGTACCGGGACGCGATCAAGAACACCTGGACCGTCGAGGAGGTGGACCTGCACTCCGACGTCGCCGACCTGGCCAAGCTCAGCGAGGGCGAGCGCCACCTGATCGGCCGCCTGGTCGCCTTCTTCGCGACGGGTGACTCGATCGTCTCCAACAACGTGGTGCTGAGCCTCTACAAGCACATCAACTCCCCGGAGGCGCGGCTGTACCTGTCGCGCCAGCTGTTCGAGGAGGCCGTGCACGTCCAGTTCTACCTGACGCTGCTCGACACCTACCTGCCCGACCCGGAGGACCGCAACGCGGCCTTCGCCGCGGTGGAGAACATCCCCTCCATCCGCCAGAAGGCGCAGTTCTGCTTCAAGTACATGAACGCCGTCGACCACATCGACTCGCTGCAGACCAAGGAGGACCGCCGCGCGTTCCTCCTGAACCTGATCTGCTTCGCGGCGTGCGTCGAAGGCCTCTTCTTCTACGGCGCGTTCGCGTACGTGTACTGGTTCCGCTCGCGCGGCCTGCTGCACGGCCTGGCCACCGGCACCAACTGGGTGTTCCGCGACGAGTCCATGCACATGGACTTCGCGATGTCGGTCGTCGACACCGTCCGCGAGGAGGAGCCCGACCTCTTCGACGACGAGATGGCCAAGCAGGTCACGGAGATGCTGGAAGAGGCCGTCGAGGCCGAGCTCCAGTTCGCCCAGGACCTGTGCGGCGACGGCCTCGCCGGCATGAACACCGACTCCATGCGCCAGTACCTGGAGGCCGTGGCCGACCAGCGCCTGGCCCGCCTGGGCCTGCCGATCCGCTACGGGTCGACGAACCCGTTCGGGTTCATGGAACTCCAGAACGTCCAGGAGCTGACCAACTTCTTCGAGCGCCGCGTCTCCGCGTACCAGGTCGCCGTCGAAGGCTCCGTCGCCTTCGACGACGACTTCTAAACCGCTCAGACACACCAGAGGTGCCCCGCCCGGCTCACCGCCGCGCGGGGCACCTCTGTCTGTACCGACCCGACCGCCCACCCCATCCCCCTGAACTCCCCCGCC
Source organism: Kitasatospora sp. NPDC086801 (assembly GCF_044745805.1). Taxonomy (NCBI): domain Bacteria; kingdom Bacillati; phylum Actinomycetota; class Actinomycetes; order Kitasatosporales; family Streptomycetaceae; genus Kitasatospora; species Kitasatospora sp. NPDC086801. The sequence continues at coordinate 356,343 of NZ_JBIVAX010000003.1, forward strand.
CCCACCCGGCGTTCACACCGGGCGGGGGCGGTCGAACGACTTTCCCGTTCTGGAAAGATCAGGTTCTTGACCCTGCGCCCAGAGAGCCGGGAGCATCGGGCAAGACAGGAACCACCGGCGACTTGGAGGCACGTGGTGCTGCGTTGGCTGTCTGGGAACGGGTCCTGCAACGACGGATCGTGCCCACGCTGTGGGGCACCGAGAACGGGGACTACGCGGTCCAGGGTTACGCGATCACCGGTCCTTCCTGCCTGGCAGAGTTGAACCTGCCCGACGGCGAGTCTGCGGTCGTGATCCCCGCTACGGTCCTGGAGGGGTACTTCCATGCTCAAGGGTGAAGACTTCGGCCGTCTCTTCAAGACGTTCGAGCGAACGGCCTTCCGGCTCGAAACGCTGGCGGTCTACGACGTGGACGAGGAACGCGACGAGTTCGCCGACTTCCTCGCAGGCAAGGGGTTGCCGCCCGAATCGTCCGACAACCCATGGGTCCGCTCCATGACCGATCTGGGCAAGCAGGTGGCCCGGGTGCACGTCCTCCACTCCCCCTTGTCGGACTACCTCCGCTACGAGCTGGCGTCGTACCCCGGCAACATCAAGGCCGGCGAGTCGATCGGCATCATCGACACGGCTCGCCAGAAGGTGGCCGGGCTACCGGACCACGACTTCTGGCTGTTCGATGACGCCCAGGTCTACCGGATGCACTACACGGATGCAGGGCAGTTCCTCGGAGCCGAACTCCTGCCCGACGACTACCTGAGCGAGTACCAGCAGTACCGGGAGATCGCTCTGACGAACGCCGTGCCTTTCGGGGAGTACTCGGCGGCTTGAGCGGAGAACAGCACAAGGACTTGGGCAAAGCCCTGCGGGCGCTACGGATCGCCTCGGACAAGACAGCCGAGACCGTCGCCCGCAGGGCTTCCATGTCTCCAGCCAAGCTTTCGAAGATCGAAAACGGCAAGACCCTGCCGAGCGTGCAGGACGTGGACCTCATCCTGACCGCGCTCGGCATATCAGGCGAAGCCAAAGCAGAGTTCCTGGAGGCAGCCCGCGGCGCGGCGACCGAAGAGGTCGCCTGGCGGGAACTCCGCCGAATGGGCCACTGGAAGCACCAGCACGCCATCAAAGCCATCGAAGCCCGAACAGGCCTTCTCCGACTCTTCCAGGGACAGCTGATTCCTGGACTGCTCCAGAGCGCCGAATATGTCTCGGCCGTCTTCGCCTTGCACCCAGAGCTGCCAGAAGAGGCGAAGACGAAAACGATCGCAGCTCGACTGGAGCGCCAGGCCGTATTGTACGACCGCCAGCGGCAGTTCCACTTCCTCATCTGTGAACATGTACTACGCTGGCGGATCTGTCCTCCTGCCGTCATGGCTACACAGCTCGATCGCCTGGTGTCACTGTCCCGCCTTCCCAACGTGACCATCGGGTCTATTCCCCTCGCCAGACGAATGCCGGACTTCCCAATGACATGCTTCAGCATGTATGACGATCGCCTGGTCATCGTGGAGACGTTCCATTCAGAGATCACCACTCACGATCCACGAGATGTCGGCGTCTATCTGTCAAAATTCTCCGAATTCGATGCCGTAGCACTACACGGAGACGACATGCGCGCACTGGTCGAAGGGATCCGAGACGAATTCCTTCGAGAATAAGAATCCAAAGGAATCCTCAGTGGAAAACAGGTCGGATTCAGCACGGCTCGCGGGTCCAGAGCGGCAGGACGCCAGAATCCTCCGCTGAAACGGCGCGGACAAGAAGCAGGTTGAGCTGGCGAGCCTTGAGCGGACCTCGACGGAACCCCGCCACTTCCTGCCGACCATGATCACCGGACTGCTCTCGACGCCGGCGTACGTCAACGCCAGTCTGGCCCAGATCCCCGGCGATCACTCGAGGGTCATCGCCAAGAAGCTTGAGCGGCAAGCCGTACTCCGCGACGTCACCAAGAGCTTCACCTTTGTTTTGACGGAGCAGGCCTGCCTTTGGCCGCTGGTACCGGCGCAGGCCATGGCCACGCAGCTCGACCACCTGGCTTCGGTCTCCCGCTTGCCGAATGTTCGACTCGGAGTCATCCCGCTGGCCGGCCATATGCCGAAGGCGCCGATGAACGTCTTCACCGTCTACGACGCATCCTTGGCCACCGTTGAGGTAGCCGCAGGCGTGCTCGTGTTCAACAGGCCCCACGACGTCCAGGAGTACCTGGACACGTTCCGAACCTTCGAGAATTACGCGCTCTGGGGCGAGGATGCTCGGGCCGCGTTGCACGAGTGGACTTCCCGCCATCGGGAGACATCACAGGATCTCTGCCGATAGCCAACCAGCGAACCTTCGCGGTGCAGGAAGTCGACCGGTCCGACTTCCTGCGCCCACGTTCGGCGGGATTCGGTGGGCCACCTGAGCCCTACGATCCCTCCCGTTCGACCCGGGCGGAAAATGGAATGCGCGCACTGCCCAAACGGGCCTGAGGTGAGTTCTTTCGGGAACGGGAAAGCGCACAGAAACAACCCCAACGCCCCGGTAATTTGGTGACTCGCCGAAATGATTCGAGAGCCACAGGAGCGCTCCATGCCCACTGACGGTTTCGCACAGCCGACCGGCACCACACGCCGCCGTACGCACGCGGAACTCATGGAGCGGATCGACAACAATCCGGTCCGGAAGGACCTGACGACCGGGTGTCTGGTCGAAATCGTGGGCGCCCAGGACGGCCGGGCGCTGGTCCGGCCGCTGTTCGAGCCGGACGCCAAACCGCGCCAGGTACCGGCCGACCAGCTCACCACCCGCATCAGCCTGTGGGGCTGAACTCCCCCTCATTCTCCCGCCCAAGTCCTGGGCGGGGCGGGGCCGTTCCGTGCTGCCCCGAAGCGATACCGAAAGGTGCAGGCGATGACTGAGCGCAACCTGTACGGACTCGACCTCTCCCAGGTCGAGTTCAACCGTGCGTGCGGCGGCAACCAGGGCGGGGGCGACGACGGCGAGTCGTGCGTGACCCTCGGCCTGGTCGAGCACGGCGTCTTCGCCCTCGGCGACAGCAAGCGTCCCGACCGCGAACCGTTGCTGTTCACCGCCGAGGAGTTGACCGAGGCCGGAATCGACCCGGCGCGGTTCGGCCTGTCCGTCTGAAGTCCCCTGACAGCCCCGGCCGCCCGCAGTCCCGTGCGGGCGGCCGGGGCTTCCACGTCTCCGAGGAGAAGCACTGTTGCACTTCCACGGCTACGAGTGGGCCGGTGACGGCCGGCTGCTGGCGAAGGAGCCGGAGCGTCGCCCGATCGAGGCCGCACGGTTCGGCCTCTCGGAACTCCCGCCGATGATGACCGGCTGGTGGCTCCTGCGCCCGGCCGCCCAGGTGCGGGGCACCTGGGTGGCGGTGAGCAACGCAGTGGACTGGCTTGCGGAACGGTACGAGGAACACACTCCTGGCGGCGACCCCCAACTTCCCTTCGAGGCACGGCGACTCCGCGCGGTTGAGCAGTTGGAGGGCGCCTCGGACGTCGTCTGGTCCCGCTGGGTGTCCGACAGCCGCTGGTCGGGCCACTACGTGATCGCGTGCCCCAACCGGATCTGGCCGGACATCCCGTGCCCGATCCGACCCGCTGCCCGGCCGTCAGCCTGATGTGCGATCGCCGGCCAGGCCAGTCACCCGACGTCCAGGTCCTTGATGACCGCCTCAGCGGTGCGGCACTCCGCACAGATCGGCATGCTCCTTGGCCCTTCTCGCTGTCTCGGGCCCAGGTGGAGCCACAAGAGGCGCAGCCCCAACGGCCTTCCATCGTCTGGTACATGGCGCCCGACCCGCACACGACAAAGGAGCGGCTGCCAACCGGTCGCGTGTGGGCGTCGAGCTGCTGGTCGTGGCGCTCCTCGACTCTAACCAGGCCCTGGTGACGTCCGATCCCAGTTTGCATCGAAGCGGGCTTTCTCCGCCTCGATCAGTGGCCGGACCACCTCGTCAACGGATCGGTGAGAGATCTCGGCGAACTCGTGGAGCCAGTCGACGAGGTCGGCGGGTAGGTGGAGGGTGATGCGGCGTGTGACGGGAAGTTCAGGCATTGGGCTCTCTTGTGAGGGCTGTGTAGGTTGCAGGGCCATAGCAACGCCTGGTCAACCGTTGCTGAGACGGACAAGCCGGTCAATCTTCGCCGGGACAGGACGCGCCGCTCAGGACTCTCGTGACGGCTCCGGTACCGGCCAGGCCTGCGGGGGAAGACACTGACCGGTCCCGCCTGCACGAGACTTCCGGAGGAATGGTGAGCGCAGCGTCCCTGCACAACCACCACGACGACCAGCAGCCGATCCCGCGGACCCAGGCCTCAACGTTCCTTCACCGTCTCGGGGCCCAGTGAGCGACCACATCGAGGACCCGGACGACCCGATCGCCCTGTCCCGGCCGCGACGCTGATGGTCCCCGCCCGGCGTTCGCACCGGGCGGGGACAGGGCGATCGACCGGTCACACCTCCGCGACCGCTTCCAGCGGGCTGAGGGCGGCGGCCCGGCGGGCGGGGACGGCGGCGGCGAGGACGCCGATCGTGAGGGACGCCAGGCAGACGAGCGCGAGCGTGCCCCAGGGCAGCACCAGCGCGTACTGCTTGACCGCGCCGCCCGCCAGCGCCCCGACCGCCCAGGCGCCGAACAGCCCGCCGGCCAGGCCGAGCAGGGTGCCGAACGCCGCGACCGTCACGGCCTCCAGGCGGATCATCCGACGGATGCCCGCGCGATCCATGCCGATGGCCCGCAGGGCGCCGATCTCACGCGTCCGTTCGGTGACGGACATGGCCAGGGTGTTGACGATGCCGAGCGCGGCGATCACGACGCCGATGCCGAGCAGCCCGTACATCAGCGTCAGCAGGTCGCCCATCGTCCCCGCCGCCTCCCGCACCAGCTCGGCCCGGTCCTGCACCTTCAGCAGCGGATTGTTGCCGACGGCGGCCCGCAGCCCGTCCCCGGACAAGCCGTCGCCCCGGACCAGGATCCGCTGGACGGAGCCGGGCTTGAAGCCGTTCTTCTGCACCTCGCCCCGGGCGCCGACCGCGTCGTGGGCGGTGGGGTTGTCCTGGTAGACGCCCACGACGGTGTACCGCGTGAACTCCTCGCTCCGACCCATCCGTGCGTTGACCTGGCCGCCCGTGCTCAGCCCGGTCTCCCTGGCGACGCTGCTGGAGACGGCGATCCGGCCGGGCCCGAGGTCCTGCACGGAACCGCTCACGAAGTCGAGCTTCACGGCCTGTTCAACAGAGACGGGGTCGATGCCGGAGATCTCACGGACCTTGCCGCCGATGACCACCGTGGAGTCCGCGACCGCGCTCGCGCCGCGCACCCCCGCAAGACCGGCCACCCGCTGCACGGCCGCCGGGTCGATGCCGGTCATGGTGTCGCCGGTGCTGATCACGTAGTCGGCCGCGAGCCCGTCCGCCGTCTGCCGGTCGAGGGCCTGCCCGGTGGAGCTGCCGATGGTGGCGAGCCCGCTGACCAGCGCCGTGCTGATCAGCAGCGTGGCGGCGGTCGCCGCCGTGCGCCGGGGGTCGCGCAGCGCGTTCTGCTGGGCCAGCAGGCCGACGACGCCGAACCGCCGGGTGAGGCGGCCCGTCAGCCGGATCACCGGGACGGCGAGGGTCGGTGCCAGCACGATCAGGGCGACGACCAGGAGCCCGCAACCCACCATCGCACTCTGCAGGTTCCCCTCCGAGGCGTCCTTGGCCGCACCCGCGAGCGCGACCAGCCAGCCGACGCCGAGGACGAGCAGCCCCACCCCCACGATCGGACGCAGCCGCGAGCGCCCGCCCGGCTGCGCGGCCGCCGCCCGCAGCGCCTCGATCGGCGCGATCCGCGCCGCCCTGCGCGACGGCAGCCAGGCGGCCAGCACCGTCACGCCGACCCCGACGAACAGGGCCGCCGCCACCGGCCGGGGCCCGATCACCAGCGGGCCCTTCGGCACCTGGCTCCCGTCACCGCTCAGCAGCCCGGGCAACACGGACGCGATGCCGAGCCCGAGGGCGAAGCCCACCACCGACGCGACGACCCCGCCCAGCGCCGCTTCGGCCAGCAGCGAGCGCACGACCTGGCGCCGCGTCGCGCCCACCGCCCGCAGCAGGGCGATCTCCCGGGTGCGCCGGGAGACGAGCATGGTGAAGGTGTTGACCACGAGGAACGAGCCGATGAACAGCGACACCCCCGCGAAGACCATCGGCAGCTTCTGGTAGCCCCGGGTCAACGTGTCGACGTAGACGGCCTGTTGGTTCGCCTGCGCCTGTCCGGTGGTGACTTCGGCCCGGCCGGGCGGCAGGACGGCGGCGATCTGCTCCGCCAGCTCGTACTGGCCGGCGCCCGGCCCGGCGGAGACCTCAAGGCTGGTGTAGTGCCCGGGAGTTGCGAACAGCCGCTGCGCGGTGGCCCGGTCGAACAGGGTGAGCGTGCCGCCGGCCGTGACCCGGGTGTCCGCGGTGGTCACGATGCCGACCAGCCGCGCGGTGAGCGCCGGGCCGTCCGTGGCGAGCGTGACCGGGCCGCCCACCCGGTACCGGCCGGCCGTTGCGGTGCCCCGGTCGACGGCGATCTCGTCGGCGCCGGCGGGGGCCCGCCCCTCGACCACGGGGTAGCGGGCGTCCTTGCCGTCACGCCCCGGGACGTAGGCGTCCGCGAGGTTCGTCCCCCGTTTGACCCGCAGCGGCCTGCCGTCGGCCGCGTTCAACGTGGCGCTCCCGTCGACCGACGGCCGTACCGCCGCGACGCCGGGCACGTCCGCGACCCGGCGCGCCAACTCGTCCGTCAACACGTTCGGCTGGTCGGGGGCGGCAGGAGACTCCTTCGCGGTGACGCTGACCGCGATGTCGGCGAAGGTGCGGGATGCGGCCGCCCGGTGGGCGGCGGCGGTCGAGTCCGCGAAGACGAGGGTGCCGGAGGCGAAGGCGACGCCGAGGCAGACCGCGAGGACGGTCATGAGCAGCCGGGCCTTGTGCGCCAGGACGTTGCGCAGGGCTGTGGTCAGCATGATCAGCTTTCGAGAGTCGGGGGGTGCGGGTCAGCCTGCGAAGGACTTCATGACGTCCAGCACCCGGTCCGGCGTCGGGTGCGCCATCTCGTCGACCAGCCGCCCGTCGGCCAGGAACACCACCCGGTCCGCGTATCCGGCGGCCACCGGGTCGTGGGTCACCATGACCACCGTCTGCCCCAACTCCCTGACGGAGTCCCGCAGGAAGCCGAGCACCTCGGCCCCGGCCCGGGAGTCGAGGTTGCCGGTCGGCTCGTCGCCGAACACGATCGAGGGCCGCGCGACCAGTGCCCGGGCGACCGCGACGCGCTGCTGCTGGCCCCCGGACAGCTCGGCCGGCCGGTGGTCGAGGCGCTGGGAGAGCCCGACCATCGACACCACGCGGTCCAGCCACTGCCGGTCCGGCGTCCGCCCGGCCAGCGACAGCGGGAGCGTGATGTTCTCCAGCGCGGTCAGGGTGGGCAGCAGGTTGAACGCCTGGAAGATGAAGCCGACCCGGTCCCGCCGCAGTCGGGTGAGCTGCCGGTCGCCCAGGCCGCCCAGTTCCGTCGTGCCGATCCGCACAGATCCCGACGTGGGGGTGTCGAGCCCGGCCGCGCAGTGCATCAGGGTGGACTTGCCGCAGCCGGACGGGCCCATGATCGCGGTGAACTCGGCCTCCCGGAAGGCGACACTGACCCGGTCCAGGGCGGTGACCCGGGTGTCGCCGCTGCCGTAGGTCTTCGTCAGGTCGGCGACGGCGGCCGCGACCCCGGGGGTCGCGTGCAGGGCGAGGGGGTTGGCGATCACGAGGGGGACTCCTGTCCGAGGTGCGGGTCGGTGCACTTCGAAGGGTGTCCGGGGCACGTATCAGGCCCCTGCGCCGCCGTGTATCCATGACCGCTCCACTCGGCAGCAGTCCGGTAGCAGCCGAGGCGGTCAGCCCGGCCGTCGGATCGCTCAGCCCGGCAGCCGCAGCGTGGCCACCGCCCCGCCGTCCTCCGCGTTGTCGAAGCGCAGCTCCGCACCGAGCAGCCGGGCCTGCCCCAGCGCGATGGTCAGCCCCAGTCCGTGGCCCGTGCCGCGCTCGGCGGCGCCGGTGTGGAAGCGGCGCGGGCCGTGGCGCAGCAGGTCCGGCGGGAAGCCGGGGCCGTGGTCGCGCACGACGACCGTACCGTCCTGGACGGTGACCAGGACGGGGGCGGCCCCGTGCCGGTGCGCGTTGACGACGAGGTTGCCGACGATCCGCTCCAACCGCCGCGGATCGGTCTCCACCGTCTGCTCCGCTCCCACGACGAGCCCCTCCCCCACGACGAGCTCGGCCTCGAACCCGGTGCGCAGCACGGCCTCCCGGACGACCGCCGCGAGCGGCACCCGGGCCCGGGCCGGCTGTTCCGCCCCGGCGTCCAGCCGCGAGATCTCCAGCAGGTCCTCGACCAGCCCGCGCAGGTCCCGCACCCGCGCCCGGATCAGGTCCTCCGTCTCGCCCGCCGGCAGCAGGTCCACGGCGGCCAGCAGTCCGCCGACCGGGGTGCGCAGCTCGTGTGCCACGTCCGCGGTGAACTGCCGTTCGGTGCGCAGTCGTTGGCCGAGGCTGTCGGCCATCAGGTCCACCGTCGCCGCGATGTCGGCAACCTCGTCGCCGCCCTTGGTGGGCCCGGTCCGGGCGTCGAGGTCCCCGGCGGAGATCCGGCCCGCCGTCTCGGCGACCCGCCGCAGCCGGCGGGCGAGCAGCCCGGCCCCGTAGACCGCGACGGGTGTGGCCGCCGCGAGCGCGACCAGTGAGGCCACCGCCATCGCCGCGTCCAGCCGGGGCAGGTCGGAGAGCTGCGGCGCCAGGTTGACCCGGATGGCGAGGACCGGGCTGCCGGGCCCGCCGGTGCGCTGGGCGGCCCAGTAGCTCGGGCCCGAGTTCCCCTCGGCGTGCCCGTCGTAGGCCGTGTGCCGTTCGCCGTCGGCCGGGTGGCGCAGGGCGGCGGGCAGGTCGGCGGGGTCGAGTTCGGCGCCGTCGGCCAGCGATCCGGTGCGCCGGTAGACGTCCATGGCCGAGTAGACGGCGTTGAAGGCCTGCGCCTCGGCCCGGCTGCGGATGTCGTGCGCGGTCCACAGGTGCACCAGCACGCCGACCGCCGCCGCGACGAGGCAGGCGGTGGCGGCGGCCAGCGCGGCGATCTTCCAGCGCAGGGGGGTGCGGGCCGGCCTCGGCCCGAACAGGGCGCGCACCGCCCTCAGCGCCTGAGCTTGTAGCCGAAGCCGCGGACCGTCTCGATCCGCTCCCGGCCGAGCTTGCGGCGCAGCCGCTGCACGCACAGGTCCACGACCCGGCTGTCGCCGTCCCAGCCGTACTCCCAGACGTTGCGCAGCAGGGTGTGCCGTTCCAGCACGACGCCGGGGTGGGCGGCGAACTCCAGCAGCAGTTTCAGCTCGGTCGGGGTCAGCGCCACCGGCTCCCCGCCGACGGACACCTCCATCCCGGCGGTGTCGACGGTCAGGTCCCCGAACACCAGGACGTCCCCGTCGGCGGCTCCGGGTGGGGGCGCCGGGACGGGTGGCGCGTACGTCGCCCGCCGCAGCAGCGAGCGGATGCGCGCCACCAACACGTACGTGTCCACGGGCTTGACCACGTAGTCGTCCGCCCCGGCCTCCAGACCGGCGACGACGTCGAGGCCGTCGCCGCGCGCGGACATCATCAGGACGGGCACCAGGCTGGTCTCCCGGACCTTGCGGCACAGGCCGATCCCGTCCAGGCCGGGCAGCATCACGTCCAGGATCAGCAGGTCGAACTGCTCGTCCCGGAACAGTTCCAGCGCCGTGAGGCCGTCCGCGGCGGCCCGCATCCCGTAGCCGTAGCGTTCCAGCGCGACGGTGAAGGAGCGGCGCATCAGGTCGTCGTCCTCCACCAGCAGCACGCGGACGGGGTGCGGGGGCGGTGCGGGCGAGGACACGGGCGGACGGCTCCTGCTCGGACGGCTGCGGACAGTGGCGGACGGCGGCGGACGGCGGCGGACAAGGGCACGATACGGCAGATATCGGACGCCCCGGCCTCGTCCCCCGCATCGACGGCCGGCCGAGCGCTCCCTGATACCCGGCGGATACAAACCGGCGGCCACACTCGCCGACGAACCCGTGCGTCCACCCGCTCAGCCCTTGACCGACCCGGCCGTCAGGCCCTGGGCCAGGTAGCGCTGGAGGAACTGGTAGACGACGATCACCGGCAGCGACGTCACCAGCGCCCCGGCCGCGAACAGGCCGTAGTTCTGGTCCTGTTGACCGGAGATGATCCCGTAGAGGCCGACCGCGACGGTCTTGGAGTCGTTCGAGGTCAGGAAGATGTTCGCCAGGATCACGTCGTTGAGCGCGGCGGTCAGCGACAGGATCGAGATCACCACGATCTCGCGCGGGATGGTGTCCAGGTAGCCCTTCATCAGCCAGGTGGTCACCCCCATCGCGCCGCCGAGGTAGACCAGCACCAGCCCCCACGGGGTGTCCAGGCCGATCGCCGGCACGGCGTCCCCGATCTTGGCGAACATCAGGTAGAGCAAGATCACCGCGAGGAACTGCGGGAACATCTGCACCAGGAAGACCGCCGTCAGCCCGATCCGCCGGCCCCTGAACCGGAACCGCGAGAAGGCGTACGCGGCCAGCACCCCGAGCAGCACGTTCAGCACCGCGAAGGTGCCGCAGCAGGCCCGGGACTACCTGTTCACGCCGGAGCTGGTCGCCCGCGAGTCCACCGGCCGAGCGCCCGGCTGACGGAACACGACCGACGGAACGTCAAGAACCGGAGCGCCGAGGACGGGGACGCCAAGAGCCGGGACGCCCGTCGCGCCCCGGCCCCCGATGCCATCCCGACCTGCTGTTCCGTCAGCTGTTCCGTCAGCTGTTCGGCACGGTCGCGTACCGCGCGGCGCCCTCGGCCATCTGCTGCAACGCGTCCTTGCGGTCCCGCTTCGACAGCTTGTCGATGTAGAGGGTGCCGAACAGGTGGTCGGTCTCGTGCTGCAGGCAGCGGGCGAAGAAGCCGGTGCCCTCGACCCGGATCGACCGGCCGTCCTTGTCCACGCCGGTCACCGCCGCGTAGTCCGGGCGGGGCAGCTCGGCGTACGCGGTCGGCACCGACAGGCAGCCCTCGTTGCTGTCGTCCAGCACCCGCCGGCGGTCCGCCGGGTACTCCTCCAGCTTCGGGTTGATCACGTGGCCGACGTGGCGCACGCCCTCGTCGTCCGGGCAGTCGTAGACGAAGACCTTCAGGTCCACGCCGATCTGGTTGGCCGCCAGGCCCACGCCCTCGGCCGCGTACATCGACTGGAACATGTCGTCGATCAGCGCGGACAGCTCACCGTCGAACGCGGTGACGTCCTTGACCTCGCGGTGCAGGACCGGGTTGCCCACGACGGTGATCGGACGCGCGGTGCCCTTGGAGAGGTCCGGCTCCTCGCCGACCACCTTCGGGGTCGGGTTCTCGTCGTGCTCGTGCTGCTCGGCCTGCTCCGCCATGTCTTCCGCTCCCAATAGGTCTACACGTACCTCACCAGGGTACTCAGCAGACCTCTTCGAGGTCCCGGTACGCCCGGCTCCCGGGTGAGGCCGCGACCCAGCGGTCCAGCAGCGAACGGACCAGCAGGGCGGGCGCGGCGATCCCGCACTCCCGCTCCACCAGCCAGGACATGCCGGCCTCCCCGCCCTGGCTGAGGTGGCTGAGGTGGCCCGGGTGCGCGGCGTCGCCGTCGTCGTGCGGGTCGTGGTGGGCGGTGTGCCCGTCGTCCGCGGCCATCCGGCTCTCCGAACAGGCCCGGCAGAGCAGCCGCACCGAGGACGTCCAGTCCTCCGCCGCGTAGCCGGCGTCCGCGACCACCCGCTCCAGCGCGTCCCGGTCCCCCGCCGTGGCGGCCTGGAGCAGCACCACGTAGGTCGGCACCGGGGACGGCGCCCACAGCTCGATCTCGTCGAACACCGGGTAGGCGACCCCGTCGGTGACCCGCTCGCCGTGCGGGGCGCCGTCGTGCAGCACCACCTCGCCCCAGCGGCGGCCGGAGGACGGCAGCGGGATGGACAGCACCTCGATCCGGGCCGGGTCCAGCCGGCGGCCCCACACCACCTCGGACTCGCCCTCCGGGGAGAGCCGCACCGGGGTGGTGCCGAGGTCCAGGCTGACCGGGCCGTCCGGCTGCCCGCCCGGGCCACCGGGCAGCTTCAGCCCGTACGCCTGCCAGGCGCGGCGGGCCAGCGGCCAGTCCTGCAGGGCGGTCGCGGTGATGCCGAGGTTCCACCAGTCGGGGGCGCCGTGCTCGCGGTCCAGCAGGGCGACGGCCCGCAGCCCGGCGGAGCGGGCCTGCTCCCAGTCCCGGCGGAACTTGTGCAGCAGGGCGAGGTTGAACCAGGAGTCGGACAGCCAGGGCTCCAGGTCGGCGGCCATCACCAGCAGCGCGCCGGCGTCCTCGTAGCGGCCGTCGCCGATCAGCGTGAAGGCCCGGTCGGTCGTCTGCCGCCAGGTGGCGGACGGCCGGTGCCGTGCCCGGTGGAAGATCCTCACGTTCGTCCCTGCCGTCGTCGTCCGCTCAAGTCCCGTACCACCGCGTCCGGATCCACTTCCGCGGGGTCCGGGGCACGGTGCCCCGGGTCGGTGTTTCCACGCTACGACCGCATCCAACCACGCCCGCCCCCGCCCGCGCTCCCCACCACCGAGGTTGGGGCCGCCCCCACCCAGCCTGCCCGCCCGGCCGCCCGGCCTCAACCCCGACGGGGGTCCACCGGTCCGCCGCTCACCGCCGGGGCCAGGCCGGCCGATCTTGCCGGACCCACCAGGACCGGCCGGACGGGACGCCGGACGGGACGCCGGACGGGACCTAGCCGCCCACCCGGGCCAGCGCGTCCACCACCCGGGCGTCGTACACCCGGCCGCGACCCAGCCGCAGCACCTCCAGCGCCTCCAGCCGGCCCACCGCCTCGCCCAGCCCGCGGCCGCGGGCCGCCGTCAGCAGGTCGTCGTGGGCGTTGGCCACCCGGATGATCCGGGCCGCCAGCGCCACCGAGCCGTCCCCGCCGGCCGTGCCGAGCACCGGATCGGCCAGCCGGGCGACCTGCTCGGCGACCTGCCGGGGCACCCCGGTGCGGCGGATCACCTCGCTGCCGAGCCGGGCGATCCGCTGCTGCTCGGCGCAGGGCAGCAGCGCGGTCGCGCCGTCCGGCACCGGTTCGACCAGCGACAGCTGGCCCACGTCGTGCATCAGCGCCGCGTACTCCAGCAGGGCGAGTTCCCGGGTGCCCAGCCCCAGCTCGCGCCCCAGCGCGCACGCCGTGTCCGCGACCCGGCGGGCGTGTCCGTGCGGGGTGTAGCCGGCCACCTCGGTGGCCCGGGCCAGGCTGGCGATGGTCTGCCCGGTGGTGGCCCGCACGGCGGCGGCCCGCCGGAAGGACACCTGGGCGAGCAGTAGCGGGGTGCAGAACAGCGGCAGCGCCCACAGCCCGACCTCGCCGGCCGCGAGGCTGACCAGCATCCCGGTGGCGACGATCGCCGAACCGATCCCGAACAGCGAGCGCAGTTCGTCCTCCAGCGCCGCCGGGAACCGCAACCCGCTCTCCAGGCCCGCCGCCGACCGGCGCAGCAGCGCCGCCAGGGTCGCGTCGCAGAGCGCGGCCAGCGCGGCGACGGCGGTCAGGAACGCCCCGTACGCCGGGCCATCGGGCGAGTAGCGGTCGACCAGTCCGCCGGTGTAGAGCGGCTGGAAGACGGCGGCGGCGAAGCCGACCCCGAGCAGCCGGCGGGCGGCGCTGTCGCGCCGGGCCGGGTCGGCCCAGGGCGGGCGCCGGTGCGGTCGGCCGGGGCGGGCCCGGCCCACCGGGCCCGGCCGCCCCCGGCCCGCGCGGCACCCCCTGAGCCAGGGCAGCGCGAACCCGGGCAGCGCGAACCCGGGCAGCCAGGCCAGCAGCAGGCCAACGCCGGTCACCGCGACCACCTGGAGCATCCCGTGCGCGGTGGGCACCCCGCGCAGCGGCCCGAGCAGGGCGTACGCCAGCGCGCCGGCCGCGCCGATCGGTGCCTGTTCGCGGTCGCCCGGAAGGGTGATCCGGACGCACTCGCCGAGCGCGATCAGCGCCGTGAACGCCAGCGCGACCCGCGGTTCGGCCACCCCCCGCAGCACGACCGCGCCCACCGCGAACGCCAGCAGCGCGGCCGCCGCCGCGTGCACCACGCGGGCCTCCCGGGCGACCGCGGTCACGGCTGCCCGGCCGTGGGGACGCTCCCGCCCTGCGCGGGCACCCGGCCCGGCGCCGCCCGCGCCGGCTCGGGCACCCCGAGCGGGATGTCCGGAACGGCCCGGATGCCGTCCCCGGGCGGCGGCAGCACCGGCTGCCAGTCGTGCACGGCCAGTGCGTCGATCAGCGCCCGGACCATCACCGGGTCGAACTGGCTGCCCGAGCAGCGCTCCAGCTCCGCCACGGCCTCGGCGACCGGGCGGCCGCGCCGGTAGGAGCGGGTGGAGGTCATCGAGTCGAAGGCGTCGGCGACCGAGATGATCCGGGCGAACTCGGGGATCTGCGCGCCGACCAGCCCGCTCGGATAGCCCCGGCCGTCCATCCGCTCGTGGTGGTGCAGGATCCCGGCGTGCGCCTCGCCGAGAAAGGCGATCCCGCGCACCAGCTCGTACCCGTACACCGGGTGGACCTCGACGGCCCGCCGCTCCGCCTCGCTGAGGGGACCGTTTCTGCGCAGCAACTCGGTGGCCACGCCCAGCTTGCCGACGTCGTGCAGGATCCCCGCGAAGCGCAGGGTGCGCAGCCGCTCGGCCTCCATGCCGAGCTGACCGGCGATCAGCACCGAGGCCCGGCCGACCCGTTCGCTGTGCCCGCGGGTGTACGAGTCCTTGATCTCCACGGCCTGCACCAGCGACTGCACGGTGGCCTGGTGGGCGTCCCGCTCGCGCTGGCCCTGGGCGAACACCCAGGCCGAGATCGACAGCGGCAGTAGCGCCAGCAGCGCCGCGAACGCCCCGTACGGGCCCTGCCACAGCACGGCCACCATCAGGCCGCCGGCCGCGTGCACCAGCACCGGCAACCCGCACACCGTGACCGCCCCGCGCAGCAGCACGGCGGGTCGGCGGTCCTCGGCGAGCATCAGCATCGCGCCCACCAACACCCCGTTGACCAGGCAGAACGTGGCGACGGCGGCGAAGCCGGGCAGCAGCGCGGCCGGGAAGCGGGAGCCGAGCAGCAGTTGCGGCCCGTGCAGCAGGTGGAAGGCGGCCGCGGAGGCGAAGGCGCACAGCGCGAGCTGGGAGCCGTTCCACAGCTGGCGGGTCCGGCAGTCCCGCCCGGCCGGGCCGCCGAACACCGCGGCGGGCACCGCGACCAGCGCGGCGGCGGCCGGCGGCAGCATCAGCACACCGGCGAACAGCACCGGGAAGAAGGCGTTGACCCCGGGGCGGGCGGGCGCCCGCTCGGGCGGCTGCGGGCGGCGCAGCAGTCGGCGGACCATCCGCAGGCAGGGCGTCGACAGGCCCTGGGCCAGCGACTCCCAGCAGCCGTGCAGGAAGGCCAGCAGCCCGACCTTGGGCCAGTCCACCGGGGCGCCGAACCAACGCGGGACCCCAAGCGGCACACCGGCAGGCAGCAGCGGCAGCAGGCAGCACAGCGCCGCCACCGGGACGGCCACCAGGTAGCGCGTCGCCCCCTCCGGCAGGGCCGCGCCTTCGCTGTCGGTAGCGATCTCGACCTCCCCGCCGTCCGGGCCCGCGTTGCCTCAGCTCGCCGGGCGGACCGGCGGTGAGCGTCCGTCAGGAGGATAGGCCGCCACCCGGGCGTAAGGACGCATGATGGCGCGATGGCGCTGCTGGCGCACCGCCAACTCACTCGAACGAGTGA
This sequence comes from Kitasatospora sp. NPDC086801, assembly GCF_044745805.1. NCBI lineage: Bacteria > Bacillati > Actinomycetota > Actinomycetes > Kitasatosporales > Streptomycetaceae > Kitasatospora > Kitasatospora sp. NPDC086801. Next base: position 372,170 of record NZ_JBIVAX010000003.1, read on the forward strand.
GGGGCGCATGCAAGCACAACGGGAGCGGCCCCGGGAGCGCACGCTCCCGGGGCCGTTTGACTCCGTGTCCGGACCGTTCGGCCCGCCCTCGTCGGCGGGCCCGTCCGGTCGCTCCGCCTTGCTCCCGCCCGGCCGCCCGGCTACTCCGCCGGGGCGCCCGCCTCGACGGTGGCGCCGGGCCGGACCGCCGACTCCTCCGCGGCCTCGCCGGCGGCCGGCACCGGCCGGGCCGTCTCGACGTGGAGCTCGACCGTGGTGTCGACGGCGACCACCAGCTGCTCGCCCGAACGCTGCCCGGCCCGGATCGAGTCGATCCTGGCCAGCACCTTGCTGCGCAGGTCCGCCGGGGTGTCGTCGCAGCCGCACGAGCGCTTGATCAGCGCCTTGATCGCCTGCTCCAGTCCGTACTGCTTCAGGCAGGGCGAGCACTCCTCGAAGTGCACCCGCAGCTTGGCGCAGTCGCCCTCGGCCATCTCGTTGTCGAGGAATTCGTAGAGGTGGTCGAGGACCTCGCCACACTCCGTGTCGTGCGGATCGCCGCAGCTCATGAGCCCGAGCCCTTCGCTTCCTGCCCTGCCCCGCTGCCGGCCGGGACCAGCCCGCGCTCACGGGCGTAGTCCTCCAGCATGCCGCGCAGTTGACGGCGGCCGCGGTGCAGCCGGGACATCACCGTACCGATGGGAGTACCCATGATGTCCGCGATCTCCTTGTACGCAAAGCCTTCTACGTCCGCGAGATAGACGGCGATCCGGAATTCCTCCGGAATGGCCTGGAGCGCGTCCTTCACATCGCTGTCGGGGAGGTGGTCGAGCGCCTGGGTCTCGGCCGAGCGCAGACCGGTCGACATGTGCGACTCGGCGCGGGCCAGCTGCCAGTCCTCGATCTCCTCCGCCGCCGTGCGCTGGGGCTCGCGCTGCTTCTTGCGGTACGAGTTGATGAACGTGTTGGTGAGGATGCGGTACAGCCAGGCCTTGAGGTTCGTGCCCTCGCGGAACTGGTGGAAGGACGCGTACGCCTTGGCGAACGCCTCCTGGAGCAGGTCTTCCGCGTCCGCGGGGTTGCGCGTCATGCGCAGCGCCGCCGAGTACATCGGATCCAGGTAGCCCAGGGCGTCGCGCTCGAAGCGCTCCCGCCGGGCCGCCTCGCTCTCCTCCGCCGACACCCGGAAGGTGTCCTCACCGATCGCCTCGGCCAGCTCTTCACCGGTGAGCGCCTCGCCCGTGGGCTGGCCCTCCTCCGGGCCCCGGCCCGGCTCGGCCTCGTGCTCGGTCCCGACGACCGGACCCACCTCCTCGGCATGGCGGGCACGGCCCACGGCGGGCCGCCCCGAAATGGAGGATATCGGGCTGACGGGCTTCTCGCCCGCGACAATCCAGTCGGACCAGGCGGGGCCGAACGCCGCGGCGGCCTCGCGCTGCTCTGACCGCTCGGGGCACGCGATCGAACCCATCTGCCCTGCCTCTCAACCGGGAATCGTACTGACGAGGGTGTCAACCACCCCGACCCCGCCCGCATTCCCGCGCCCGCCCCGAAATCGCTCGTACGGGTGATCGAGCGGAAACCCCCCGCTCACGGCCGCCCCCGCCGCCTCAGACGACCCGCAGCACCCAGTCCCCGACCGCCCGGCAGATCGCCTCCAGCACCTCGTCCTGCCCCACCGGCGCCCGCTTGGGCACGTCGAAACCGTGCCCGCCGTACGGCACCGCCACCAGCTCGTGCCCGGGCGGCAGCTCCGGGAACTCCTGCGGCCCGCCGAACGGATCCGCCGCGCTCTGCACCACCAGCGTCGCCAGCCCCGACTCCAGCAGCTCCTGCGCCCGGCTCTTCTCCGGCCTGCCCGGCGGGTGCAGCGGGAACGCCAGCGCCACCACCCCCACCGCCCCGGTCGCCGCACCGGTCCGGCAGGCCACCCGCGCCCCGGCGCTGCGCCCGCCGACCACCAGCGGCAGCCCCTGACCGGCCAGCCGCCCGGCGACCGGGGTCCAGCCGAGGTCCAGCGTGCGCGGCGCCGGGGCGAGCCGCTTGCCCGCCACCCGCCAGGGCTGCTCCACCAGCGCCACGGTGATCCCGCGCGCCGGCAGCGCCGCGGCCAGCGCCACCAGGTCCCGGGCCTCGATCCCGCCGCCCGCGCCGTGCCCGAGCGCCAGCAGCGCCTTCGGCGCATCGGCCCGGTGGTAGCTGATCCGGGCGTCCCCCACCTCGGTGGGGACGAGTTCGGTGGTCATCTTCGGTCGCTCCAACCGGCTCAGGCTCCCTCAGCTGTCAGGACTCGAACGTCAAACGCTCAGACGCCGGACGTCAAACGCCGGACGTCAAACGCTCAGACGTCAGACGTCAGACGTCAGAACAAGGTGGTCTCGTACTCGGCCTCGGCCCACGGCTCCTTGAGCTCCGGGCCGTTGTTGCGGATGCTGCCGACCGCCGGCGAGACCGGGGTGGCCAGCAGCGCACCGGGCGGCGGGGGTATCAGCAGCTGGCGCAGCTCGTCCGGGTCGTCCAGCCCCGGATCCAGCCACTCGCCGTAGGAGGCCGGGTCGAGGAACAGCGGCATCCGCTCGTGGATCGGCGCCAGCGACTCCTCGGCGTCGGTGGTGACGATGGTGAAGGTCACCAGCCAGGCCGCCGGGTGGTCGGCCGGCACCGTCCGGTCGCGCCAGAACTCGTACAGCCCGGCCAGTGCCAACGGGGTGCCGTCCGCCCGGGACACGAAGAACGGCTTCTTGCGCGCCTTGCCGCGCTCGCCCGGCACCGTCTGCCACTCGTAGTAGCCGTCCACCGGCAGGATGCACCGGCGCGAGGCGAAGGCCTGCCGGTACGAGGGCTTCTCGTGCACCGTGTCCGAGCGGGCGTTGATCATCTTCACCGCCGTCTCGGCCGACCGCGACCACTGCGGCACCAGGCCCCAGCGCAGCACCCGCAGCTGCCGCACCGGCCGTGCCCGGCCCTTCGGCACCCGCTCCAGCACCACGAAGGCGCTGTTGGTCGGGGCGACGTTCCAGTTGGGGGCCAGCGTCTCCGCCGGATCCCACTGCTCGACGCCGAACAGCTCGACGACGTCCTCGGGCTTGCCACTGGCTGCGAAGCGACCGCACATGCGGGCCAGCTTGCCATGCCGGCCCCGCTCACCACTTCTTCATCCCGCCAGGAGAACCGTCCGCTCCCGCCCGCCCGTCCCCGCATGGGAGGCTGCCCCGAACGGCCCAACGCAGCGGACGGAGGCGGAGACGAGACGATGAGCGCACAACCGACCGACCAGAACCTCGGCGAACTGTGGAACCAGGTCACCGGCACCCAGCCCGCGCCACCCGGCTGGCTGGTGCTGGCCACCGCCGGCGCCGCCCTGCTCGCCGTCCTCGCCCGCCCGCTCTGGCACGTCACCCGCAACGCCGTGACCATCGCCCACGAGGGCGGCCACGGCCTGATCGCCCTCGTCACCGGCCGCCGGCTCGCCGGCATCCGGCTGCACTCCGACACCTCCGGCCTCACCCTCTCCTACGGCCGCCCCACCGGCCCCGGCATGATCCTCACCGCCGCCGCCGGCTACACCGCCCCCGCCCTGCTCGGCCTCGGCTGCGCCGCCCTGCTCACCGCCGGCCGGATCACCCTGCTGCTCTGGCTGGCCGTCGCCCTGCTGCTCGCCCTGCTGGTGCGCATCCGCAACGCCTTCGGCCTGTTCACCGTGCTGGTCGCCGGCGGCGCCTTCTTCCTGGTCTCCTGGTTCGGCAGCGCCGAGGTCCAGGCCGGCTTCGCCTACCTCGGCTGCTGGTTCCTGCTGTTCGGCGCCGTCCGCCCGGTCCTCGAACTCCAGCACCAGCGCCGCATCGGCTGGGCCCGCGACTCCGACGCCGACCAGCTGGCCCGCCTCACCCACGTCCCCGGCCTCGCCTGGATCACCGTCTTCCTGCTCACCGCCCTCGCCAGCCTCGCCCTCAGCGCGAGTTGGCTGCTCCGACCCCTGCACTGAGCCACCCCTCGGCGCGGACCGACTGCTACAACCCCTGCACGGAGCCTCCCCCGTCCCGCCATGCGGCTGCCGCAGGGGCCGTTCCGGTACGGCCCCTAAACTTGCTCCCATGACCGAGACCCTGTGGCCCGCCCCCGTCGCGACCACCCCCGTTGACGCCACCGTCACCATCCCCGGCTCCAAGTCGGTCACCAACCGAGCCCTGGTGCTGGCGGCGCTCGCCGACGAACCCGGCTGGGTGCGCCGGCCGCTGCGCAGCCGCGACTCCCAGCTGATGGCCGACGGTCTGCGCGCCCTCGGCGTCGGCATCGAGGAGAAGGTCAACAACGACTCCGGCGGCACCGGCGGCGGCGAGGCCTGGCGGGTCATCCCGACCCCCGCGCTGCGCGGCCCCGCCTCGATCGACGTCGGCAACGCCGGCACCGTGATGCGCTTCCTGCCCCCGCTCGCCGTCCTCGCCGACGGCCCGGTGCACTTCGACGGCGACCCGCGCAGCTACGAGCGCCCCCAGCACGGCGTGATCAACGCCCTGCGCGCGCTCGGCGCCCGGATCGACGACGGCGGCCGCGGCGCCTTCCCGCTGACCGTGCACGGCACCGGCGCGCTCGACGGCGGCCCGGTCGAGCTGGACGCCTCCTCCTCGTCCCAGTTCGTCTCCGCCCTGCTGCTCTCCGGCGCCCGCTACAACCAGGGCGTCGAGGTCCGGCACGTCGGCGGCCCGGTGCCGTCGCTGCCGCACATCCGGATGACCGTCGAGATGCTGCGCCTGGCCGGCGTCCAGGTCGACGCCCCCGAGGACGGCGGCGAGAAGGACGTCTGGCGGGTCACCCCCGGCGCCCTGATCGGCCGCGACCTGGTGGTCGAGCCTGACCTCTCCAACGCCGCGCCGTTCTTCGCCGCCGCCCTGGTCACCGGCGGCCGGGTCACCGTGCGCGACTGGCCCAAGCACACCAGCCAGCCCGGCGACCAGCTGCGCGAGATCTACACCCGGATGGGCGGCGCCTGCGAGTTCACCGACGAGGGCCTGCAGTTCACCGGCACCGGCCGGATCCACGGCATCGAGGCGGACCTGCACGACGTCGGCGAGCTCACCCCGGTGATCGCCGCCGTCGCCGCGCTGGCCGACTCCGAGTCCCACCTGTACGGCATCGCCCACCTGCGCCTGCACGAGACCGACCGGCTCGCCGCGCTCGCCAAGGAGATCAACGACCTCGGCGGCGACGTCACCGAGACCGAGGACGGCCTGCGGATCCGCCCGCGCCCGCTGCACGGCGGCGTCTTCCACACCTACGAGGACCACCGCCTGGCCACCGCCGCCGCCGTGGTCGGCCTGGCCGTGCCCGGCGTCGAGGTGGAGAACGTGGCCACCACCGCCAAGACCCTGCCGGACTTCCCCAGGATGTGGGCGGAACTGCTCGGCGAAGCGGTGGCGGACGCCTGAGCGGAGACTTGAGCCATGCGCCGCTACGGCAAGGACGCCGACGAGGACGACATCCGCAACCGCCCCGCCCGCCGGGGCTCCCGGCCGCGGACCCGGATCCGGCCCAAACACGATGACGCCGCCGAGGCGATGGTGCTGACCGTCGACCGCGGCCGGCTGACCTGCCTGATCGACCCGGGCACCAAGCAGGAACGCGAGATCGTCGCCATGAAGGCCCGCGAGCTGGGCCGCAAGGGCGTCGTCGTGGGCGACGTGGTCAACATCGTCGGCGACCTCTCCGGGGACAACGACACGCTCGCCCGGATCGTCCGGGTCGAGGAGCGCAGTTCGGTGCTGCGGCGCACCGCGGACGACGACGACCCGTACGAGCGGATCGTCGTCGCCAACGCCCAGCAGCTGGCCATCGTCACCGCACTGGCCGACCCGGAGCCGCGGCCCCGGCTGATCGACCGCTGCCTGGTGGCCGCGTACGACGCGGGCATGGAGCCGCTGCTGGTGCTCACCAAGGCCGACCTCGCCCCGGCCGGGCCGCTGCTGGAGTCGTACGCGCCGCTCGGCATCGACTACGTGGTCACCCGTCGGGACGAACTGGAGACGGCCGGCGCCGAGGCCGTCCGCGAGCACCTGCGCGGCCTCTCCACGGTGTTCATCGGCCACTCCGGCGTCGGCAAGACCACCCTGGTCAACGCCCTCGTCCCGGACCACCAGCGGCAGACCGGCCGGGTCAACGCGGTCACCGGGCGCGGCCGGCACACCACCGTGTCCGCCCTGGCCCTGCGGCTGCCCCCGCCGCCGGGCGCCAAGCCGGGCTCCAAGAAGGCGCTGGACCCGGGCTGGGTGATCGACACCCCGGGCTTCCGCTCGTTCGGCCTCTCGCACATCGACCCGTCCCGGGTCATCCACGCCTTCCCCGACCTGGAGCCCGGCACCATCGAGTGCCCGCGCGCCTGCAGCCACGACGAGCCGGACTGCGCGCTGGACGCCTGGGTCGCCGACGGCCACGCCGAGGCCGCCCGGCTCTACTCGCTGCGCCGCCTGCTGGCCAGCAAGGAGGCCCGCGAGGGCGACTGACCCGGGCGGCGGTTTTACCGTCCCATGGGGTTTCCCGACCGTTCGAGGTGTCGGACCGCGCCGGCCTGGCGATCATAGGAAGGTCGGGCCACAGCGCGGCCCGACCCGTCGATCGACAGGGAGGGCACGCGATGGCATGGGCCTTGGTGGTCCTGGCCGGCCTGCTGGAGACCGGCTTCGCGATCAACCTCAAGCTCAGCGAGGGCTTCACCAAGCTCTGGCCCACCATCAGCTTCTGCGTGTTCGCCCTGGGCAGCTTCGGCCTGCTCACGCTGTCCCTGAAGAGCCTGCCGGTCGGCCCCGCCTACGCGGTGTGGACCGGCATCGGCGCGGCCGGCACCGCCATCTACGGCATGGTCTTCCTGGAGGAGACCACCTCGGTGCTGAAGCTGGTCTCGATCTCCCTGGTGATCGCCGGTGTGATCGGCCTCCAGCTCAGCGGCTCCGCCCACTGACGGCGGCCACCCGCCCACTCGCCTCCGGGAGGCCCGTCCCGGTCCGCGAGCCCGGCTGTCCCGATCCGGGCGGGATCGCTAGGGTTTCGGACATGGCCGACTACCACGACGATCTCCGACTCGCCCACGTCCTCGCCGACTCGGCCGACTCGGTCACCCTGGAGCGCTTCCGCGCCCTCGACCTGAAGATCGAGACCAAGCCGGACCTCACCCCCGTCAGCGACGCCGACAAGGCCGCCGAGGAACTCGTCCGCAGCGTGCTGCAGCGCGCCCGCCCGCGCGACGCGGTGCTCGGCGAGGAGTTCGGCCTCCAGGGCTCCGGCCCGCGCCGCTGGGTGATCGACCCGATCGACGGCACCAAGAACTACATCCGCGGCGTCCCGGTCTGGGCCACCCTGATCGCCCTGCTGGAGGACGGCCCGGACGGCGTCGAGCGCCCGGTGGTCGGCATCGTCTCCGCCCCCGCGCTGCAGCGTCGCTGGTGGGCGGCCAAGGACCTCGGCGCCTACGCCGGCCGCAGCCTGACCAAGGCCTCCCGGATCCACGTCTCCGGCGTCTCCCGGATCGAGGACGCCTCCTTCTCCTACTCCTCGCTCTCCGGCTGGGAGGAGCGCGGCCGCCTCGACCCCTTCCTGGACCTCACCCGGGCCTGCTGGCGCACCCGCGCCTACGGCGACTTCTGGTCCTACATGATGGTGGCCGAGGGCGCGGTCGACATCGCCGCCGAGCCCGAGCTGTCGCTCTGGGACATGGCCGCCAACTGCGTCATCGTCGAGGAGGCCGGCGGCCGCTTCACCGGTCTGGACGGCGTGCCCGGCCCCGGTGGCGCCGACGCCGTCGCCAGCAACGGCATCCTCCACGAGGAGGCCCTGCGCCGCCTGAGCGTCTAGGACCCGTCCGGGAACGTGGTGCGGGCCCGGTCGACCAGTTGTCCGGTCGACCGGGCCCGCCGCTCATCGGGGCGCGTCCCGGGCTACTGCTTGCGCAGCTCCCGGACGGCCGCCTCCAGCCGCTGCCCGTAGTCGGCGTCGGCCTTGCGGAAGTTGTCGACCGCCCGCTCGACGATGTCCTCGCGGTCGGCGGAGACCTTGGCGATGAAGCCGGCCAGGTTGGCGATCAGCCGCTGCTTCTCGTCCTCCGAGAACAACCGGTACAGGTCGCCGGCCTGCACGAAGTCGTCGTCCTCGGCGTGCGAGGGCGCCTCGTGGTTGCCGGTGGCGCCGGTGACCGCGGTGGCGGCCCACAGCGGGCGGCCGGTCTGCACCGGGCCGCCGAAGCTGTTCGGCTCGTAGTTCTTCTGGCGGCCGTGGCGACCGTCGTACAGGTGGCCGTCGCGGCTGTTGGTGCGCGCCTCGGTGGCGTGCGGGCGGTTCACCGGCAGGTGGTCGGCGTTGATGCCGACGCGGTAGCGGTGGGCGTCCGCGTACGCGAACAGGCGGCCCTGCAGCATCTTGTCGGGGGACGGGCCGATGCCGGGCACGAAATGCGACGGGGAGAAGATCGACTGCTCGACCTCGGCGAAGACGTTGTCGGGGTTGCGGTTGAGCTCCAGCCGGCCGATCTCGACCGGCGGGTAGTCGGCGTGCGGCCAGACCTTGGTGAGGTCGAAGGGGTTGAAGCGGTAGTTCGCCGCGTCGGCCGCCGGCATGATCTGGACCTGCACGGTCCAACTGGGGAACTCGCCGCGCTCGATCGACTCGCGCAGGTCGCGCTGGTGGCTGTCCGGGTCCTCGCCGGCCAGCCGGTTGGCCTCGTCCTGGGTGAGGTTCTTGATGCCCTGGTCGGTCTTGAAGTGGTACTTGACCCAGAAGTGCTCGCCGGCCTCGTTCTGCCACTGGAAAGTGTGCGAGCCGTAGCCGTTGAGGTGGCGGTAGCTGGCCGGGATGCCGCGGTCGCCGAACAGCCAGGTCACCTGGTGGGTGGCCTCGGGCGACAGGCCCCAGAAGTCCCAGACGTTGTCCGCCTCCTGGGAGCCGGTGTACGGGTCGCGCTTCTGGGTGTGGATGAAGTCGGGGAACTTCACGGCGTCCTTGATGAAGAACACCGGGGTGTTGTTGCCGACGAGGTCGTAGTTGCCCTCCTCGGTGTAGAACTTCAGCGCGAAGCCGCGCGGGTCGCGCACCGCGTCGGCCGAGCCGAGGTTGCCGGCCACGGTGGAGAACCGCAGGAAGACCTCGGTCTCCTTGCCGACCTCGGACAGGAACGCGGCCCGGGTGTAGGGCGTCAGGTCGGCGGTCACCGTGAAGGTGCCGTAGGCCGCCGCGCCGCGGGCGTGCACCACGCGCTCCGGGATCCGCTCGCGGTTGAAGTGCGCGAGCTTCTCGAAGAGCTGCTGGTCCTGGATGAGCGCCGGGCCGCCGGGGCCCGCGGTCTCGGTGTTCTGGTTGTCGGCGACGGGGGCACCCGCCTCCGTGGTGAGGGTGGGGCGCAGCTCGTCCTGGGTCGTCATAAGAGGGCCTCCGCGTTATCCGGTCGTGACGACTCGATCCTAACTTGGACTTTGTCCAAGTCAACACTGGAACCAATCTCAGAGTGTGACTTACCCTGTTCCCATGAGCGACCTGCTGGATCGACTTCGCGGACGCGGCTGGCGGCTGACCTCACAGCGCCGGGTCGTGGCCGAGGTCCTCGACGGCGACCACGTCCACCTCACCGCGGACGAGGTGCACGCCCGCGCCGTCAACCGCCTGCCCGAGATCAGCCGCGCGACCGTCTACAACACCCTGGGCGAACTGGTCGGCCTCGGCGAGGTCCTGGAGGTCGCCACCAACGGACGCGCCAAGCGCTACGACCCCAACGCCCACCGCGCCCACCAGCACCTGATCTGTTCCGGCTGCGGCGCCATCCGCGACGTCCACCCGCACGGCGACCCGCTCGCCGCCCTCCCCGACGGCGAACGCTTCGGCTTCACCGTCACCGCCGCCGAGGTCACCTACCGCGGCCTCTGCCCGGACTGCACGGGCACGCCGTAACGGCCCCGACCGCCCCGCAGACCACCGGCCGCAGCGGGACCCGCCGCTACGCGCTCAGCTCCGCGTGCAGCGCGCCCAGCAGGCGCCCGGCCCGCTCCGCCACCTCGGCAGGCCCGTAGTCGGCCGCCCGGCGGCACCAGTTCTCCGCCTGCACCGGCTCCCCCCGGCGCAGCGCCAGCAGCGCCAGGCGCAGCGCCGCCCGCCCGTGCCCGGCGTCGGCCGCCCGGGTGTACCAGAGCATCGCCTGCGCCTCCCGGTCCTGCCGGGCCAGCAGCAGCCCCAGGTTGAAGGCGGCGCTGCGGCTGCCGGCCTCGGCCGCCCGCCGGTACCAGCTCTCGGCGATCTCCAGCGCACCGCGCTCGGCCGCCCGCACGCCCATCCGCACCTGCGCCCGCCGGTGCCCGGCGTCGGCCGCCAGCGCGTACCAGTGCTCGGCCTCGGCGTCCGCATCGCCGCGCCGGTCCAGCACCGAGGCCAGCCGGAACGCGCCCTCCGCCGACCCGCCGGACGCCGCCTGCCGGTAGCGCTCCAGGGCGCCGGCCAGGTTGCCCCGCTGCTCCTGGGCGACGGCCAGTTGCAGCGCGGCCTCGCCGTGCCCCTCGGCGGCGGCCCGCGCGTACCACTCCTGGGCCTGCCGCTGCTCGCCCCGCCCGGCGTGCAGCACGCCCAGGTTGAACGCGCCGTCCACGCTGCCGGCCTCGGCCGCCTTGGAGAACCACGGCTCGGCGCCCGTCTCCTCGCCACGCTGCAACAGCACCACGGCCAGCGCGTTGCAGGCCTCCCGGTGCCCGGCGTACGCGGCCCGGCGGTACCACTGCTCGGCCTGCTGGTCGCGGCCGGTGGCGACGCAGAGCAGGCCGAGGTTGAAGGCGCCGTTCTGGTCGCCCGCGTCCAGGGCGGTGCGGTACCAGCGCTCGGCCTCCTTGGCCTCGCCGCGGCCGGCGTGCACGGCGCCCAGCGCGTTGGCGGCGTTGCCGTCGCCGGCCTCGGCCGCCTCCCGCCACCACTCGGCGGCGGCGGCCATGTCCCCGGAGTCGCGCAGCAGGAAGCCCAGCGCGCAGGCGGCGCGCGGCTCGCCGTTCTGCGCGGACTGCCGGTACCAGCGGGCGGCCTCCTCCAGCAGCGGCTGGTCGGTGGCGGCGCGCTCCTCCAGCAGCACGCCCAGGCGCAGCGCGGCACGGGCGTGGCCGCGGGCGGCGGCGGTGCGGTACCAGGCCTCGGCGGTCTCCTTGTCCCCGGCGGCCTCGCGCATCCGGGCCAGCCGGTAGGCGGCCTCCCGGTGCCCGGCGTCGGCGGAGACCTTGAACCAGCGCTCGGCGCGCACGTCGCGCCGGTGCTCCATCAGGTCGCCCAGCGCGTACGCGCCGAGCGGGTGGCCGTGGTCGGCGGCGAAGTGCAGCCAGTACTCGGCGGCCTCCTCCTCGCCCTGGTCGCGCAGTTGGAGCCCGAGCGCGTGCGCGGCGGGGGCGCTGCCGGCCACCGCGGCCTGGCGCCACCACTGGGAGGCCTCGGCGCGGTGGCCCTGCTGGTGCAGCAGCACGCCGAGGTTGTTGGCGGCGGCGCGCGTCCCGGCGGCCGCGGCGGCGCGCAGGTAGGGCTCGGCGTCCTCCAGGTCGCCGCGGCGCAGCAGCAGGGTGCCGAGCCGGCTGGCGGCGTCCGGGTCCCCGTCGTCGGCGGCCTGCCGGTGGCGGGCCTCCAGCGCGGCGCTCTCGCGGGCGGCCAGCGCGGTCTCGAAGCTGGTGGTGTCCAGGCCGGCCGGGTCGAGTGCGGCGGCGTTCGCGTTCGGGCCGTCGGCGGCCTCGCCGCCGGGCCCGTACGGGCTGATGGCTTCGGCGAACTGACGGGTGGACACGTGGACCAGGCTGTCGGGGCCGTAGCCGACGACCGGGGGGCGCTCGGACAGGCCGCTGGTGCGCTGGGCGGGCAGGGTTCCGGGGCGGCTCTCGGGGCTCTCCGCCCAGGCGTCGGTGTCCGCCTCGGTGGCCGCCGCGGACTTGGTGCCTGACCCGTTCTTGCCGATCAGCCTCATGCCGACTCCCGCTCCCCCAGAGTGTCGCGGCATCGTGCCCCGGCCCGCGGCCGGGGGGACCCCCAGGGGAGGCGCCGGAACCGACGGCCGGTCAGCAGCCGCGCACCGTCCCCCATGTGTCCCATCGTCGCACCACCCGCAACCCGCGTACACCTGCCCCGGCCGAATTCGGGCGGGGCCGACCCGAAGCCGACGGAATTGCTTCGGCGCTTTGTCGATTTCCCGACACTTGGACCCTACAAACCCCGTTCCGTCGTCGTTGGCGACGGTTGATGGTACCGGAGCGGTTCCCGCCGCTTCGGGGGGAAAACACCAGAGGCCCGGAGGAAGAATCCTCCGGGCCTCTGGCCACTGAGTAGCGGGGACAGGATTTGAACCTGCGACCTCTGGGTTATGAGCCCAGCGAGCTACCGAGCTGCTCCACCCCGCGTCGGTAGTTGAACCATAGCACGGGTGCGGGGTGAAACAGGAATCGGTTGCCGCAGCTCAGCGGGCTACGGCCGCGCGGACGGCGATCCGGTCGACGTCGCGCCCGGGGTCGGGGCCGGCGCCGGGCTCCCGCCCCGGGCCGCCTCGGCCGCCTTCAGTGCGTCGCCCAGCGCCTTCTGGGCGTTGCCGTAGGCCACCCAGTCGCCGTTCTTGAACGCGGTCTGGCTGTCGTTGTACGCCTTCTCCGCGTCCCCGAGCGCCTTCTGCAGCTCCGGCGAGATCGCCCCGCCCGGCGTCGTCGGACTGGTCGGCGTCCCCGGATTGTCGGGCGTGGACGGGTTGTTGGGCGTGGACGGCGCGGTCGGCGTGGTCCCGGGGGCCGCCCCGGCGAACACCTTCTTCAGCGCGTCCTCCAGGGTGTTCTCGAACGCCACGTTGTCGTTCCCGTACACCGCCAGCACCTTCTGCAGCGTCGGGTACTTGGCGCCGCGTCCGCGCACGTACACCGGCTCGACGTTGAGCAGCCCGCCGCCGACCGGCAGGGTCAGCAGGTTGCCGTACTCCAGCTCGGTGTCACCGCCGCTCTTCAGCGCGAAGATCTGCGAGGCCACCTCCTGCCGGGAGTTGAACGTCGACTGCACCAGGCCCGGTCCGGGGGCGCTGTTGTCCCCCGAGATCTTCAGGATGCGGATCTTCCCGTAGTCCGGCCCCGGGTCGGCGTTGACCGCCATGAACGCGGCCAGGTTCGGGCGGCCGTTGGGCACGAAGGTCGTGGTCAGCGAGAAGCTCGCCGAGGTGACCTGCGGGTCCGGCATCCGCACCGTCACGTAGTACGGCGGCTGGACCTGCTTGGTGTCGCTGGTCGGGTCGACCGGGATCTGCCAGATGTCGCTGCCGTTGAAGAAGGAGTTGGCGTCGGTCACGTGGTACTGGCCGAGCAGGTCGCGCTGCACCTTGAACATGTCCTGCGGGTAGCGCAGGTGCGGCAGCAGCGTCCCCGGGATGTCCGCCTTCGGCTCGACGGTGCCGGGGAACGCCTTCATCCAGGTCTTCAGCACCGGGTCCTGGTCGTCCCACTGGTAGAGCTTCACCTCGCCGGTGTAGGCGTCCACCGTGGCCTTGACCGAGTTGCGGATGTAGTTGACCTGGTTGGCGACGGTCAGCAGCTCACCGCGCTGGTTGGTCAGCGAGTCCTTGGTCGCGGTGCCCAGCGTCGTCTTCGACGAGAACGGGTAGCCGTCCGAGGTGGTGTAGCCGTCCAGCACCCAGACCACCCGGCCGTCCTGCACCACCGGGTACGCGTCGGCGTCGATCGACAGCCACGGGGCGACCTTCTCCACCCGCTCCTTCGGCGTCCGGTTGTAGATCACCTTCGCGCCGTCGGTGATCGCCCCTGCGTACAGGATCTGCGGCTCGGCGAAGCGCACCGCGTACGCGGCCCGGGTGATCGGGTTGTCCAGCGAGACACCGCTGTTGCCGGTGTAGGTGTACTCCTTGTTCTCGCCGGTCTTGGTGGTGTAGTCGATCTCCTTGTTCGAGCCGCCGACGATCGAGTACGACGTCGTCTTCTCGCCGTAGTAGATCCGCTGCTGGTAGTCGCCCAGCGCGCCGGTGGCCGGCAGGCCGGACTCGGTGAACACCGGCTCGCCCTTGTCGCTGACCTGGTTGCCCTTGGCGACGACCGCGCCGTAGCCGTGGGTGTACTTGAAGTGGTCGTTGATCCAGTTGCGCTGCACGCCGTTGAGGTCCAGCTCGCGCAGGCCGATCACGGTGTCCTGCTTGTCCGTGCCGGAGCCGTAGCGGTCCACGTCCAGGGTGTTCGGGAAGGCGTAGTAGTTGCGCTGCTGCTCGATCGACTGGAAGGTCGGCGAGACGACGTTCGGGTCCAGCAGCCGGATGTCGGAGATGGTCTGCGCGTCCGGCTTGAGCGCCTCGGCCGTCGTCGACCCCTGCGGGCTGTACTGGGTGGTCTGCGCGTCCGCGATCCCGTACGCCTGCCGCGTCGCGTCGATGTTCTTCTGGATGTACGGCGTTTCCTTGGCCTGCTCGTTCGGCTTGACCTGGAACTGCTGCACGATCGCCGGGTACAGCCCGCCGATCAGCACCGCCGACAGCACCATCAGCCCCAGCCCGATCAGGGCCGGCGCCCAGGTGCGGCGCACCGGGGTCAGGAAGAACAGCACCGCGCAGATGATCGCGACGAAGAACAGGATCGTCTTGGCCGGCAGGAACGCGTTGGCGTCCACGTAACGCAGGCCGGTCCAGCCGGAGACCCCCTTGTACGAGCCGGTCTTCACCGCCAGCGCGTACCGGTCCAGCCAGTACGCCACCGCCTTCAGCAGCACGAACACGCCCAGCAGCACCGCCAGGTGCCCCTGCGCGCCCGCGCTCGCCCGACGGCCCGGGCCCTGCAGCCGCAGCCCCCCGTACAGGTAGTGCACCAGCGCCGAGGTCAGCAACGAGACGATCACCGCGCTGAACGCGAAGCCCAGCACGAACTCGTAGAACGGCAGGTCGAAGGCGTAGAACGAGACGTCCATGCCGAACTGGGCGTCCTTCTCGCCGAAGGGCGTCGCGTTCGTCCACAGCAGCCAGGTCCGCCACTGGCCGGACGCCGCGGCGCCCGCCACCAGGCCGATCACCAGCGAGACGCCGATCAGCGCCCAGCGCTTGAACGGCGCCAGGCCCGACCGGTAGCGGTCCAGGCTCTGCTGCTCGACCGACATCGCCGACAGCGGCGGCCGCAGCCGGTGCGCCAGCCAGATGTTGAAGCCGACGATCACCGCCATCAGCAGGCCGAACACCGCGAACAGGCCGATCTTCGTCCACAGCTGCGTGGTGAACACCGAGGAGTAGCGGACGGATCTGAACCAGAGCCAGTCCGTCCAGAACCCGGCGAACATGACGAACAGCAGGAACAGCACCGCGAGCACGCCCAGGGTCAGCAGGGCCACCCGCGCGCGCCGGGAGGGCGGTCCTACTCTGCGCCGGAAACCCGGCCCTGAGCGTTCCGGCATCTGGAATACCACGGTGGCACCTCAGCTGTGTCGTCTGGAGTCAGTCGGTCTTCAGGGAAACTTAACCAGGCTTTGGCCGAGTTCCCACCGTTAGCAGACGGTTACGACGCCGTTCCCCGCCCCGGCCGTTCCCCGGCCCACCGGCGACGCCCGGCACCCGCGCCCCCGCCCGGCGTGTGAGGATTGGGGCATGTCCGACGCGTCCAATGCACTCAACTCCCCCGGCTCCCCCGACGACGTCTCCAAGCTCCCTGCCGCCACCCCGCTCACCCGGGCCGCGCTGGAGATCGACGAGTACGCCGCCACGCTCGGCTGGGACCTCCCGGCCCGGCTGTTCGCCCTGGTGGACAGCACCGCCCTGCGCAAGGCCGACCCGAAGATCGCCGCCCAGCTCGGCCTCGGCGACGACGAAACGGCCGGCCTCACCCCGGTCGAGCAGGACGAGCTGCCGGCCGGCATGGAGCTGGACAAGTTCCTCGGCACCATCGCCTGGCCCGACGCGGTGGCCGGCTGCGCCCTGGTCGTCGAGCGCCTGATGCTGCCGCCGGGCTCCGAGCAGACCCGCCCGCGCAACGCCAGCGACGCCCAGCTCGCCGAGTGGGTGGCCAACCACCCCAAGCGCGAGGAGGTGCGGATCACCGCCGCCGTGCTGCGCAACGGCAAGAAGGAGATCGCGCTGCGGCTGCGCTCCAAGGACACCGCCCGCGAGGTGCTGACCGGCCCTGACCTGGTGCCCGGACTGACCGCGGCGCTGCTGGCAACCTTCTCGTAGCCCCAACCCCCGGCGGCGCTCCTCCACGCCGTTCCTTCACCCCGCTCCTTCACGGCGCTACTTCACGGCGTCACTTCACGGCGCAGGACGGCAGCGCGGAGGTCTGCCCGGAGCGGATCTGCTCCAGCGACTTCAGCGCGCCGTCCAGCGTGTCCGTCTTGATCAGGGACAGCCCGGACGGGACGTTCTTGGTCGCCTCGGCGCAGTTCGAGGACGGGGTGAAGAAGTACTCGGCGCCGGCGTCCCGGGCGGCGATCAGCTTCATAGATATGCCGCCGATCGGACCGACCTTGCCGTCGTCGTCGATGGTGCCGGTGCCCGCCACGAACCGGCCGCCGGTGAGGTCGCCGCCGGGGGTGAGCTTGTCGATGATGCCGAGCGAGAACATCAGGCCGGCGCTCGGCCCGCCGACGTCCTGCAGGCCGATGTCGATCTGGAACGGGTAGGTGTGCCGGATCGTGGTGCCGATGCCGACCACCGCGAGCCCCGCCCGCTCGGCCGGGGCCTTCGGGTCGAGGTCCTCGGCCCGCACGGTGGGGACGGTGACGTCGGTCCTGGCCCCCGGGTTGGCGCCGCCGTTACCGGCCGCGTCCTTGACCCGCGGGACCACGGTGAAGACCGCCGACTCACCCGGCTTGTGCTTGGTGACCGCGGCCACCACCTGCTCGACCGTGCTGACCGGCGCGCCGTCGACGGCGACGATCTGGTCGCCCGCGTGCAGCCGGCCCTCCGCCGGGGCCCCCGCCGTGACCGACTTGATGATCAGCTCGGTGCCGATCGGGACGCCCAGTTGGTTGAGCGCGGCGGTGCGGGCGCTGTCCTCGGAGGAGGCGAACTCCTCGGCGTTCTGCTTCTTGGCGTCGGCGTCCGTCTGCCCCTTCGGGTAGACGTTGTCGTGCGGCACGACCATCACGTCGTCGCGCAGCCACCCGACCACCGCGTTGACCAGGCTGGGCTCGTACTTGGCCCCGGTGACCTGGACGGTGGTCATGTTGAGGTGCCCGCTGGTCGGGTACGAGTCGCGCCCGGTGATGGTGATCACCGGCTTGCCCCCCTGGTTGCCGAGCGTGTTGTACGTCGGCCCCGGGCTCATCTCCGTGTACGGCACCTTCATCAGCACCGAGACGCAGAGCAGCGCTATGAGCAGCAGGGTGGCAGCGAGCATCGTCGCGGAGCGGCGTGGCATGCCTCGACAGTACGGGACGCGGATGAGCGGACGCCCCCCGGGCTACCGGCCGGAACCGTCCTCGGAGGCGGCGCTTCCGGCGGTGGTGCGTTCCATCGCGGCCATGAAGCGCCGGTGCTCGGCGAGCGAGGCCGGGTCCCCGGTGGCTCTCGGGGCGCGCTGCGCCCAGCCCGCCCACAGCGCGGCGAGCAGGACGGCGACTACCGGAATGATCAACCAGGCGAGCGCACCCATATCAGTACTCCCAGCTCGTCGTGTCTATGAGCAGATTAACCACTCCGGCGGACAACGCGGCGAGCGCCATCCGGGTTACGGGACGGCCGATCGGCTCACTGCCAGGGAGTATTCGGCCCACCGACCCGGACCCGTTCGAGTGAGAGCCCGGCGCGCCTGGCATGATCGTCGCACTGCGTGTGCACATGGCGACTCTCCGCATCCAACCGGCCGCCCGCAGGCCCGACCCGATCCGCGGGAGGCGCCGGGTCAGCAGCCACCGGCGCCGACCCACTCCTCCTCGCCGTCGGTGAAGACCTGGTGCTTCCAGATCGGCACCTCGTGCTTGAGGTCGTCGATCAGCCGCCGGGCGGCCGCGAAGGCCTCGCCCCGGTGGGCGCAGGACACGGCGACGATCACCGCCTTGTCGGTGATCTCCAGTCGGCCGACCCGGTGCACCGCCGCCAGCGCCCGCACCGGGAAGTCCGCGACGACCTTCTCGGCGATCCGGCGCATCTCCTGCTCGGCGGTGGGGTGGCAGCTGTACTCCAGCGCGGTGACCGACTTGCCGCCGTCGTGGTCGCGGACCGTCCCGACGAAGACGGTGGTCCCGCCGGCCGCGTCGTCGCCGACCGCCTCGTACACCTCGTCCAGCGAGAGCGGGGTGTCGCGGATGGCGAGCAGGCGGATGGGGTCGTGGTTCTCGGGCATGACCCCATGATTCCCCATCCCGAGTGGCTTGAGGCAAGTGGGTTCCGCATCACGACGACAGAATTCCGCATCGTGAGAAAAGTGCCCGGCCCCCGGCTGCGGGCCTCAGAAGCGGCGCCGCTTGCGGGCCCGGCGCACCAGCGCGGCCGTACCGACCAGCGCCACCGTCGCCCCGGCCGCCCCCAGGCTGGTCGCGGCCTCCTTGCCGCCCAGCCGGCGCCCGGCCACCGCGTGCTTCCCGGCCACCTGGTCCAGCAGCTCGGCCAGCACCTGCTCGTTGCTGTGCTCCGGACGCCAGCCCGCCTCGTGCAGCCGGCTGCCGGACACCACCCACGGGTACATCGTGTAGGCCAGGTCCCCCGCCGGGGCCGGGGTCAGGCCCAGCCGGTGCAGCCGGGCCGCGGTGCCCAGCGCCAGCGAGGCCGGCAGCTCCATCCGCCGGATCCCCGACAGCCGCTCCACGTCCTCCTGCTCCAGCCAGCCGTCACAGCCGACCGTCACCTCGCCCTCCACCAGGCCCAGCGCCGCGTACTCCAGCGCCGCCGCCAGGTCGTCCACGTGGCAGAACTGCCAGCACGGGCGGGAACCGGCCACCACCAGCAGCCGCGGCGCCTCGAAGTGCCGGGTCAGCACGGTGTCCACGCCGGGGCCGACCACCACGGCCGGGCGCAGCACCGTCACCTGCAGCCCCGGGTGGGCGCGCGGCGCCCGGCGGGCCAGGCGCTCGATCTCCAGCAGGTCCCCGACCAGCGAGGCCTCCTCGGTCGCCCGCAGCTCGGAGTCCTCGGCCAGCGGCACCTCGTTGTCGGCCAGCGCGCCGTAGACCATCGCGGAGGTGCAGAGCACCACCCGGTGCACCCCGGCGGCTGCGGCCGCCGTCAGCACGGTCTGCGCGCCGCGCACGTTGTAGGCGCTGCGGGCGCGCGGATCCGACTCCATGCCGAAGTCCATCGCCAGGTGCACCACCACGTCCACCCCGGACAGCCGCTCGGCCACCGCGGGGTCCCGCACGTCCAGCACCCGCCACTGCACACCCGGCACCTCGCCGCGCCGGTCGTCCACCGCCAGCACCCTGCGCACGTGCGGCGAGGCGACCAGGCGGGCCGCGACCCGCTCGCCGATCACGCCGGCGGCGCCGGTGACGGCCACGGTCAGCGGCCGTCCGCCGTAGGCTGGAGGCGGCGACGCCGTGGTGTCCGGGTCGTCCTCTCCTGCGGTCAGCCCAGAGCGAACGTCCGAAGGCGGGGAACTCACCGGCCATCCTCCACGGTTAGCTTATGTGCGTACGGACGTGTGTCACGTACGTCCATCCTGCCCGAGGCGAAGGCCCGGCGGTGCACCCGGCGCGGACCTGCCGCGCGGGAGCCGCCCACGAGTCCCCCACTCCGCTGGTGCCCCGGGCGGGCAGCACTTCCCGCCACACCCGCATGACGGCCGACCGGATCGAGGACCCCGTGAGCGACCTTCCCTTCGGATTCGGCGTTCCGCCCGAGGAGCCCGAGGACGGCAAGGCCAAGCCCGACGACGAGCAGCAGAAGAAGGACCAGGGCTCCGCAGGCTCCGACCAGAGCGGCGCGCAGCCGTTCGGCTTCGGCGCCGGCAACCCGTTCGGCGCGCTGTTCGGCATGCCCGGCGGCGGAGCCCCGGGCGGCCCCGGCGGGGCCGACAACCCGTTCGCCGCGATGTTCGGCGGCCTCAACCCCAACGACCTCGGCGCCGCGTTCCAGCAGCTCGGGCAGATGCTCTCGTTCGAGGGCGGCCCGGTGAACTGGGACCTCGCCAAGAACATCGCCCGCCAGACCGTCGTCGCCGAACCCGCCGAGGGCAAGAGCAAGGACCGTTCGGTCAGCGCCGCCGAGCACTCCGCCGTCGCCGAGGCCGTCCGGCTCGCCGACCTGTGGCTCGACGGCGTCACCGAGTTCCCCTCCGGCGCCGGCACCGCCGTCGCCTGGAGCCGCGCCGAGTGGATCGAGGCCACCCTCCCGGTCTGGAAGGACCTCGTCGACCCGGTCGCCGAGCGGGTCGGCAACGCCATGGGCGGCGTCCTGCCCGAGGAGATGCAGGCCATGGCCGGCCCGCTGATGGGCATGATGCGCTCCATGGGCGGCGCCATGTTCGGCACCCAGATCGGCCAGGCGCTCGGCGCCCTCGCCGGCGAGGTGGTCGGCTCCACCGACGTCGGCCTGCCGCTCGCCCCGGCCGGCAAGGCCGCACTGCTGCCGCAGAACGTCGCCGAGTTCGGCGAGGGCCTGAACGTGCCCGCCGACGAGGTCCGGCTCTACCTCGCCCTGCGCGAGGCCGCCCACCAGCGGCTCTTCGCCCACGTGCCGTGGCTGCGGGCCCACCTGCTCGGCGCCGTCGAGGCCTACGCCCGCGGCATCAAGGTCGACACCTCCCGGATGGAGGAACTCGTCGGCCAGCTCGACCCGAACAACCCGGAGGCGCTCCAGGAGGCGCTGGCCGGCGGGCTGCTCCAGCCCGAGGACACCCCCGAGCAGAAGGCCGCGCTCGCCCGCCTGGAGACCGCGCTCGCACTGCTCGAAGGCTGGGTCGACGCCGTCGTGCACGCCGCCGCCGAACCGCACCTGCCGCAGGCCGGCGCGCTGCGCGAGACCGTCCGCCGCCGCCGCGCCGCCGGCGGGCCCGCCGAGCAGACCTTCGCCACCCTGGTCGGCCTGGAGCTGCGCCCGCGCCGACTGCGCGACGCCGCCCGGCTGTGGGCGCTGCTCGCCGACGCGCGCGGCATCGAGGGCCGCGACGCGCTCTGGCAGCACCCGGACATGCTGCCCACCGCCGCCGACCTGGACGACCCGGACGCCTTCGTGCACCGGGGCACCGGTGACCTGGAGGGCGGCCTCGACTTCGACGCGATCGACAAGCTGCTCGGCGAGGCCGCCGCGGGCGGCACCACCGCCAAGCCCGACCTCACCAAGAACGACGGACCGGCGAAGAGCGACGAGCCGAAGCAGGACGGCGACGGCAACGGCGACGGCACCGACGGAAAGGGCGAGCCCACCGCATGACGGCCACCGACACCGGGGCGACCTCCCTGCACGCGGACGCCGTGCGCACCCTGACCGGGTGGCGCCCCGCCGACGAGGAGCAGGAACGGCTGCGGCTCGACTACCTGGCGCACCTGGCCGAGCAGCCCGAGGGCCTGTACCGGTCCTGCCTGCCCGCGCACATCACCGCGAGCGCGGCGGTCGTCGACCCGGCGGCCGGACGGGTGCTGCTCACCCTGCACCCCAAGGTCGGCATGTGGCTGCAGATGGGCGGGCACTGCGAGCCCGACGACCACGACCTCGCGTCGGCGGCGCTGCGGGAGGCCGTCGAGGAGTCCGGCATCCCCGACCTGGCCCTGCTGGAGGTGGACGGCGCCCCGGTGCCGGCCAAGCTGGACCGGCACCTGGTCCGCTGCACCGGCAAGGACCGACCGGAGAACACCCACCTGGACGTCCAGTACATCGCGGTGGCACCGGCCGGTGCGCAGGCGCTGATCAGCGAGGAGTCGCTGGACCTGCGCTGGTTCGACTACGACCGGCTGCCGGAGCTGACCGACCACTCGGTGCGGGACCTGGTGGCGCGGGCACGCCGGCTGACCAGCTGAGGTGAAACCCGAAGAGGGGGCGCGGGCCATATCGGCCCGCGCCCCCTCTCGTCATTCCCCGCGTCGTTCCCCGCGCCGTTCCCTCCCCGCGCTCCTCGCCGCCGCCTCCCGGCCGGGCGTCAGCCGCAGGAACCGGCCGGATCCGCACCCCGGTCGGCGTGCCGGGCACCGGGGATGTGCGGCAGCCGGGCCGCCGAGACCACGCCCTCCAGATAGCCGCGGGCCCGCTCGGTCCGGGGGTAGGCCTCCAACAGGGCCCAGAACGCCGGGCCGTGGTCCGGCACCAGCAGGTGGGCGAGCTCGTGCAGCAGCACGTAGTCGAGGACGTACTCCGGCATGCCCTGCAGGCGGTGGGAGAGGCGGATCGTCCCCTCGCTGGGGGTGCACGAGCCCCAGCGCGAGTTCTGGTTGGTGACCCAGCGGACCTGGGCGGGCCGGGCGCGATCGCCCAGATAGGCAGCCGACAGCCCACGGGCCCGGTCCATCAGCGCGTCGTCCCCGAGGATCCGGCGGCTCTCCTGGGCGGCGAGCTTCTCCAGCATCTGCGCGACCCAGCGCTGCTCCTCGGCGTGCGACATCCGGGCCGGGATCAGCACGATCGTGCGGTCGCCCTCGCGGTAGGCGGAGACGGTACGACTGCGGCGGGCGCTGCGGCGCACCTCCACCCGGCCCCGGTCGTGCGGCTCCGGTGGCGCGGCGGCGGGTGGGTGCTGCGGCGACGCGGGCCTCGCCTGCTGATCCTGGTCCCGACGCCCACGCGTGCTGGGCGCCGCCACTTGCGACCCGGACGCTGCACGGGCACGCCGACGCGACGCCGGTGGATGGGAGTCCCGCTCGGCTGCCATGGCACACGACGTTACCCGGTACCACGGACAGAAGTCCGGTGCCGTGGCCGAAATCTTTCGTGGAGTGATCGGGAACGAAAAGTCGACGGTGGGTGTCCGGAAACCGACGCCGGAGCGGATGGGCAGTTATCCACAGGGTCTGCGAACAGATTATGTGATCATGAGCCCAGGCCTGTGGATAACTTTGCGCACGACGTCGGCGCGATAGGGCATGCTGCGGTCAGCCGTCCGGAAACGATCGGAAGGGAGATCGCCGTGCGCCTCGTACTGAAGCCCGCCCTGTCCCGCAGCTGGCGGGACTCCGACACCCTGCAGTTCGGGACCATCACCCGCTACGCCGGGGTGCTCGGCCAGGCCGACAAGACCCTCTGCGACTTCCTCGGCCTGGTCGACGGGACCAGGGACCGCCCCGAACTGCTGGCGGCCGGCGAGCAGCTCGGCCTCGGCCGGGAGCCCGCCGACGCACTGCTGACCGACCTGGAGGAGACCGGGTTACTGGACGACGCGGAGGCGGCCGACACCGCACTGGCCCGCTACCCCCAGCCCCACCGGGAACTGCTCGGGCCGGACCTCGCCTCGCTGTCCCTGGTCCACTCCGGCCCCGGCGCCGCCCCGGCGGTCCTGGCCCGACGGGCCGACGCCCGGATCGAGGTCCGCGGCGCGGGCCGGGTGGGCGCCGCCGTGGCGGCCGTGCTCGCCGCCGGTGGGGCGGGCGCGGTCACCGTGGTGGACGGCGGCCGGGTGCGCCCCGGGGACTGCTCCCCGGCAGGACTGCCGCCTGGGGACGTGGGGCGGCTGCGCTCGACGGCCGCCCGGGAGGCCGTGCAACGGGCGGCGGGCCGACCGCTGGTGCCCGTGCCCCGGCGCAAGCCCGACGGGCCGCCGCCCGATCTGGTGGTGCTCGCGCCCCGGGACGGGAGCGGGGCGTTCGCCGGCGGGGCGTACGAGGCCCGGCTGCTGCTCCGGGCCGGGGTGCCGCACCTGTACGTCGGAGTGGTCGAGGAGTTCGGGGTGGTCGGGCCCCTGGTACTGCCGGGGGTGTCGGCCTGCGGACACTGCCTGGTCCTGCGCCGGGAGGACGAGGACGCCGCCTGGCCCCGGATCCTGGCCCAGTTGGCCGACGGCGGGCCCGGCCGGGCGCGCACACCGGCCTGCGACACGGCCCTGGCGACGATGGTGGCCGGCCTGGCGGCGCTGCACGTCCAGGTCCACCTGGACGGCGGGCGGCCGCCGAGCGTGGACGGGTGGTGCGAGGTGTCGGCCGGCGAAGGGATGCCACGGCGTCTGCGACTGCGCGGGCATCCGGACTGCGGGTGCCTCTGGCAGCCGCTACCGCCGAGGTAGGGAGGAGGGAGGAGAGGACCGTGTCGGGGCGCGGGCCCGGCGGCTGCGAGGCTCGGCAGCCGACCGGCCCCACCCCGCGGCGAACCGGGCCGACGCCCGGCCAGGTGAGCCCATGGCCAGGTGAGCCCATGGCCAGGTGAGCCCATGGCCAGGTGAGCCCATGGCCAGGTGAGCCCATGGCCAGGTGAGCCCATGGCCAGGTGAGCCCATGGCCAGGTGAGCCCATGGCCAGGTGAGCCCATGGCCAGGTGAGCCCATGGCCAGGTGAGCCCATGGCCAGGTGAGCCCATGGCCAGGTGAGCCCATGGCCAGGTGAGCCCA